>NZ_LSJI01000099.1 GCF_001557235.1 Phenylobacterium sp. CCH9-H3 | reverse complement strand
GCTACCCCGACACCGACGCCGCGCTGCGCGCCGCCCCGGGCGCGGCCGACCGCTATCAGCTGATGGCGGCCGGACGGATCCTGCGCATGGAACGGCTGCAGGATCTGGAGCGCGTGATCGCGGGCTGCCGCTAGAGGTCAGAGCGCCAGGCCCACGGTGACGGCGCCGCTGTAGCCGGCGCTGGGGCTGCCGGTGAGGGCCGGGGTCATGGCCGCGATCTGCGCTGTCGTATTGTCGCCGAAGACGTTGTCGCTCGTCGTGCTGGTCTGGGCGAACCGGGAGGCGCTGTTCGGATAGCCGCCGGCTGCATAGACGGCCGTGCAGGCTGCCGACGGCATGGCGAACTGCGAGACCAGCAGCCGGTTGGCGTAGGCCGTGGCCGTGCTGAGCGAGCGATAAACCTCGAAGTGGATGTGGGGATAGCGGCCCGCATAGCAGCCCGGGAAGATGGTGGTGAAGGTGGCCTGCCCGTTCGCATCGGTGGCCTGGACGCCGCGCAGGTAGTTCTGCTGCGGCAGGTCGTAGATCGAGTACTGGCCGTTCTGGTCGGCGTGCCACATGTAGATGGCGTACTCGGACAGAGCCGCGCATGAGGCGTTGGTGTTCACCAGGTTGATGGTCAGGGTGAGCTGCACGCCTGCCGCCGTCCCCGAGAGGCCGGCGAAGCTGGAGCGGATGTCGCTGCGCACGATGCCGCTGGTGGTCAGGATGTTGGAGAGCACGCCATTGGCCATGTTGGAGCCGTCGGCCGGGTAGGGGCCGTTCGTCTCGGCGGGCGTCGCGCTGCAGGCCGAACCGCCCGTGCCGGTCGTGCCCGCGCCGGTGGTCCCGGTCCCCGTGGTCGTGGTCGTCGTCGTGGAGGTGGAGGTCGAGGCGCCGGACGAGTCGCCCGAGCCGCCGCAGGCGTCCAGCAGGAGGGCGCCGCCGCCGGCCGCGAGCAGGCCCAGCATGCGTCGCCGCGCCATCATCTGCCGCTCCAGGGCCTGGAGATCGAAAGCCAGCCCCCGGTGGTGATCTTTGTCGTCGTGCATGCGTCCCTCGTTGATGCCGTGCGGTGGCCGAGGGGTAGGGACGTTGCAGGGCCGCAATGTTGCGACGCCATTACACGGTTGTTTCAGGGGGCCAAACCAAAACGCCCCGGCGATGGCCGGGGCGTTCGCGTCGCGGTGAGGTCGGCGGCTAGAAGCGCCGCTGGAGCTCGATGCCGTAGGTCCGCGGGGGGATGTAGGACACCGTCTGATTGACGTAGCCCGTGTCCGGCCCGGTGTTGATCCGAGTGGACGTGACCCCGGCCGAACCGCGCGAGTCGAAGGCGTTCTTCAGGTACGCGATCACCGTCCACTTGTCGTCGCGGTCGCTGAACAGCAGGCGCGCGTCGACCTGATCGTAGGCCTTCACCCGATTGTAGTAGCGGTTGAAGATCGAATAGTAGGTCGCATCCCGCCAGACGTAGGTGAGCGAGGCCGAGAGGTTCCCCGGCTCCAGCTCCCAGGTGTAGTTGCCGTTGATCGTGACGCGGTGCGGCGTCGACGACGGCAGCTTCTGGCCCTTGAGGTCCTGGTTGAGCGACGCCGTCGGGTTCGCCAGCTGCGCGGGCGTGTTGCCGGCGAGGTTGGCGCCCGGCACCAGGCCGCGCGGATCCTCGGAGTCCTGGAAGCAGCAGGCCTCGCGCAGCTCGGCGTTCAGGTAGGAGTAGTTGGCCAGGATCTGCAGGTTGTCGATCGGCTGCCAGATCGTCTCGACCTCGAAGCCGAGCACGCGGGCCTTGGGCAGGTTGAAGAACGAGTTGACGTTGGTGCTGGTCACCGGGTTCAGGCCCGAGATCGGCACCTGGATGTCCTGGTAGTCGTACCAGAAGGCCGAGGCGTTGGCCTGGAAGCGGCCGCCGAACGTCTTCTTGGCCCCCACCTCGTAGGCGTCGATGGTCTCCTTGTCGGTGCTGACGTTGGACTGCAGCGTGGTGGTGCCGGAGTTGAAGCCGCCTGCCTTATAGCCGCGGGTGTACTTGGCGTAGACGAGGGTGTCCGCGTCGGGCTTCCAGTCGACGCCGAGGGTGCCGGAGACGGCGCTCCAGCTCTCCCGCAGGCCGCGGTGGCGCAGCCCGGTGGTGGGATCGGTGTAGGCGGGCAGGTACACGGCCGGGTCGGTGCTCGTGCCCGGCGAGGCGACGGCGGTGACGTCGACCGCGCGGCCTGTGATCCGCGAGATCGGGCAGGTGGCGGTGTAGAGGCACAGGAGCCGGGCGCTCTCGAAGGAGCGTTTCTTGTCGTAGGTGTAGCGCAGGCCGGCCGTGACCTTCAGCGTCTCCGTCGCCTGCCAGTCGACCTGGCCGAAGGTGGCGTAGGATTCGCTGACGTTCTCGGACGAGCCGTAGGCGTAGCGGCGCTCGGGGTTCGGCGCCGCAGCGATGAGCTGGGTGGCCGGGTTGGTGGAGAACAGGGTGGGGTTCTCGAAGCCCGCGTTGTCGGCGTAGCGCGCGTCGGAGAGGGTGTAGTTGGAGCCCTCGCGGAACTGGTAGAGACCGATCAGCCACTGCACCGGCCCGTCGTGGGTCGAGGTGAAGTTGAGCTCGTTCGAGAACCACCAGACCTCTTCCTGGTACTGGTTGTTGCGACGCGGGTAGTAGAGCTGGGCCGGAACGCCGGGCAGGAAGAACGGCGTCCGCCGCGACGTGCCGTCCAGGTCGGTCTGGAGCCGGTAGTCGTAGTAGGTCATGCCGCCCACGTACTTCACGTCGATCTTGTCGAGGTGCAGCACGGCCTCGAGCGTATAGGTGTTGCTCTCCAGGTTGATGTAGTTGCCGTCGTCGGTGTCGAAGCAGAACTGGCAGGTGTTGCCGGCGATGGACGGGCTAAGGCCGAAGCCGCCGGCGTTGGGCGTCAGCGCCGCCTGGAACGGCGTGGTCACATCGCGCAGGCCGTAGATCGCGGTGGTGCGGCCACCTGGGCCGCGGCCCAGGGTGTGCCACTCGGTGGTGGAGGCTTTGAACCACCATTCGAGCTTATCGTCGGCCAGACCGCCGTCCAGTTGGCCCTCCACCGTCCAGACGGCGCCGCGGTTGCCCTCGTCCTCGCCGTCGGGATTGAGGTTCTCGAACACGCCCTTGCCGATATGGCCGTAGGAGGCGGCGAGGCGGCCGCGCACGGAGCCGGCGATGGGGCCGGAGACGGCGGCCTCGGCCAGCTTGTTGTCGTAATTGCCGTAGCCGGCGCGGACCTCGCCGTAGAAGTCGTCGGTGGGCCGCTTGGAGACGATGTTCAGCGCCCCGCCGATGGCGTTGCGGCCGTAGAGCGTGCCCTGCGGCCCACGCAGCGCCTCGGTCCGCTCGATGAACAGGGACGACTGCGCGAAGGCCGTCACCGACGAGGTGTAGAAGCCGTCATTGTACATGGCCACGCCGCCCTCGGTGGAGCGGTTGTTCGTGAAGCGGCCGATGCCGCGCATGTTGATGCGGTCGTTGTTGGTGGAATAGGCGAGGCCGGGCGTGAAGTTCGTGAGATCGGCCACCGAGTTGATGCCGACCAGTTCGCGGCGCTCGTCGGTGAAGGCCGACACGGCGACCGGTACGTCCTGCAGCGATTGCTCCCGCTTTTCGGCGGTTACGACAAGTTCCTCGATTTCAGTGGTTTGCGCCGACGCCGCTGTCGCGACGACCGCGCCGGAGATTGCCGTCATCGCGTAGACGCAAGACAGCAGAATGCTCTTTCTGGATGACATCCGACGTTTCCCCCAAGCCCGTTTTGATGGCGCCTTGATGGCGCTTGGATTCGAATGTCCGGCATGGTGCACCCCGCGTCAATGCGCCCGTCGTTCTATATCGGCGGTTTTTGAACATACTGAATGTTTGAAATCGAACGCGTGATCCGAACGGCGGCTGGCCGCAAGGCGTCGAGCGGGGGCTAGGCGCCGACGCCGCGACTGGGCCAGTGTCGCGGCGCGGAGGACCGATGGCGAGCTACCGACAGCGGCTTGAACGGGACCTGGACGACTGGATCGGCCGCGGCCTGGTGCCGGCCGAGAGCCGCGCCGCGATCCTGCAGAGCATCGGCGAGGGCCGCCGCCTGGACGCCGCCACGGCGCTGGCGATCATCGGTGGGCTGCTGGCCGGGGTGGCGGTCATCGCCTTCGTCGCCGCCAACTGGTCCGAGATCCCGCGGATCGCGCGGTTCGTCCTGGTGCTCGCAGCGTTCCTGGGGGCGGCGGGCGGCGCGGCCTGGGCCAGCGCGCGGGGCCGGGCCGTGGCCAGCCAGGTGCTGCTGAGCGTGGCGGCGCTGGTGTTCGCCGCCGCCATCGGGCTGACCGGCCAGATCTTCGACATCGCCGGCGAACCGCAGGCGGCGCTGCGCGCGGCGGGCCTGGCGGCGGCGCTGCTGGCGCTGGCGGGACGCTCGCCCTGGCCGGCTGCGGTGGGCCTGGTGCTGCTGGGGTTCGGCGACGTCGCGGACGGGCCGCGCTCCGGGCCCGGCGAGCCGCAGTGGCCGGGATGGCTCGCTGTGGCGGCGCCGCTGGGCATGGGCCTGGCCCTGGCCTGGCGGTCGCAGGCGCTGGCGCATGTTGCGGGGATTGCGGCGATCCTGGCGGTGCCGACCTTCGGCGAGTTGTTCCGGGACGAGGCCGGCCAGCTGTTCCTGGGCGCGTCGGTGGCGATGGCGGCCGCCGCGGCCGGCGCGCGGTTCCTGCGCGAACGGTTCGAAGGGTCGGCCGGAGTGCTCTACGGCTGGCTCGTCTGGGGTGCGTCGATATGGTTCGGCGCGTCGGGCTTCGATGGCGACTTCAAGGGCGTGGGCCATTCGATCGCCTGGCTGGCGCTGTCGGCCGGCGCGGTGGCGCTGGGCCGCCACGACCGCCACGCGCCGGTCACCGCCGCCGGTGTCGTGGGTCTGCTCGCCGCGGGGGCCAGTCTGCTGTTCAACCTGGGCGTCGGGCTGCTGACCTCGGCGGCGGTGTTCGGCGCCGCGGCGCTGATCGCGCTGGGCGTCGCCTGGGCCATGCGTGGGAGGAGGCCGATATGAGGCTGCCAGGCGTGCCCGTGCGGATCCTGGCCGCCGCCGGCGTGCTGGCGCTCGCCCTCGTCGGCCTGGTGGCGCGCGAAGGTCTGGCGCGGGCCAGCGGACGGGAGGTGGTGCTGGCGATCACCGGCTACGACCCCCGCGAGCTCCTCACTGGACACTACGTCCAGTTTCAGTTCCGCTCGGAGTATCCGGGGGGCACGGCCTGCCCGCCTGGCCACGGCGATTCCGTCCGGCGGCCGGGCGCCTGGGTGGCGCTGTCGCGGCGCGGGGACCATCACGTGGCGACGGGAGCGGCGCTGAGCCGGGCCGGCGCCCTGAAGCTGGGCGAGGTGGCGGTGCAGGGCGACATCGACTGCCTGGCCCGTCCCCCGCCCGAGACAACTTGGGTCGTGCTGGACCTGGGCGTCGACCGGCTGCACGCCGATCAGAAACGGGCCGAAGCAATCCAGGATGTGCTGCGGGCGCCGCCAGGCCAAGAAGCGCGCGGCTATGCGATCGTCTCGGTCGGCGCCGATGGCCGGGCCCGGCTGAAGGGCCTGACCGCCGGCGGCCGACGCGTGGATCTAAGCTGGTTCTGAGCTCGGCCCGATGGCGAGGCGGGGCATGGTCAGGCCTTCCGGTCGGTAAGGGCGGCGTAGACCGCCTTGGGCGAGATCGTGCGGACGTCCGGCGTGCCGGCCCCCGGGATCGAGCCCCGCAGGTTTTGGATCATGCCGACGAAGACGATGTCGTTGGTGGGGTCGATCCAGAACCACGTGCCGAACGCGCCGCCCCACCAGAAGCTGTCCTGGCCGTGCGGCAGCCCGCTCTCGGCCGGCCGCTCGTTGACGGCGAAATCCATGCCGAAGCCCAGGCCTTTCTGCACCGGCCCGTAGAGATCGATGCCGACTCCCGGCTGGAGGACCGATTTGCGCATCAGCTTGACGGTGTCGGGCTTCAGGATGCGGGCGCCGTCCAGTTCCCCGCCCTGCAGCAGCGCCTGGCAGAAGCGGTAATAGTCGGGGGCCGTGGACCACAGGCCGCCGCCGCCGGACAGGAACCGCGGCGGGTTGGTGAGCACGCGGCTTTCCGCCGGCGCGATCTTGCCGGCGGCGTCGTAGGTGTGGATGCGAACCGCGCGGGCGGTCTTGGCCGGGTCCACCCAGAACTGGGTGTCGGGCATCTTCAAGGGCGTGAAGAGGTGATCCTGCAGGTAGCGGTCGAGCGGCTTGCCCGACAGCTTCTGGACCACGTAGCCCTGCAGGTCGACGCAGGGTCCATAGGCCCAGTCCGTGCCCGGCTGGCTTTCGAGCGGCAGGGCGGCGAGCTTGTCCACCATGCCCTGGAGGTCGGTTTCGCGCAGGTTGACCTTGGCCGCTTCGTAGACGCCGCTGGTCCCGAAGCCGGCGGTGTGGCTCATGAGCTGGGCCATGGTCATGGGCCGGGTCTGATCGACCAGGCCGGCGGCGGTCTTCACCTTCAGCCCGGCGAACTCGGGGATGTGCCGGGCCACCGGATCGTCCAGCTTCCACTTGCCCTGTTCCCACAGCTGCATCATGGCGACGCCGACGATGGGCTTGGTCATGGAGGCGATGCGGAAGATCGAGTCCACGGCCATGGGCGCGGGCGACGAAGCGTCCTGTTTGCCGTAGGCGTCGAGGTTCACGACCTTGCCCTTGCGGGCCAGCAGGGTGACGACGCCGGCCAGTTTCTGCTGGTCGACAAGGGCGTGCATCTGGGCGTTCAGCTCGGCCACGCCCGCGGGCGTGAACCCGGCGGAGGCAGGCGGCTGCACGGCGATCTTCGCGAAGGCGGGCAGGGCCGCCAGGCTCATCAGGCCCGCGCCGCCCAGCATCAGGCCGCGCCGATCCAGCGTCGTCATCCTTGTCCTCCCGGTCCCATTGGTCCGTCTGAAGCGGACTCTTCGAGGATCAGCATCCCCTGTTTTCGAAAGATCGGCCATCCGTTTTGCAGGGATGTTTCCGGCCCTGTGGGCGCGGCTCCGGCCATCCGCTAGGTTGCGGCGACGCAGGAGGGGGAGTCGCGTGGCGGGGATCAGGACGGTCGAGGCGCCGGTGAGGCGGCCGCTGTGGACGCAGCTCTACCTGCAGGTCCTCGTGGCCATCGCGTTGGGGGCGGTGATCGGCCACGTCTGGCCAGCCACCGGCGAGGCGCTCAAGCCGCTCGGGGACGCCTTCATCAAGCTGGTGAAGATGATCATCGCCCCGGTGATCTTCTTGACCGTGGTCACCGGGATCGCCGGCATGCGCGACATCGGCAAGGTCGGCGGCGTGGCCGCCAAGGCCTTCGGCTACTTCTTCGCGGTCTCGAGCTTCGCCCTGGTGGTCGGGCTGATCGTGGCGAATGTCGTGCAGCCGGGCGCGGGGATGAACATCGACCCGGCCTCGCTCGACGCCGAGGCGGTGAAGGGCTACGCGGCCAAGTCGCACGACATGACGATCATCGGCTTTTTGATGGACATCATCCCGACCACGGTGGTGACCGCCTTCACCGAGGGCAACATCCTGCAGGTGCTGTTCTTCTCGATCCCGTTCGGCCTGGCGCTGGCGATGATCGGGGATCGCGGCGAGCCGGTGCTGAACGTGCTGAACGCGACCGCCGAGGCGTTCTTCAGGCTGGTGGCGATCTTCATGCGCGCCGCGCCCATCGGGGCGTTCGGCGCCTTCGCCTTCACGGTGGGCAAGTACGGGATCGAGAGCATCGCCAGCCTGGCGGCGCTGGTGGCCACCTTCTACGGGACCTCGATCCTCTTCGTACTGGTGGTGCTGGGGGCCATCGCAGCCCTGAACGGCTTCTCGATCCTGAAGCTCATCCGCTACCTCAAGGAGGAGCTGCTGCTCGTGCTGGGGACCAGTTCCTCGGAGGCGGCGCTGCCGTCGCTGCTGGAGAAGATGGAGCGGGCGGGCGCCGCCAAGAGCATCGTGGGGCTGGTCGTGCCCACCGGCTACAGCTTCAACCTGGACGGCACCAACATCTACATGACGCTGGCGGCGCTGTTCATCGCCCAGGCGGTGGGGATCGATCTGCCCCTCGGCGAACAGCTTTTGCTGCTCGGCGTGGCCATGCTGAGCTCGAAGGGGGCGGCTGGCGTGACGGGGGCGGGCTTCATCACCCTGGCGGCGACGCTGCAGGTCGTCCCCAGCGTACCCGTGGCGGGGATGGCGCTGATCCTCGGCGTCGACCGCTTCATGAGCGAGTGCCGGGCCCTGACCAACTTCGTCGGCAATGCGGTGGCGACCCTGGTCGTCTCGCGTTGGGAAGGCCAGCTCGACCAGGAAAAGCTGGCGGCCGCGTTGAGCGGTCCGCCAGCACCCGTTGCAGCCCAGCCGGTCGAAGCCGACGCGGACTGAACCCGCGCGCTACGAAAGCAAGGTGGTGATCTTTGACCGCCCCTCCTTGATTTTGAGCGCAATCTGATCGCCGAACCGGCTCCACTTCGGCGGAATGCACTCCAAGGCGCAAAGGTCTGCGAGCCGCCCGGACTAGTGGGCGGGACCCTGCAATTCGTCCTTTACCGTCCGGGTTCCGGCTTCAGCGAGGGCAGACGCCTTCTCGCGCAGGGTGGCGCCTTCGCCCTCCGGGCCGGTCTGGCGGTGGAGCTCTTCCTTCACTTGGCCGTAGGCGCGCTGGGCCACGTCCTTGACCTCGCCCAGGGACGCCTTCGCGCGGTCGGCCACCTTGCTGCGGGCAGGGCCGAAGTAGCGCCGCTCGACCGGCGTGGAGGGCAGGGCCGCGCCGATAGCGGCGCCCACGGCCAGGCCGATGGCGCCGATCACGAGGGGCTCGGCGTCCAGCGTGTCGTCGAACCGCTGGCGGGCGGCGCGGCCGTATTCGCCGGCCTTGTCCTGCGCGAGGTGGGCGTACTCGCCGACCTTGCCGCGAACCCCTGACACGCTGTCCGCGGCGTGATGCTGGGCGTCCGCCAGCCTGGACTTGGCCCGCTCGGCGCTGTCGGCCAGCTTCGCCTTGGCGGCGTCGGCCTTGGCCTTGACCTTGGCGCGCAGGCTCTCACCCTCGTCGTAGCCTTCGTAGGTCGGATAGTAGCCCGATCCCTCGTAGCCGATGGCCGAGGGCTGGCGGCGGGTCTGGCTGATCGCCAGCCAGGCCACGCCCAAACCGATCAGGGCGATGGGGATGGGGTTTTCCCGCAGCTGGTCCACCGCCGTCGTCAGCACCTTGTTGCTTGCGCCGCCCATCATCCTCGTCGCCTCGTCGAACAGTTCCCGGGGTTGCATCTTGTCCTTGAGGGCTTCGACCGTCTGGTCGATCCGCCCGCGCGTCTCTTCGACCTCGCGCTCGAGCTCGGCTGCCGTCTTGGTCATCGGGTCGTCCCCTTCATGAGTTGCGCGTCCTTCTTGAGCTGCCGGGTCGTGCGGTCGGGCTTCAGGCTGCTGGGCGAGATGGCCTTCATGCCGGCCCGCACGAGCAGGGCGCCGACCGCGGCCACAGCCAGGCCGACGATCAGGGCCGCCCAGATCGGATCCATGAACTTGGACAGGGCCAGCACCAGGGCCTGGAGCAGGACCAGCAGGGCTGCGATCAGCAGCAGGCCGCCGGCGGCGACGTCGCCCACCGCCCGGCCGGCGCGGTTGAGTTTCTCGGCAAGCTCGGCCCGGACCAGTTCCGATTCTTTCCGTACCAGCGCCGCCAGATCGCCGCCCAGCTGGCCGATCAGATCGGTCAGGCCCCGAGCCTCCCGCGACGGAGAGGTCCCGTCCATGATCTAGCGGCCCCCGGTGTGCGGCGAGGTGATGGCGTCCGGCTCGCCGTCGAGAGTGTCGTCCGCCGCCAGGCCGATCGACGATTCCGTCGTGGGCTCGGTGGCTTCGAGGCTGCCCATGTTCTGGGCGATCGAACTGTCCACGCCGGCGTCCTGCGGCGCCGCCAGCGGTCCGGCGTAGGGATCCGTCTCGGCGAGTTCGAGGGGTTCCGTGTCGAGACCGCTGCTGTGATCGGGCTCGGCGGCGCGGGCGAACCGCCCCACAGCCAGGCCCACCAGCACCGCGCCGCCGATGAAGGCCGCCGGATTCTTGCGGCCGAAGTCGCGGACCGCATTCAGCAGGTCACCCGGTTCCTTGTCGGCGAGGCTGCGCGAGAGGTTTTCCAGTCCGTCGGCGGCCTGCTGGACCAGCCGAGAGGCCGGGCTCTGGTCGGCGCTCGCCAGTTCGTCGCCCGCCCGGCGGACGGCATTGGCGAAGTCGCCGAGTGTCCGGGCGCCGGCCTGGGCGCCCTTCTGGGCCTCGGCCCGCACCCGCTCCTGGGCGGCGCTGGCGAAGGACTGGGCTTCGGCCTTCAGCGCGTGGCCGGCCTGGCCGACGAGTTCCTTGGCCTGGTCCGTGCGGCGCGACGTTCCGGTGGCGGCGGTATCGAGGTCGGTCATCTGTTTCTCCCCATGCAGGCACGGGGCGGCCCGTCGGGACCGCCGCTTCGGGGCCTAAACGCAGGAGATGCCGTTCGGTGGCGTTGCGCCGACGCGAAACTTCAGTTTTTCAAGGGAAAGTGGGAAGGCCGGCTAGCGACGGCCCCGCCGCCACATCACCGCCACGCCAATGGCCACGCCGACCATCAGGCCCGCCGCGCCCATGGCCAGGGCCTCCCGGTCCATGGCGGCCGCCAGACGCAGGCGCGTGCGCCGCGAAAGGCTGCGCAGGCGGCCGAGGCCATCATCGTCGTAGCCTTCGTAGATGTCGTAGTGACCCGCCAGCCGTTCGGGCTTCACGACGTCCGGGGTCGGCGCGTCGCGGCCCGCCATCTTGCGCATGGAATTGTCGAACACACCCATCCGTCGCACCCTAATCTTTCGCCGCGTCTTAGAGCGCCGCGCTTTGTCCTTGTCACCCGCCTATCGTGTCAAACCGAAGGCAAGCGCCGCAATCCACTCTATAGAGGATGTATGACGCGTACCTTTACCGGCCTAGCCCTGGCCGCCTCATTCTTCGCCACGACCGCTGCGGCTCAGGAGATCTCGGCGCAGCGTCTCTCGGACATCACCCGCGAGCTGGCGTCGGAGCCCTACGCTGGCCGCGGTCCAGGCGGGCCCGGCGAGCAGAAGACCGTCGACTTCATCGTGGCTCAGTTCAAGGCGCTGGGCCTGACGCCTGCCGGCGACGATGGCGGGTGGACCCAGGCGGTCCCGCTGTGGCGCTACCAGACCCAGCCGGGCGGGACCTTCACCCTGGCGGCGGCAGGACGCTCCAAGGCGCTGCACGAGCAGACCGACCTGCGGATCGAGACCCAGAGGCCGGTGGAGCGGGTGGTGATCGAGGCCGCCCCGCTGGTGTTCGTAGGCTATGGGGTGACGGCGCCCGAGCGCGGCTGGGACGATTTCAAGGGCGTGGACCTGAAGGGCAAGATCGCCCTGGTCCTGATCAACGATCCGGACTTCGAGGCGACGCCGCAGGATGCGGTGTCCGGCAAGTTCGGCGGCAAGGCGGCGACCTTCTACGCCCGCTGGGTCTACAAGTACGAGGAGGCCGTGCGGCGCGGGGCGTTGGGCGTCCTGATCGTGCATGAGACGGCGGGCGCGGCCTATGGCTGGAACACGGTCGTGGCCTCGAACGGCGAGAGCTTCGATGTGGTCCGCCCCGATCCGGCGCGGGACAAGCTGCTGTTGCAGGGCTGGATCCAGCGCGACCTGACGGTCCAGCTGTTCAAGGACGTGGGACTGGACTTCGAGGCGGAGAAGGCGCGCGCCAAGACCGCGGCGTTCCGGCCGGTGGCGCTGAAGGGCGCAACGTTCTCGGCCGACTACCGCAACAGCTTCACGCCGCTGAAGAGCCAGAACGTCCTCGCCAAGATCCCCGGCGCCAGGCGTCCGGACGAGACGCTGCTGTACGCCGCCCACTGGGACGCCTACGGGATCGACCCCGCGGACCCCACTGGCAAGGTGATCCGTCCGGGCGCGGTGGACGACGCCGTTGGCGTCGCCGGCGTGATCGAGACGGCGCGGGCCTTCAAGGCAGGGCCGCCGCCCGAGCGGACGGTGGTCTTCGCGGCCTGGACGGCCGAGGAGCGCGGTCTTCTGGGCAGCGAATACTATGCCCAACGTCACGAGGGCGATCTGGCGCGGATGGTGGCCAACTACACCTACGATGTGCTGCAGACGGGCGGACCGGCCCGGGACGTAGTGCTTGTGGGCTCGGGACAGAACGAACTGGAGGCGCACCTGGCCAAGGTGGCGGCAAGGCATGGTCGCACGATCACGCCGGACCCGCGGCCGGAGCGAGCCTTGTTCTACCGCGCCGACCACTTCTCGGTCGCCAAGCGGGGCGTGCCGACCGTGCTGTTCATGGGCATGAGCGGCGGCGCCGACCTCGTGAACGGCGGCCGCGCGGCGGGCGACCGGTGGGTCGAAGACTACACCGCCCGCTGCTACCACCAGACCTGCGACGTCTGGGCGCCGGAACAGGACTATCGCGGCGCCGCCCAGGACGTGACGCTGGCCTTCGAGGCCGGCCGCGAACTGGCCAATTCCCGTCTCTGGCCGGATTGGAACGCCACCTCGGAGTTCAAGCCGGTCCGGGCGAAGTCCGCCGCCGCGCGGCGGTAGCTGACCGAGGCGTTCAGGCACGGTTCAGGGTGAACGCGCGTTAATGCCTTCAATTCAGGAGGCATTTCATGCGCAAGGTCCTCACCACCGCCCTGGCCGCCGTGACCGCCGCCGGCGCCGTCCTGGCGACCGCGGCGCCTGCCCAAGCGGACCGCTACCGGCATCACCGCCACAAGGACAACGACGACGCCGTGGCCGCCGCCGTGCTGGGAGGCGTTGCGGGCCTGGCCCTGGGGGCGGCCCTGTCCAGCAAGGGCGACCGGAGCCGCAGCTACTACTACAACGGCTATTCGTACGACCCGCGCTACGAGCGGTATCGCGGCGGCTACTACCGCGACAGCTACTACCGTGGCCGACCCCACGCCTACTACGACCGTCCGTACCGGACCTGCGTCACACGCGACCGCGTCTGGGACCCCTACATCGGCCGCCGGGTAACGATCGAGCGCCGCTACGCCTGCTGAGGCTAGCCGACGACCACCCGTTCCTGCCCCCACCAGAGCGGTGAGCGGGGCAGGTCGATGAACCGCTTCTCGTCCTCGAGCAGCAACGCGGCCGCCGCCTGGGCCTCCGGGCGGCGGCCGTTTTGCGCCATGGCCTCCAGGCTGTCGAACCACAGCTCGGCCACGCCGTCGAAGTCAGGCGGCGCGTCGCGGCTGGCGCGGATGCCGACGCTGACGTCCGCCGGAAGACTGTGGGTCTGGACGTAGCGTCGGATCTGGAGGGCGTCGGCGACGCTGGCCACCAGTGGGCCGTGCGTGTCGTACCAGTACTTCTGAAACTCGGCGCGGCTGAGGGACGCGAGCCGCACCAGGCAGAACGTGAGTTTGATCATGGCGATACGCCTCCCGACTCAACCATAACAGGCGAACGGCGCTCGCCAGAACCCTGGGCTCAGGCTAGGTTCGACGGTGTCGTGACATGGCTGGAGGCTAGGGGCGCGGACAATGTCCGACGAGCTCAGAAGCGAGAATGCGCGCCTGGCGGCCCGGGTGGCCGAGCTGGAGGCGCAGCTTGCCGCCAAGCCGCCGATCGATCGCGCCAGCCTCTATCGCATGACCGACAACGCACCGTGGGGCGTGCTCGCCGTTAACAGCGAAGGCCGCATCGACTACGCCAATCCCGCGTTTCAGCGCTGGATGACACGGCCCGTCCCGGCGACCGGGGAGCGCCTCGCCGACGCGATCTGCGCCCCCTTGCGGGCGCGCCTGGATGCGCCGCTGGCGGCGGCCCTCGGCGGGGAGCCGCACGAGGCCGAACTCTCGGTCCAGGATGCGTCGGGCGAACGACGCGACGCCCGGATCTTCGTCGTGCCCCGGGGCGGCGGACGCAACGCCGTCACGGGCGTGGTGGTCAGCCTCTACGATATCACCGACACCCAGGCGCTGGACCGCACGGTGCGGGAGAACGAGGCGCGGCTCAGCCATATCAACGCGGTCGCCCCGACCGCGAACTACATCTACGACTTCCAGGCGGGCGGACCGGCCTGGGCGGCAGGGCGCGCCGAGGGCGTATACGGATATTCCGCGGTGGAGCTCATGGCCGGCGGCGGCGAACTGATCCGCTCGCTGATCCATCCGGACGACTTCCCGAAGATCGCCGAACGCCTGAAGCGGCTGACGGCGGGGGCCGATGGCGACGTGCAGGAGTTCGAGCTGCGGGTCCGCCGGCGGGACGGGGGCTATCGTTGGGTGCTGGACCGGGCCGTGGCCTTCGAGCGCAACGCAGACGGCCGGGTGATCAAGACGCTGAGCGCGGCGCTCGACATCGACGAGCGCAAGCGCGCCGAGGAGCGCCGCACGCTGCTCATCAACGAGCTGAATCACCGGGTGAAGAACACCCTGGCCTCGGTGCAGTCGATCGCCCGCCAGACCCTGCGCTCGGCGCACACGCCAGAGGAGATGATGGAGATCTTCACCGGCCGCCTGATGGCGCTGGCCTCGGCCCACGACGTGCTGACACGCGAGAACTGGGAAGGCGCGGGCTTGTGGAAGATCGTGGAGGTGGCGCTCGCGCCCTTCGACGTGGCGCGCATCGCGCGCGGAGGGCCCGACGCGCGGCTGGGCGCCCGTGCGGCGCTGGCGCTGGGCATGGCCCTGCACGAACTCGCCACCAACGCCTCGAAGTACGGGGCGCTGTCGAACGAGGTCGGCCAGGTGCGGGTGTCGTGGGAGATCCGGGCGGGCGGTCCGGCTTCGGTGCTGGCGCTGGAGTGGCGCGAGGCGGGCGGGCCGTCGGTGGTTCCGCCCAAGCGTCGCGGGTTCGGCTCGCGCCTGCTCACCCAGGGCGTGCGCAGCGAACTGGGTGGGTCCGCCGACCTGGAGTTCGCGCCGGAGGGCGTCGTGTGCCGGATCACGGCGCCGCTGGAGACCACGCCCATTCTCGCCCTGGCCTGATCGGAAGCCAGGCTCCGCAATATCGCCACAGAGTCCCGCGAAACGTAGTTGACGGCGAAGAGTCCAGTAATTACTAAACATGCAGGAACTG
The DNA here is from genome assembly GCF_001557235.1 of Phenylobacterium sp. CCH9-H3. GTDB lineage: Bacteria > Pseudomonadota > Alphaproteobacteria > Caulobacterales > Caulobacteraceae > Phenylobacterium. The sequence continues at coordinate 42,375 of NZ_LSJI01000099.1, read as the reverse complement.
GATTCACGAGACCTCGCCACCCGGAGGGCCCAGCGGCCGCCCCAGCCGCTTTCCGCCTCTTCCGCGACCCAAACCTCCCCCCTGAGTGCGGAGATCCGGGTGGCGAGCCCCCACTGCTTGGAGAAGCCTGATGCGCGTCCGCTATGCCATCCGCTGGTCCCGGCTCACCGAGACGCTGGCCATGGCCGCGTCGGCCGCGGGGCTGATCGCAGTCGTGGCCCGACTGGTGTAGATCGCGCCAAGAAGAGGCGCGCGGTCTCGTCAGGCCTTAACCATCGAAGTCTTGCAACCGTGGCGCGATTGCCGTGACGGAAGCTTGTGGCGCGGGCGTGTGCGACCGTCGTTGATCTCAAGGGGTGCAGAATTCGGCGCGGTTAACGCGGATTCAGTACGTCTGTCAGTCTTACCTTAAATCCCCATCGCCAGATTCGCGGCGTAGTCGGGCGCATTCCCGGCGCCGCTCCGCGGAGCTCCACCGTGCCGGACACCCCGGTCGATTTCGGCAGGCCTCTCAAGGTTCTGCATGTCGACGACGACCCGATGAACCTGCGCGTGGTCCAGGAAATCCTGAGCGCGTTCGGCCATGACGCCGTGATGGCCTGCTCGGGCCAGGAAGCTCTCGAGCGCCTGGCGGTCGAGACCTTCGACATCATGCTGCTCGACATCCACATGCCCGGAATGACGGGCGTGGACGTCATCGAGAGCCTGCGCAGCTCCAGCGGGCCGGAGCGCGACATCCCGGTCATCGCCGTGACCGCCGACGTCTATTCCCGGCGGCCGGCCGAATACGTAGCCTTGGGCTTCAACGATTTCGTGTCGAAGCCGATCCTGGTGTCGGGCCTGATGGCGACCATCAAGCGATGCGTTGCGGCGCCCCGAGCGCCGGCCTTCAGCCGCGCGAGCTAAGTCCGCGCCCCTCGCACTCGCCGTCCCCAAAAGCAAAACGCCCGCCGTGACCCGGCGGGCGTCGTGGTTTCTGGAGGAACCGGCTACTTCTTGGCCGGCGCCGCGGCAGGCTCGGCCTGCAGCGACTTCACCTTGTCCAGATGGGCCTGGATCTTGGGCACGGCCTTGGCGGCCGCGGCCTTCAGGCCCGCATCGTCGCCGTTGTCGGCGTAGCCCTGCATCAGGGTCAGGGCCTCGCTGTGGGCGGCTTCCTGCTGGGCGAGGTAGGTCTTGTCGAAGTCGGCGGCGGACGCCGCGTTCAGATTGTCGATCAGGCCCTTGCGGCGCTCGTCGAGGCCGGTGGGCGCTGTCTTGCCGGCGGCGGTGATCAGCGGCTTCATCTCGTTGGTCATCGCCGTGTGCTCGGTGACCATCATCTTGCCGAAATCCTTCACGCCCTGGGACTGGCCCTTCTTCTGGGCGATCTGGCCGGCCTGGATCTCGTACATGTCGCTGATCGCGGCGTTGGTGACGAAGGCGTCCGTGGACACCTGGCCCACGGTTGCGGCGGCGGTGGCGCCGACCGCAGCCGAGGTCGCGTCCTGGGCGGCGTTGACCGCTTCGTTCGACGTGCCGGGGTCCGTGGCGGTCGCGGTCTCGTCCTTCTGCTGGCAGGCGGCGAGCGACATCGCGGTCACGGCGGCGGCCGCAAACATCATGGCGCGTTTCATGGAGGCTCTCCCTTGAGGCGTGGTGGAGGGCCAAACGGCCGGTCAGCCAAGGGGTTCCGGCATCGGCACAATGATAAGCCCCGACCGAACCAGGAACATCCGCTGCCCGGCGAGGTCGAGGGACAACCGGAACTGTCGAAAGAGGCCCGTGCCAAGGAGGCCCGCCGGCGCCGGCGCGTTGGCTGCGGGCGTATAGACTTGGATTTCCGCGTCCCGCAGCGTCATCCCGGCCAGCCGGACCGTGCGCGCCGTGACCATGCGGTCCAGGCTCAAGCCTCCGAGACTCACCGAATGCGCCGAGGTCACGCGGCGGCCTGGGGCCAGCAGGCCGGCATCCTGCGCCGCCGGGGCGGACAGCGCCAGGACGCCGCTGGCGCCGGTGTCGACCAGAACGTCGAGCGGCGGGGCGTCCTCGATGTGGACGGCGACCATCGGGGCGCCGCCCTTGAGCCGCAACGGAACGTGGAGCGCGTCGCGGGGCGGACGATGGGCGTGCCGCGCCAGGAAGCGGGCCCGAGCGCGCGGGAAATCTGCCTCCACCACCAGGTGGCGCAGCACGTCGCGCCCGATCAGCAGCTGGAAGTCGCGCCCCGTGGCGGCCGAGATCTCCGCGAGGTTCAAGGCCGCCGCCCTGAGCCGGGGGATGTGCAGGCCGGGAAGGGCGAGGTCCAGGCGGACGGTATGGGTCAGGCTAGGCGCGCCGCTGACGCCATAGGCCAGGATCGGGGCGGCCACGGTGCGCGGCAGGTCGAGGCGCTGGGCAAGGGCGCGATCGACGGCCGAGAACTGGGCTCCGGAATCGACCACCGCCCGGATGGGCGCGCCGTTCACCGTCGCGGCGATATCGATCAGGCCGCCCCGTGCGGCGAGCGGCTGCCACGGCGTGTCGCGGCCGTTTGCGAAGCGGGGTTCCAGCGGCGGCCAGGGCAGGCGGTCGCGCACGAGGAACAGCGCCCCGCCCGCGGCGCCCAGCAGGCCGAGGCGCGAAAGGAAGCCGCGCCGGCTGATCACTGTGTCTGCAGCTCCTCGGCGCCGATGGCGAAGGCGCCGTCCAACCAGGCCAGGATCTCGCGGGCGGCCGGATGGTCGAACGCGGCGAACCGGGTCTGCAGGCGGGTCTTCTGCTCCGCGCTGATCCCGTCCAGGCCCGCGTCCTCCAGCAGAAGCAGGGTGCGTTCGACGCCGTCCGCCAGGTCCGGACCCAGGACCGCCACCGCCGCGCGGCGGAAGGCGGCCAGATACTGATAGTCCGCCCCGTCCCGGTAGCTCTCCGCCAGGGTCAGCGCCGGGATCTGCGACAGCACGGCCTGGGAGGCGGTGTTGATCCCATGGGCGGCGACGTGCGGGGCGATGGTCGAGGGGCGGCCGGTGAAGGCCCGCAGGTGCAGGTGGCGGCTCATCCGCGGGCCGTCGTTGACCGGATAGTTGTCCCAAAGGAACGGCTTGCGCCGCATCTGCTCGGTCACGCGGGCCAAGTGGCCGGGGGAGAACTCGCGCGCGCAGACTTCCTCGCCCGTCCACATGATCTGGATGGCGGGATCGAGACCGGCGCCCAGGTCTTCCAGGTAGTTCGCGGGGCGCTGGCCGAAGACCCGGTCCAGCACCGGATCGTCCGTGTAATAGCTGGGGCAGGCGATGACCCGGCCCGCCGTGGTGCGTTCGGCGATCCAGTGGACGATCTCGATCTGCCGCTCGGCGAGGTCCGGCAAGTCCCCCTTCATGTCGTCGAAGAAGACGCCGAGGTCGGCGAGCCCCAGGCCGTCGAGCTGGGCAAGCTTGGCCGCCAGCGCCGCCTTCGCGCCGGCGTCGAAGCCGAGGAAGAGCTCGTAGGGGCTGAGGCCGACGCCGAACCGGACGCCCGCCTCCCGGCAAGCCGCGGCGAAGGCGGCCAGCGCCTGCAATTCCGCATCTGGATAGGGCTCGCGCCAGCGGCGGCGCAGATGGGCGTCGGCCTTGGGCGCATAGAGGTAGAAGCCGTAGCCGGCCGGGGCGAGCGCGCGGACTAGGCCCGCCCGTTCCTCCCACGAATACGGCCGGCCGAAGAAGCCCTCGATGATGCCGAGCTCGGGTGTCATGGTCCCCTGATAACGGACCCGGTTGCGAGAACGATGTAAATTTGTAAGGTCCGCGCCAGCAAAATCGAGGAAGCGCCCATGAACCCCAACGCCGAGTTCGACATCATCGTCTATGGCGCCACCGGCTATACCGGCCGCCTGGTGGCCGAGCACCTGGCGCAGCGCTACGGCGTGGGCGGCGAGGTGAAGTGGGCCATGGCGGGCCGCTCGGCCGACAAGCTGGCGCAGGTCCGCGACGAGATCGGCGCCCCCAAGGACACCCCGCTGGTGGTCGCGGATGCAAGCGATCCGGAACAGCTCAAGGCCATGGTCGGCCGGGCCAAGGCGATCATCACCACGGTCGGCCCGTACCAGCTCTATGGCTCGGACCTGGTGGCGGCCTGCGCGGCGGCCGGGACCGACTACCTCGACCTCTGCGGCGAGCCCAACTGGATGCGCCGGATGATCGACGCGCACGACGCGGCGGCCAAGGCGTCAGGCGCGCGGATCCTGTTCTCCTGCGGCTTCGATTCCATCCCGTTCGAACTGGGCGTCTACTTCACCCAGGAAGCGGCCAGGGCGAAGCTGGGCGGCCCGGCGCCGCGGGTGAAGGGTCGGGTGCGCGGCATGCAAGGGGGCCTGTCGGGCGGCACGGCGGCCAGTGGGGCGGCCACCATGGCCTCGATCCAGAAGGACCCGTCGCAGCTGGCGGTGATGATGAGCCCCTTCGGCCTGACCCCCGGCTTCGAGGGGCCGGCCCAGCCGCCGGGCACGGCCGCCGGCGACGATCCCGACGTGGGCCCGGTGGCGCCGTTCATGATGGCGATCATCAACACCAAGAACGTCCACCGCTCGAACCTCCTGATGGGGCACGCCTACGGCAAGGACTTCGTCTACGACGAGATGGTGATGGGCGCGCCGGGTGCGGGCGGCCCCGGCTTCACCGACCTGGGCAGCCTGCCGGGCGGCGGGCCGAAGCCGGGCGAGGGGCCGACCAAGGCAGAGCGCGAGGCGGGCTTCTACGACGTGCTGTTCGTGGCCACCGGCGCCGATGGGCGGCAGGTGCGCGCTTCGGTGAAGGGCGACAAGGACCCGGGCTACGGCTCCACGTCCAAGATGCTGGCCGAGACCGCTATCGCCCTGGTGAACGCGCCCGACGTGAAAGGCGGGATCTGGACCCCCGGCGCGGCCCTGCAGGGACGGCTGGTCGACCGGCTGCAGCAGCACGCCGGGCTGACGTTTACGGTGGAGTAGGGCCCGCTATTCCGCCGTCCAGCCGCCGTCGATGGAGAGGTTGGCGCCGGTGATCTGGCTGGCGGCGTCCGAGCAGAGGTAGACGGCCAGCGACGCCACCTGGTCCACGGTGACGAATTGCTTGGTGGGCTGGGCCTCCAGAAGGACGTCGCTGATCACCTGTTCCTTGGTCAGGCCGCGGGCCGCCATGGTGTCGGGGATCTGCTTTTCCACCAGCGGCGTCCAGACATAGCCGGGGCTGATGCAGTTCACCGTGATGCCGTGGGTTGCGACCTCGAGGGCGGCGGTCTTGGTCAGGCCGGCGATGCCGTGCTTGGCGGCGACGTAGGCCGACTTGAACGGCGAGGCCACGAGGCTGTGGGCGGAGGCCGTGGAGATGATCCGGCCCCACTTGCGCGCCTTCATCCCCGGGATCGCGGCGCGCATGGCGTGGAAGGCGGACGACAGGTTGATGGCCAGGATCTGGTTCCATTTGTCGACCGGGAACTCGTCGATCGGCGAAACGTGCTGGATGCCGGCGTTGTTCACCAGAATGTCCAGGGAGCCGAAGTCCGCCTCGGCCTTGGCGATCATGGCGGCGATGGCCGCGCCGTCGGTCATGTCGGCGCCGTCATAGGCGGCGCGTACACCGAAGTCCGCCTCGATCTTGGCTCGCTCGGCCTCGATGGCGGCCGGATCGCCGAAGCCGTTGATGACCACGTTGGCGCCCTGTTCGGCGAAGGCGCGGGCGATGGCCAGGCCGATGCCGCTGGTCGAGCCGGTGACGAGGGCGGTCTTGGCTTGCAGGGACATGGCGGACTCCGTCTGGCTATTGTGCAGTGCAGCGAAGCCTCATGGCGGATTTACGTCCGGTCGTCCATCGCCCGTGAGGTCGTAGGTGGCGACGCCAGGCCGTTCGGGCAGGGCCAGCGCCTCGCAGCGGCCGAGGGTGCGGCGCACGTCAGCCAGGCCCGCGCGCCAGTGCTCCTGCATGGTGACGCGCGAGAACTCATAGTCCTTGGAGTTCCCCTCGTAGAGCTTGGCCCGATAGATCAGCTGCACGATGGCGATGCGGTTTTCCTGGGCGAAGGCGTGCAGGAGGGCGACGTCCTCCGGCCCGTCGAAGTCGTGCGGCAGGCGCGCCAGCAGGCGCTGCAGCGCCGCCTTGGCGTTCTGCAGGCGCGCCTGGACGTCGGTGTTCAGCCGGGTGCGGCTGGAGAAGCGGATGTCCTTCTCGCGCTCGGCGGCTTCCAACAGGGTCTTGGGCATGTCGCCGCGGGCGCTGAACAGGTCGACCTGGAAGATCAGCAGGTCGCGGTCGCCGGCCTCGTCCAGCACATGCTGCAGCGGCGTGTTGGAGACGATGCCGCCGTCCCAATAGTGCTCGCCGTCGATCTCCACCGGCGGGAAGCCGGGCGGCAGGGCGCCCGAGGCCATGATGTGCTCCGGCCGGATGCGGCAGTGGGTATTGTCGAAATAGGCGAAGTTGCCGGTGCGGACGTTCACGGCGCCCACGCTGAACCGCATCTCGCCGGAGTTGATGCGGTCGAAGTCGACCATCTCCTCCAGCGTCGCTCTCAGCGGGGCGGTGTCGTAGAGGCTGATCGCCTGCGGCGCGCCGGGCGGGTAGAGGATCGCCGGCGGTACGCGGGGGGTGAAGAAGCCGGGCACTCCGAACGCGGCGATCCAGGTGGCGGCCACCTCATTCCAGTAGGCGCGCAGATGCTCGTTGGACGGGGCATGCGGCGCCGGTGCGGCGGAGGAGACCAGCCGCCAGAAGGCTTCGAGCCGTTCATGCCGCTTCTCGGGCGGGTTGCCGGCGATCAGGGCCGCGTTAATGGCCCCGATCGAGATGCCGGCCACCCAGCCCGGCTGCAGGCCGGCCTCCTCCAAGCCCTGGACAACGCCGGCCTGGTACGAGCCCAGGGCGCCGCCGCCCTGCAGCACCAGCACCCGGTCGCATTCGGCGGCGGTGATCGTCATGGCGCGCTCCGCATCGGGCGCCCATCGCACCCCGCGACGCCGCTCTGCGCAAGCGGCGAGGCGGGACTGTGGCGGTCGAGGCGGGCGCCTGCGCAAAAAACCCGCCGCGCGCCGTCATCAGCTACATCAGGCCGAGGGCCTTGAAGCTGGCCACGCCGTCGCGGCCGACCACCAGATGGTCGTGGATGGCGATGCGCAGGGGGCGGACAGCCTCCACGATCTGGCGAGTCATGTCCACGTCGGCGCTGGAGGGGGTCGGATCGCCGGAGGGGTGGTTGTGCACGAGTATCAGCGCGCTGGCCGACAGCTCCAGCGCCCGGCGGGCCACTTCGCGGGGATAGACCGGCGCGTGGTCCACCGTGCCGCGGTTCATCACTTCGTCGGCGATCAGCTGGTTCTTCTTGTCGAGAAAGAGCACGCGGAACTGCTCGCGCGCTTCGTGCGCCAGGGCCGTCTTCACATAGGCCAGCAGGGCTGTCCACGACGAGATCACCGGCCTGCGGGCCACCTGCTCGCGCGCCGTGCGCAGCGAGATCTCGTGCTGCAGCTTGAGGTCCAGCGCCACCGCCTCGCCGACGCCGGCCACGGTCCGCAGCTCCTCGGCCGTGGCGCCCAGCACGCCGCCCAGCGAGCCGAAGCGGGCCAGAAGCTGCTTGGCCAGTGGCTTGACGTCGCCGCGCGGGATGGTCCGGAACAGCAGCAGCTCCAGCACCTCGTAGTCGGGCAGGGCGGCCAGACCGCCCGCCGCGGCGCGCTCGCGCAGGCGTTCGCGATGTCCGGCGTAGTGCGGCTTCGGCGCCGGCGCGGGGCGCCAGAGCTGGCTTTGGGGCGAGGCGTCCTCGACGGAGAAGGGGCGGGCCATGAGGTTGCAATGTTCCCGAATTGTTCGCAAAATGCAAGGCCAAGCTAGACGCCCCCGATCGGGGGAGGCCCCCGCGGCGCCGGCGTTGCAAGGTTCGTCCCGGGATGGAGGGGACAATGAAAATCGGGACGCTGATCGGCGTGTTGGCCGTGGCCGCGCTGGTGGTCACGCTGGTGCTGGTGGGGCCGGATCGGGCGACGGAGCTGGCCTACCTTGGCTAGTTCTCGACCCGGATGGCGTTGTCGTCCGAATTGCGGTCGATCTGCTTGTTGTAGGGGTCAACGCCGGCGAACCGGGGCGGTTTGGCCACGACGAGGGTGATCGTCTGCGGGCCGGACCTCAGGGGCGTGGTGCGGAAGGCCAGGACGTTCTTCGCGCCGAAGCCGGGCTTGCCGGGCTCGGCGTCGAACACCCCCACGTCGAACACCTCGCCGGCCGGGATCGCCACCGGCGTCTCCTGGCCCCGGCCATCGGCATAGGCCTTCTTGGCCTCGACCGTGAGGGTGACGTCGTAGCGGCCGTCGGCGCGCGTCTTCACGGCCGCGGTCTTGGTCGACAGATCGTAGACCGTGATCCTTTCGAACAGGTCGGTGATCAGCTGCTGGGCCACGGGATCGCGTCCGGCCTCGGCGCGCAGGGCGTCGACCAGATCCTGCGAGCGGGGGTAGGGGGCGCCCTTGAAGGCGTATTGCGCGAGCAGCCGGCGGAGCGCGGCGTTGACCTTGGCCTCGCCGATCCGGTCGCGCAGCAGGTACATGACCAGCGAGCCCTTGCGGTAGTGGATGTAGGGCTGGTTCTCGACCCGGATCAGGGGCAACTCCTCCACCAGCTCGCCGCCGCGGCTGCGGAGATAACGGTCCAGCTCGAACTTCAGGAACTTGCGGATGCCGGCCTGGCCGTAGGTCTTCTCCATGACCAGCAGGGCGGAATACTGCGCCAGGGTTTCGGAGAGGGCGGTCGCCCCCTGCATGTCCGCGCCGATGATCTGGTGGGCCCACCACTGGTGCGCCAGCTCATGCGCCGTGACGTAGGTCACGTAGTCGATCTTCTCCGGATCAGTGTTGTCGGTGACGAAGCCGATGCTCTCGGAGTAGGGCATGGTGTTGGCGAAGGCCTGGGCGAAGGTTTCGTACCCCGGGAACTCGACGATCCGCGCCTGGTGGAACTGGTAAGGGCTGAAATTGGCCTGGAAGTAGTCGAGGCCCGTCTCCAGCGCCTTGATCATCCGCTCGACGTTCCAGGGGTGCTGGCGGTCGTAGTAGATGGCCAGTTCGACGCCCTTGTAGACCTCGCGCCGGATGGCGTAGCGGGCGGACTGCACCGAGAAGAAGTTCAGCACGGGGGCGTCCGTGCGGAAACGGATGGTCCGCCGGCCGCCCTTGATCGTGTCCGAAATCCTGTAGCCGGGCGCCACGGGCGTCTGGTCCGCGTCGGTAGTGACGCGGATGTCGGCGTTCACCCAGTCGGCGTTGGCCAGGTAGTTGCGGGCCTGGGCGGCGCGATCTTCCAGCTTGGGCGGCCGGAGCTGCGGTGGCAGGCCGTACTTGCGGCGCTTGGCGCGGTCCTGCAGCAGCTGCGCGCGGTCCATGCCGACGACGGGGGCGAACTCGAAATTGTTCACGAAGGTCCCGTTGTCGACGATGCGGGTGGTGTTGCCCGAGTTCTTGAAGCCGCGCTGCTGCATCACCGTCTGGAACGAGAGCGCCGTGCGCTGGCCGGGCTGGAGCGGCGCATCGAAGGTGAAGATGCGATAGTTGAAGCGGTCGAAGGTGCGGACGCGCCCGGCGCCGTTCACCGACATCTGCAGGGCCTTGGTGTCGCGGGCCAGGCGCACGTGCAGCTCGCGGATCGGCGCCCCGGTGTCGTTGACCAGCTGGTAGACGCCCTCGGTGACCAGTTTCGGCAGGGTGGGGTGAAGGTCCAGGTCCAGCGCCACGTCGGTGACAGAGGGCTGGGCGACCTTCTCGTAGCGGAGGAACCCCTTCTCGAATTCGGCCAGCCACCGCTCCTCCTCGACCGAGGTCCGGTAGGTGTTGATGACGTTGGTGTTGTCGTAGATGAACGCGCCCAGGCCGATCCACGCGGCGACGGCGGCGGCCCCGATGGCCCCGGCGGGACTCAGCAGGCGGCGGGGCAGGCGTTTCAGCCGCGGCAGCATCCGGGTCTCGGTCCCGCGCCGCCACAGGCCATAGGCCAACACCAGCAGGATGAGGGCGAAGGCGCTCCAATAGGCGCGGAACCAGGCCGCAAAGCCGGCGTAGTCGCCCTGGCCGTTCATGTCCGAGAGCGGCGTCGCGACGCGGCCGCCGTAGAGGTAGAGGTTGTGCTCGAACCCCAGGGTCGGGAAGGCGAGGACGGCGATCAGATAGAGCACCATCAGGCCCCAGCCGACGAACTTGTGGGGCGAGACCGCCTGGAAGAACACGGCCAGGACCGCGATCAGCGTCCAGTCCACGGCGCTGGGCAGCACGTACCAGTAGAGGTACTTCGCCAGCTGCAGATCGTAGAAGCCCTTCGACAGCTGAACGAGCACGCCCGCCGCGGCGCTGACCAGCAGCATGGCGATCAGGACCAGGGCGATGGCCAGGGTCTTGGGGACCACGAAGGCCCAGTCGGGAACGGCGGTGGCGTCGACGATCTCGTGCGTCTTGCGTTCGCGCTCGCGCCAGACCAGCTCGCCCGCGTAGAACACCGCGACGATCACGACCAGGAAGCTGAAGCTGCCCTGCAGCGTGCCGATCACCCAGCGGGTGACGGGGTAGAGCTTCGCGCCGCTGAGCTCGTCGCCGAGGATCAGGCTGCCCAGGCTGTTGAACAGGCCGAGGAGAAGCAGCACCGCGAAGGCGGGGCTCTTGAACACCTGGCCCATCTCGAAGCGCGTGCGCTTGAGCAACTGCGCCCAGGCGACCTCGAGGCCACGCCCGGGGGCGGGCAGGCGGCGCGAGGGCGGCGCAGCCGGCGGCGCCTCGGCGGCAGCGGCCGGCTTGCGCGCCCGGCCCGCCTTGGCCTCGAAGCGGAAGGTGAACCACGCGCTGCCAAGGCAGGCGAGGGCGATCGGCAGCCAGATCAGACGGTTCCAGAGCAGCGGCCCGACCAGATCCGGCATTCGGCCGTTGGAGTCGGCGGCGGTGAAGTAACGGGTGGCCAGCTCCCAGGCGGCGAGCCCGAACGGCTCGACGAGGGCGGCGAGCTGCAGCTTCTCCGGGTCCTGCAGCGCGACGTTCATGGCCAGGTAGGCCACCATGAACCCGGCCACGCCCAGATAGGTGCCCATCATCGAGCGGGTGACCGTGGCCAGGGTGAAGAAGATGGCTGAGGTCAGGAACAGGCCGGGCAGGGCCAGCCACACATAGGCGAAGGCGTAGTCGGCCAGCCGGTTCGGACCCATGGTCTCGGGATCCACCCAGGGCATCAGCGAGCCGACCACGATCGCGGCGGGGACGAAGAGGAAGGCCAGGGCCACGGCGGCGAAGGCGCCCGCGAAGCGGCCGAACAGGTAGTCGAACTTGCCGATCCTCGTGGACCGCACGATCGGGCCGAAGCCCGTCTCCTCGTCGCGCACGATGACGTTGGCGACGAAGGCGGTCGAGACGAACATGAAGAAGACCGTCATCACCATGACGATCTGGCCGATGGCCTGGGGCGAGTTCTTGTGGACGTTGCCGCCGGCCCCGATCTGCACCCGGTCGATGCCGACCGCGCCGAACACCAGCAGGAAGAAGATCAGCCCCGCGATCCAGAAGATCGGCTGGCGGAGCTGGTAGCGCAGCTCGAAGGCCGCGATCTTGCCGAACATGCCCTTACGACCTCTCGCCTAGGCCGCGCGGCGCGAGGCGGCGAGGGTCGAGAAGTAGACGTCCTCCAGGCCGCCCGGCACGGGCTCGAACCCGGCGCCGGGGGCGCTGTCGGAGAGGACGTGGATCACGGTGCGGCCGCCCGCCAGCCGGGTGGAGATCACCTGGCTGCGCGCACGCTCCGCCTCGAGCTCGTGCCGGTCGATGACCTTGCGCCAGACGCGGCCCGAAAGACCCTGGACCAGATCGGCCGGCGCGCCCTCCTGCAGAATCCGGCCGCCGGCCAGCACGGCCATGCGGGGGCAGAGGTCGGCCACGTCGTCGACGATGTGGGTGGACAGGATCACCACCACGTTCTCGCCGATCTCGGCCAGCAGGTTGAGGAAGCGGTTGCGTTCCTCCGGGTCGAGGCCCGCGGTGGGTTCGTCCACGATGATCAAGGTGGGGCGGCCGATCAGCGCCTGGGCGATGCCGAACCGCTGGCGCATGCCGCCGGAGTAGCCGGCGACCGCCTTCTTGCGCACGTCCCAGAGGTTCACCTGCTGCAGAAGGCTCTCGACCGTCTCCTTGCGCTCGGCCTTCCCGGCGATACCCTTCAGCACGGCCATGTGGTCCAGGAGATCGAGGGCGGAGACCCGCGGATAGACGCCGAAGTCCTGGGGCAGGTAGCCCAGCGTGCGGCGCAGCGCCTCCGGCTGGGCGATCACGTCGATGTCGCCGAACCGGATCGAGCCCGAGGTCGGCGTCTGCAGCGTGGCGATGGCCCGCATCAGCGTGGACTTGCCGGCGCCGTTGGGGCCCAGCAGTCCGAACATGCCCTTGCCGATCTCCAGATCGACACCGTCCAGCGCGCGCGTCCCGTTTGGATAGACGTGCGTCAAACCCTTGATGGAAAGCATGACCCTCTGACTTCCACCCCACCCGGCCCCGAAGCTGCCCCGGGGCGCGGCCGCGGGCAAGTGAGGGATATGTAACCCCTGATGCGCCTGTAACGGCCTGCCCAGGGCGTTACGCCTTCCGGCCGCGCTCGCCTTACAGGCGAGTGCAGTTCGCCCACGTTCGTCGCGGCCGCACCGCGCATTCGTCGCGTTGCGATGGAGGCCGCAGCCGTCCGCACCGATGTCCGCCGAAGCAAGCCAAGCATCGGAGATGGGTATGAAAAGCATTTTCCTGGTCGGGGCCGCCCTTGTCCTCGGCGCGACGAGCGCGGCCCAGGCGGCGGTCATCGTGGCCCCCGTGACCGTCAGCGTCACCAGCGGGGGAACCGTGGGCTCCTTCTGGACCGTCGACAACGTGATCGATCAGTCGGGTCTCACGAGGACCTACATCCCAGGCGTCACGGACTTCGACGCCTTCGTGGCCGAGCCGAACCGGCATTCGGGCGCGCTGAACACCGAATGGTTCAGCGGTCGGGATTCCCGTTCCGCGCAGTTGACCTTCGACTTCGGACAGGAGGTCACGCTCTACAAGCTGGCGATCTGGGACGAGAACAATTCCTCGCAGCAGTCGATGTCGATCTCGACGCCTGCTCTGGGGCTTATCCGATCGTTTGCTCCCCGGGAGAATTCCGGCTCGCCCTATCCGGGCGGCGAGGTCTTCGAGTTTCGACCGATCACCACGCGCTACCTGACCCTGGATATCACCGGCTGCGGGACAAAGCCCCAGTTCAACTCGGTCGACTACTGCGGCTTGGGCGAGATCATCTTCGCGGACGGCAGCGGGGTCGGCCCCGTGCCGGAGCCCGCGACATGGGCGCTGATGATCGGCGGGTTCGGGATGGCCGGCGCCATGCTGCGCCGTCGCCAGCGGCTGGCGCTGGCCTAGGCCTTCAGAGGACCGGAGCCGTCGGCCACGCGGAAGTGGTCGACGCCCGGCGGCCGATCCAGCAGGAAGCGGTCGTCCTCGGGGTAGTAGCGGGCGCGTTCGAAGTCCTCGCCCGCGAAGGCTTTGATGACCTCCAGATCGGTCCACCAGCTCAGGGTGGTGACCTCGCTCGTCCCGTCGCCCAGATCGCGGAACAGCATCTGCCAGCCCAGATTGCCCGGGGTGGAGAGGTAGTCGTCGCCGCCGGTCGCGGCGATGTATGCGCGGTACTCAGCCTCGTCGGCGGTGCGGATCCGGCCCACCCAGCGGCGAAGAATCATCGGGCCTAGGCGCTGAGGATCGGCGGCTTGAACTGGCCAGTCGGCGAGCCGGTGAAGATCTCGACGCCGTCCTCGGTGACGCCGACCGAATGCTCGCACTGGGCCGACAGCGACTTGTCGCGGGTGACCGCCGTCCAGCCGTCGGAGAGCAGCTTCACCGGGTGCTTGCCCAGGTTCACCATCGGCTCGATCGTGAAGAACATGCCAGGCTGCAGCAGCTCGCCCGTGCCCCGCTGGCCGAAGTGTAGGATGTTGGGCGCGTCGTGGAAGACCTTGCCCAGGCCGTGGCCGCAGAAGTCGCGGACCACCGAGCAGCGCATGCTCTCGACATACTGCTGGATGGCCGCGCCGATGTCGCCGGTGCGGGCGCCGGGCTTCACCGCGGCCAGGCCGCGCTCAAGCGCCTCGTAGGTCACGTCCACCAGCCGCTTGGCGCGCGGGGCCACCGGGCCGACGCCGTACATCCGCGACGTGTCGCCGTGCCAGCCGTCGACGATGACCGTGACGTCGATATTGACGATGTCGCCTTCGCGCAGCACCCGCTCGCCCGGAATGCCGTGGCACACGATGTGGTTGGGGCTGATGCAGACGGTCTTGGTGTAGCCGCGATAACCCAGGCAGGCCGGCAGGGCGCCGTTGTCCAGCACGAACTCCCGCGCCAGGTCGTCCAGGTGGCCGGTCACGACGCCGGGGACCACGTGCGGGGCCAGCATGTCGAGGCACTCGGCGGCCAGGCGGCCGGCCTTGCGCATGCCTTCGAAGGCCGCAGCGTCATGCAGCTTGATCTGGCCGGTGCGGTATTCGCCGTCGAGGGTGTCTGTCATCGCGATGCTCCGGCGACCTATGTCGCGATCCTATCACCGAAGGTCAACCGCGGCGCGACATCCTAGTTCGGCAGGGGGAACAGCGCCTCGGGGTCGTCGACAGGCGACGGCGCGTCGATGGCGCATACGAGCCCTTCCGGTGGGAAGCTCAGCCGCACCTCACCCTTGAGCTCGGCCGAGAGGCCGCGTTCCAGAAGGCGTGAGCCGAATCCACGGACGGCCGGGGGCGTGACAGGCGGGCCGCCGCCCTCGCGCCAGGTCAGGCGCAGGCGCGGTCCCGCAAGTCCTTCCGCGAGCGTCCAGTCGATGGCGATGCGTCCTGCCGGCACGCTGAGCGCGCCGTACTTGGCCGCATTCGTGCTGAGTTCGTGGATCGCCAGGGCGAACGCCACCGCGGTCTTTGACGGCAGGGTCAGCTCGGGTCCGGCCAGGTCGAACCGGGCGGCGCCGGAACCCTGGGCGAAGGGCTGGATCGTGCGGACGACCAACTCGCGCAGCGGCACCGAGCGCCACTCGGCCTCGGTCATCAGGACGTGGGCGCCGGCCAGGGCCATCAGGCGGCTGTCGAAGTCGGCCCGCGCCGCCACCGTGGGGCGATCCGCGCGCAGCGTCTGGGCCGACAGGCTCTGGACGATGGCCATGGTGTTCTTCACGCGGTGGTTCAGCTCGTGGACCAGCAGCCGCTTGTGGTCGAGCTCGGCCTGAAGCGAACCCATCAGGTCGATGTTCTGCAGCGAGGTGGCCATGCAGCTCGCGAGCGCGGCCATGGCCGAGACCTCGTCCTCGCTAGCGTCGCGGACATCGCGCCAGTAGGCGCCCAATGCGCCGAACGGCGTAGGCTCGCCGACCGGCGTCATGATCAGGCTGTGGATGCCGGTGGGGCGGTAGGCGTCGTGGGGAATGCGGTCGTCCGAGTAGATGTCGCGGATCACCACCTGCTGGCGGTTGAGCATCGCCCAGCCCGAGATGCAGGCCGTGAGCGGGAATTTCTGGCCGGTCCAGAGCGGCGCCTCGCTGTCCTCGGCGATGTAGTGACAGCACTCGCCGTCCCGCAGCACGATCGCCACGCCCATCGATCCGGCGATGTCGCGGGCGGCTCGGCGAGTGATGTCGATGATCGCCTCGTGCGATCGGGCGGCGCTGAGGTCCTTCACCGCCCGCGAAAGGCGTGCGAACCGCGCCCGAGGCAGCCAGGCCACGGAAGCCCCATCGTCCGTCTGTCGTACGCGCGTCGGCATGAACTCTCCACGGCCCGGACACTATCCAGGGAGGTGTTGAGAGCTCATTGCAGCCAAGGTTGCGTATCTTGCCAAGGCACCTTGTGCGCGAGGGTGACCCCCTGCGGCGTGATGGCGCAGGCATGGGCCAGCACCTCGACCCCCGCCGCCGCGGCCGCGGTGAGGCCCTTCGCATAGGCCGGGTCCAGGTCGTGGCAGGCTTCAAAGGCGTCGCAGTCGGTGCGCTGGATCACGAACAGCATCACC
This sequence comes from Phenylobacterium sp. CCH9-H3, assembly GCF_001557235.1. Lineage (GTDB taxonomy): Bacteria > Pseudomonadota > Alphaproteobacteria > Caulobacterales > Caulobacteraceae > Phenylobacterium. The sequence continues at coordinate 26,381 of NZ_LSJI01000099.1, read as the reverse complement.
GCCCGTTGGCCCGCCTCGACCATGGCGGTGAGTTCGCGCAGGTGCTTGAGCGACCGGGCGGCCACGCAGTCGGGAAACTCGGCCAGGGTCCCGGTCCGGCGCAGGTGGCAGTTCTTCACCTCCAGCCAGCACCGCGCCCTGTCGGGGTGTTCCAGCAGGAAGTCCACGCGGCTGTTCTCGCCGTAGCGGACCTCACGACGGTGGGTGGCGTAGCCGGTGAGCTCGGGGATGGCGTCGGCGGCCAGGGCCTCGGCGACGATGCGGTTGGGGTGCAGGGTGTTGATCCCGACCAGGCCGCCGTCGGCCTCCACCAGCTCCAGGGTGTGCGCAAGCTTGCGCTTGGGATCGTCCGACTTCGACAGCCAGGCGGACAGGCCGGGGGTGTTCAGGCCCAGCATGGCGCCGGGGTTCGGGCAGTGCGCCGTGATCTCTGTCCCGTCGTCCAGGACCACGTCGGCGAAGAAGCGCTTGTAGCGGCGGACGAGGGTTCCGCGGACGAGCGGTTGCGAGAAGTCCATGTAAGGCTTTAGTCCGGTGGGGAAGCAGGCTGATGTAGGCGAGGGGCGGGCGGATGGCGAGCGGCGAGGACGAGCGGGTCACCTGCGCGGTGCTGATCATCGGGGATGAGATCCTCTCGGGGCGAACCCAGGACACGAACCTGCGCGACATCGCCCGCTACCTGGGCGTCATCGGGGTGGACCTGGCCGAGGCGCGGACGGTGCCGGATGTGCTGGGCGAGATCGTCGACGCGTTGAACGCCCTGCGGTCCCGCTACGACTATGTGATCACCACCGGCGGCATCGGCCCGACGCACGACGACATCACCGCCGACGCTGTGGCGGCGGCGTTCGGGGTCGAGCTGGAAGAGCATCCCGAGATCATGGCCATGATGACCGCGCGCTGGGGCGACCAGTTGAACGCGGCGCGGCGGCGGATGGCGCGGGTGCCGGTGGGCGGGGCGCTGGTGAAGAACCCGGTGCAGGGGCCGCCCGGCTTCACCATCGGCAACGTCTTCACCCTGGCCGGCGTGCCGCAGATCATGCGGGGCATGCTCGAAGACGTCGGCCCCAGGATGCGCGGAGGACGGCCGACCGTGTCCCGCACCGTGCGCGTCGAGGGCTCCGGGGAGGGGCAGATCGCCGAGCCCCTGGAGGCGGTGGCCAAGGCCCATCCCGACATGTCGCTGGGCAGCTATCCGTTCTTCAGCGCCGAGGGTTACGGCTCGAACCTGGTGATCCGCAGCCGCGACCCCGAGCAGCTCTCCGCCGTGGTGGCCGAGTTGATCGAGGCCTTGCGACGAGCGGGCATCGACAACGTGAAGGAGATGGCGCTAGCGTAACAACTAGACGTCACTCGGTTTCCGCCCCCGGCAAAGGAGCGCCCTCATGATTTCCGCCCTGTTCGCCGTCGCCCTGCTGGCCGCGGCCGCCGAACCCGCCGCCCCGACCGGCGGCGCCGCGCCCGCCGCATCCACGCCGGCCAAGTCCGCGACGCCTGCGAAGGCCGAAAAGAACGAGCTGGTCTGCAAGCGGGAGGCGGTGCTGGGCAGCCGCATGAAGCAGCGCACCTGCCGAACCCAAGCCGACTGGGACCTGATGAAGCAAGAGGCGCGCGACGAGGTCGAGAAGAACCAGAGCGTCAAGCCGCTCAGCTTCTAGGGCTTCTCGCCACGCCCCAGGTCCTCCGCCGCGAATCGGCGCCGCGGCCCTAGCCGCCTTCCAAGCTTCCGCCTGTGGATAACTTGTGCATTAGATGGCGGCCGAGAAGGTCGGCGCGCCGTGCCGACCGTCGTTGGGCTCGAGGGCGCCTCGTGAAAACGCTCGCCGTGATGTCCCGCAAGGGCGGGGCCGGGAAGACGACCGTGGCGGTCAACCTGACCCTCGCGGCGCGCGCCATGGGCGTCCGGGCCGTGCTGGCCGACGCGGACCCGATGCGGAGCGCCTGCGAGGTGCTCAAGGGCCGCGACGAGGCCTCCGGCCTGCTGTTCGAGACCAGCGCGGCGAAGCTGTTCGCCCTGACCGAAGCCTGCCGCCGCTCCGGGGTGGAACTGCTGGTCATCGACACGCCCGCCGCGCCCGAGGCCGACGTGGGCGAGGCGGTGAAGGTGGCCGACCTGTGCCTGGCGGTGGCGCGGCCGACCTACCTGGATCTGGCCGCCGCGGTGCTGTCGGTGGCCGTGATCCAGCGGCTGGGCCGCGAGGGGCTGATCGTGCTGAACCAGTGCGCGCCGGCGCGCGCGGGGGTCGAGCCGCCGTCGGTGGTGAAGGCGTTCGACGCCCTGCGGTTCGCCAACCTGCCGGTCGCGCCCACCGCGGTCCGATCGCGGATGATCTACCAGACCGCCTTCGCCCAGGCGCGCTCCGTACTCGAGATCGACGACGGCGGGGCGGCGGCGCAGGAGGTGCGTGCGCTGTTCGGCCACGTCTGGCGCCGGATCCGGGGCGAGCGTCCCGCGGCCATGGCCAGCGCCAACGACGACCTGCGCCGGGGGCTGCGCCTCGGCCTAGCGCCGGGCGCCTGACGCGCAAACAAAGGTGTGGACAAGGCGCAGCAACCTCGGGTCAGGCTATACGAAGGTCTGGACAGATTGACGCAGCGTTACCAGCTAACCTTTCAAGGCCGCTGATGGGGCGGCTCGGCGCAGGCGTGTGCGCCGGGGTCTGCGACAAGGAGTTGGGCATGTCGGGAGCGGTCCGCTGGGCCGTGGGGGCCCTCGTTTTCCCCCTCCTGGTTTCCTGCGGGGCGAAGAAGGCCGATGGCCCGCCGCCGCCCGCGCCGGTGACGGTCTCGGCGCCGCTCGCGCGCCAGATCATCGACTGGGACGAGTTCGTCGGGCGGTTCGAGGCGATCCAGCAGGTCGAGGTGCGTCCGCGCGTCTCGGGCTATGTGCAGTCGATCGGCTTCCGCGACGGCGACATCGTCGGGAAGGGCCAGCTGCTCTTCGTCATCGACCCGCGCCCCTATCAGGCGGCGCTGGCCCAGGCCCGCGCCGACCAGGCCAGCGCCGAGGCCCAGGCGGCCAACGCCCGGGTGGAGCTGGAGCGGGCCAAGACGCTGCTCGACAAGGGCTTCGTCTCGAAATCGACCTACGACTCGCGCCTGGCGCAGCAGCGCTCGGCCGACGCCGCGGTGGCGGCAGCCAGGGCCCAGGTGCAGGCGCGCGAGCTGGACGTCTCGTTCACCCGTATCACCTCGCCCATCGCCGGCCGCGTCTCGGACCATCGGGTCGACGTGGGGAACCTGGTGGCCGCCAGCGGGTCCGAGGCGACCCTACTGACGACGGTGGTCTCGCTGGATCCGATCCACTTCGCCTTCACGGGCTCAGAGGCGGTCTATCTCAAGTATCAGCGGGCCAACGAGGCCGGGACGCGGACCAGTTCGCGCTATGCCTCCAACCCCGTGGACATCCAGCTGCAGGACGAGACGGCCTACAACTGGCGCGGCCGGATGGATTTCGTGGACAACGCCCTGGACATCGGCTCGGGTACGATCCGCGGCCGGGCGGTGGTGCGCAATCCGAACAACCTGCTGACGCCGGGCATGTACGGCCGCATGCGCCTGCTGGGATCGGGCGCCTACACCGCGCTGCTGGTGCCGGACTCCGCCGTCCTGGCCGACCAGTCGGACAAGGTGGTGCTGGTCGCCGCCCGCGACGACACGGTGCAGCCCCGCAAGGTGGTGCTGGGGCCCATCGTCGACGGCCTGCGCGTGGTGCGCAGCGGGCTCTCCGGCGCCGACCGGGTGATCATCGACGGCCAGGCGCGCGTGCGCCCAGGCATGAAGGTCGCGCCCAAGCCCGGGCGGATCGTCAGCGCCGCCCCCACCGCCCCGCAGCCCAGCGTGCTGCAGCAGCCGGCGGCCCAGGCGACGAGCGCCGGCGGGGCCCAGTAGGGCCATGCGGTTCTCGCGCTTCTTCATCGACCGCCCCGTCTTCGCGGCGGTCATCTCGGTGATCATCATCCTGGTGGGCGCCTTCGCCTACCCGTCGCTGCCGATCGCCCAGTATCCCGAGATCGCGCCGCCGACGATCACGGTGACCGCGAGCTATCCCGGCGCCTCGGCCGAGGTGATCGCCGACACGGTGGCCACGCCACTGGAGCAGGAGATCAACGGCGTCGAGGACATGCTCTACATGTCCTCGTCCTCCACCTCGGACGGGCTGCTGACCATCACCCTGACGTTCAAACTGGGGACGGACCTGGATAACGCGCAGGTGCTGGTGCAGAACCGAGTGGCCTCCGCCGAGCCCCGTCTGCCGGAAGACGTGCGGCGGCTGGGGGTGGTGACGCGCAAGGCCTCGCCCGACCTGCTGATGGTCATCCACCTCTACTCGCCCGACGGCACGCGCAGTCCGGACTACATCTCCAACTACGCCCTGCTGCAGGTGCGCGACCGGCTGGCGAGGCTGGACGGCGTCGGGGACGCGCGGATCTTCGGCGCTCGCGACTACGCCATGCGGGTTTGGATCGATCCGGACAAGGCGGCGGCCCACAACCTCACTGCAGGCGAGATCGTCGGCGTTCTGCGCGCGCAGAACGTCCAGGTGGCTGCCGGCGCCGTGGGCCAGGCGCCGTTCAGCGCTGCCGGCTCGGCCTTCGAGCTCAACGTCAACACCCAGGGGCGTCTGACCGACCCCGCCCAGTTCGCCAACATCATCGTCAAGAACGACGCCGGCGGCCATGTCGTGCGGATCAGCGACGTGGCGCGGGTCGAGCTGGGGGCGCAGGACTACCGCGTCAACGCCTACCTCGACCGCGGCCAGAAGGCGGTGGCCATCGGCATCAGCCAGCGGCCGGGCTCCAACGCCCTCGCCACCGCCGACACCGTGCTGAGGACCATGGAGGAACTGGGCCCGAACTTCCCGCCCGGCCTCAAGTACACGGTGATCTACAACCCCACGGAATATGTCGCCGAGTCGATCAACGAGGTCCGCAAGACTCTGTTCGAGGCGGTGATCCTGGTCGTGCTGGTGGTCATCGTCTTCCTGCAGACCTGGCGGGCGGCGATCATTCCGGTGGTGGCGATCCCGGTCTCGCTGGTGGGGGCGTTCGCGGTGATGGCCGGGTTCGGCGCCTCGCTGAACAACCTGTCGCTGTTCGGCCTCGTTTTGGCCATCGGCATCGTGGTCGACGACGCCATCGTGGTGGTCGAGAACGTGGAGCGGAACCTGGCGGCGGGCATGACCCCGCGGGAGGCCGCCTATCGCACCATGGACGAGGTGGGCGGCGCCCTGATCGCCATCGCCCTCGTGCTGGTGGCGGTTTTCGTGCCGACGGCCTTCATCACCGGCATCTCGGGCCAGTTCTACAAGCAGTTCGCGATCACCATCGCCAGCGCCACGATGATCTCGTGCCTGGTGTCGCTGACCCTCTCGCCGGCAATGGCGGCCCTCGTGCTGCGCCGCCACCCGGAGCACCCGGTTCCAGCCAAGGGGTGGCGGCGGCCGTTCCAGCTGTTCGGCTGGAAATTCAACGAGGTGTTCGCCAGACTTAGCGAGCGCTATGGCAAGCTCACGGCCCTGACCGTGCGGCGCGGCGTGATCATGCTGGCCGTCTATGCGGTGCTGCTGCTGTTCACGGTCTGGCGCTTCTCGGCCACGCCGACGGGCTTCATCCCGGCGCAGGACCAGGGCTATTTCATCGCCGTCGTCCAACTGCCGCCGGGCTCGTCGCTGGCGCGCACGGACGCGGTGGTGAAGCAGGTGGTCAACGCCGCCATGGACACCAAGGGTGTCGAGCATGCCGCGGCCTTCGTCGGCCTGGACGGCACCACCTTCACCAACGCCCCCAACGCCGGGACGATTTTCCTGCCCCTGACCCCGTTCCACGAGAGGGGCGCCGAGGGGATCAAGGCCCAGGCGGTGCTGGACGACCTGCGCCAGAAGCTGGGTCAGATCGCCGGCGCCAACGTGCTGGTGATCCAGCCGCCGCCCGTCAGCGGCATCGGCACCGGCGGCGGCTGGAAGCTGATGATCGAGGACCGGCAGGGCAAGGGTTACCGCGCCCTGGAACAGGCCACGGTCGACCTGATGATGCAGGGCAACCAGCAGGACGAACTGACCAGCGTCTTCACGCTCTTCAACACTTCCACGCCCCGGCTGTGGGCCGAGATCGACCGAGACAAGGCGCAGATGGCCGGCGTGCCGCCGGAGCAGGTGTTCGAAACGCTGTCCGTCTACCTCGGATCGGCTTTCGTGAACGACTTCAACTATCTGGGGCGGACTTATCGCGTGACGGCGCAGGCCGACGCGCCGTATCGCGACGAAGCCTCGGACATCGCGCGGCTGCAGACCCGGTCGTTGTCCGGCGCCATGGTGCCGCTGGGTTCGGTGGCGACCGTGCGCGACGACAGCGGCCCCTACCGGGTGGTGCGTTACAACCTCTATCCGGCGGCGGAACTGCAGGGCGACACCAAGCCGGCCTATTCCTCCGGCCAGGCGCTGGATCGCGTGGAGGCGCTCGCCAAGGCGCGGCTGCCGGAAGGCTTCGGCTACGAGTGGACCGAACTGGCCTATCAGCAGAAGACCGCCGGCAACACCGGGGCGATCGCCTTCGGCCTCGCGGTGGTGTTCGTCTTCCTGCTGCTGGCGGCGCAGTACGAGAGCGTGACTCTGCCGCTGGCGATCATTCTGATCGTGCCCATGTGCCTGCTGGCGGCGATCCTGGGCGTGAACCTGCGCGGGTTCGACAACAACATACTGACCCAGATCGGGCTGGTGGTGCTGATCGGCCTGGCGGCGAAGAACGCCATCCTGATCGTGGAGTTCGCCAAACAGGCCGAGGAGCGGGGGCTCAGCCGCTGGGATGCCGCGGTCGAGGCCGCGCACACCCGCCTGCGGCCGATCCTGATGACCTCCTTCGCCTTCATCCTGGGCGTGCTGCCTTTGGTGATCGCTAGCGGGCCCGGGGCGGAGATGCGCCAGGCGCTGGGGACGGCGGTGTTCTTCGGGATGATCGGGGTGACCGCCTTCGGCCTGCTCTTCACCCCGGCCTTCTACGTCATGTGCCGCTTCATCTCGGACCGGCTGTGGAAGCCGCAGGAGTGCGACGCCCTGAAGGAGCATCCGGCCGAGTAGTCTTGACCTCCCTAGGGGCGCCTTCCACAAGTCGGCGCAAACGGGAGGACTTGTGAGATGGCGTTCAGACCCTTCGACCTGACGGGCAAGGTGGGCCTGGTGACCGGCGGCAACGGCGGCATCGGCCTGGGCATGGCCGAGGGCCTCGCCGCCGCCGGGGCGAAGGTGGCGATCTGGGGCCAGAACCCCGAGAAGAACGCCAAGGCGGAAGCTGCGCTGAAGGCCCACGGCGGCGAGGTGCTGGTCCAGGCGGTCGACGTCGCCGACGAGGCTGCTGTGGTCGCTGCGGTGGCCGAGGTGGTGAAGACCTTCGGCCGGCTCGATTTCGTGGCCGCCAACGCCGGCATCGGCGGCGGCGCGCCGTTCGATCAGATGACCACCGAGAAGTGGCGGCGCGTCACCACGGTGAACCTGGACGCGGTGTTCTGGACCTTCCGCGAGGCCGCCAAGCACATGCTGGAGCGGGCGAATGCGGGCGATCCGGGCGGCTCGTTGGTGGTGACGTCCTCGACCTCGGCCATCCATGGCGCGCCGCGCAACCAGGCCTACGCCTCCACCAAGGGCGCGGTGCTGTCGATGGTGCGCGGCCTGGCCGTGGAATATGCGCGCTACGGGATCCGCGCCAACTCGATCCTGCCGGGCTGGATCGCCACCGACATGACCTCGGGCCTGCAGTCCAACGACAAGTTCAACGAGAAGGCCATCGGCCGGGTGCCCATGCGGCGCTGGGGCGAGGGCGAGGACTTCTCGGGCATCGCGGTCTACCTGGCCTCGGACGCCTCGCGGTTCCACACCGGCGACAGCTTCGTCATCGACGGCGGCTACACCATCTTCTGAGGACCTGAGCCCATGGCCGACCGCTACGCCGCCTACCAGCGCCTGAAGTTCGAGCGGCCGGCCGATGGCGTTCTCCGGATCGTGATGAGCAATCCGGGCAAGCTCAACGCCACCGACCAGCAGATGCACTGGGAGCTGGCCGAGATCTGGCGGACCATCGACGACGATCCGGACGTCCGATGCGCCATCCTGACGGGGGAGGGGAACGCCTTCTCCGCCGGGGGCGACTTCGAGATGATCCAGCAGATCGTCGACGACTTTCAGATGCGGGTGCAGATCCTCAAGGAGGCGCGCGACATCGTCTACAACGTGATCAACTGCTCAAAGCCCGTGGTCAGCGCGATGCGCGGGCCGGCGGTGGGGGCGGGGCTGGTCTGCGGCCTGCTGGCGGACGTCTCGATCGTGACCTCGGAGGCGAAGATCATCGACGGCCACACCCGCCTCGGCGTGGCGGCGGGCGACCATGCGGCCATCGTCTGGCCGCTGCTGTGCGGCATGGCCAAGGCCAAATACTACCTGCTGACCTGCGATCCGCTGAACGGAGCCGAGGCCGAACGGATCGGCCTTGTTTCGCTGTGCGTCCCGGACGAGGAGCTGGACGCCCGGGCCCTGGCCGTGGCGACCAAGCTGGCGAATGGGGCGCAGCAGGCGATCCGCTGGACCAAGCTGTCGCTGAACAACTGGCTGCGCAGCGCCGGCCCGACCTTCGACGCCTCCGCGGCGCTGGAGATGCTGGGCTTCACCGGGCCGGAGGCGGCGGAAGGCCTCGCCTCGCACCGCGAGAAGCGGAAACCGAAGTTCGTCTGAGGCCGCTCCGGCGACGGCAGCCTTAAATATTTAACATCGTCGTCAGAAACGCGTCGCGAGACTCCGCCACAGGCACCCCTCAAATCGAAGAGGGGTTGTCCATGCACATGGGTCTGAAGGCGCAGCTTTGCGTCACGGCGGCGCTTTGCCTGATGGTCGGAAGCACGGCGCGCGCCGCCGAAGCCGACACGGTCGACGAGGTCGTCGTCACCGGCACCCGCGACGCCGGCCGTACCGCCTTCACGACCCTGGTCCCGGTCGACGTGCTGACCGCGGAATCGATCCAGGCTTCGGCCACCAGCCAACTGGGCGAGAACCTGGCCCAGCAGATCCCGTCGTTCATCGTCCAGAAGCTGCCGACCTCCGATGGGCTGCAGTTCGTCCGGCCAGCCACGCTGCGTAACCTCTCACCCGACCAGACCCTGGTGCTTGTGAACGGAAAGCGCTTCCACCGTTCGGCCTTCCTGGGCTCGCGCGGGGCGCAGGGGCCGGACCTGGCCCAGATCCCGAGCTTTGCGGTGGGCCGGATGGAGGTGCTGCGCGACGGCGCCTCGGCGCAGTACGGCTCGGACGCCATCGCCGGGGTGATCAACATCCTGCTCGACGACAAGCCTGGCTTCGCGGGCTTCGGCCAGGCGGGACAGTTCTACGAGGGCGACGGCACGACGTTCCGCCTGGGCGCCAAGGCCGGCGCGGCCATCGGCGACGGCGGCCACGTCAACGCCACCTTCGAATGGGCCGACGCCGAGCTGACCTCGCGCAGCCGGCAGCGGCCCGACGCCATCGCCTTCCAGCAGGCCAATCCGGGCGTCGTCCTGGACAACCCCGTGCAGCGCTGGGGCAACCCCGATCTGGAAACCTTCCAGGGCGCCGTGAACGCCGCCCTCCCGCTCGGGACCGTGGCCGAGGCCTACGCCTTCGGGACCTATACGAAGTCGGACGGGATCAACGACATCAACTGGCGCAACCCGTCCGCCAACCCGGCGATCTTCAACGTCACCGCCGCCTTCCCAGGCTTCAACCTGCGCTCGATCTATCCGGGCGGCTTCACCCCGCGCGAAGGCATCCACGCGCGCGACGTCCAGGCGGTGGCGGGCGTGCGCCATACCGACGACGAGCGGTTCACCTGGGACCTCAGCGCCTCGTACGGCCGCAACGCCAGCCGGTTCTTCCTGAAGAACTCGATCAACGCCTCGCTGGGCCCGCAGAGCCCGTTCGACTTCGACCTGGGCCGGCTGGTGCAGACGGAAGTGAACCTCAACGCGGACGGGGTCTATCGCCTGCCGATCCAGGGCCTGGCCGAGCCGCTCAACATCGCGTTCGGCGCCGAGCACCGCACCGAAACCTATGAGATCGAAACCGGCGATCCCGCGTCCTACGCCGTCGGTCCGGGCGCCAACTTCGGCCTGGCCCCCAATTCGAACGGCTTCCCGGGCTTCAGCCCGCAGCAGGCGGGCGAGTGGGATCAGAAGAGCTATGCCGGCTACATCGACCTGGAGGCCCAGGTGACCGATCGCTGGAGCCTCGGCGGCGCCCTGCGCTACGAGGACTTCTCGGAGTTCGGCGACACGCTCAACTTCAAGGCCGCCAGCCGGTTTGAGATCACGACGGGCCTGGCCGTACGCGCCTCCTATTCCACGGGGTTCCGCGCCCCGACGCCCGGCCAGCTCAACTCCACCAGCACGTCGCAGGGCCTGGACACCGTCACCCTGCAGCTCTTCCAGTCCGGCCGCCTGTCGCCGACCAACCCGGTGGCGGTGTTCCTGGGGGCCAAACCGCTGGAGCCCGAAGAGTCCAAGACGATCACCGCGGGCCTGATCTGGCGGACGGACGTGGGCCTGGCCGGCTCGATCGACGCCTACCAGATCGATGTGGACGATCGCTTCAGCACTTCCGCCACGGTCACGGTGACGCCGGCGATCCGGGCGCAGCTGGTGGCCCTGGGCGTGCCCGGCGCCTCGGCCTTCACCTCGATCAACTGGTTCACCAACGACTTCGACACCCGCACCCGCGGGGTGGACGTGGTGGTCACCTACGCGCGCGACCTGGGCCCGGGCCGGCTGAACCTCATGGGGGCCTACAACTACAACAAGACCGAGGTGCGATCGGGCGCGCTCAGCCGCAGCGCCACCCAGCAGCTGCTGTTCGAACAGTCGCGGCCGAAGAACAACCTCACGGGCTCGGCCACTTACAAATGGGGCCCGGTCGAGCTGCTGGGGCGGGTCCGCTACTACGGCAAGTGGACGGACAGCACCGGCAACGCCACCGGCGAAATCTTCCAGGATTTCGGCGCGGTGACCTTCTTCGATGTGTCGGCGACCTATCGGGTGAACGACAACGTCTCGCTGCGGCTGGGCGCCGAGAACGTCTTCGACAAGTACCCGGACGAGGCCGTCTTCCAGGCCAGCCGCGGCCTCGTCTATTCGCGGAACGCCCCTTACGACACCAACGGGGGCCAGTACTACGCCCGGGTGGACGTGCGGTTCTGACGCGTCAGGCTCCCCGGCCCCGGGTCGGGGAGCCGTCCGTTAACGGCCCTCTAGCGTTCCTGCGCGATCCTTGCTGCGGGAGGGTCGGATCTTGGGCAGATCGTACTCGCTCCTGGCCGCCGTCCGGCGCAAGGAGCTGCCGACACGGATCGTGATGGCCGCGGTGCTGACGGGCGCCGCCTATACGCTCGCGCCGTCCGCCTGGCCGCTGGTCTGGCTTGCGGCGGTGATCGTCTCGCAGATTGTCGACTGGCGGGTCTATCGCGGTATCGCCCCGGAGCCGCGCCCTGGGCCGGTGGCGGCCTGGGCCGCGAGCACCTGCCTCACCTCCGCCGTCTATTCGGGCCTTGCTGTCTACCTGTGGGTGGCCGGCGGCGAGGCCGGCCGGCTCATGGGGTTGCTGATCGTCTCGGGCAGCCTGCTCCATGTCACCATCCATATGCACCACGTCCGGGTGCTGCTGGCCGCCGCCGCCGCCCCGCATGCGGTCGTGTTCTTCGCCCTCCCGCTGATCGCGGCCATGCAGGGCAGCCTCCATATGTGGACGATCCTGCTGGGCGCGGCGCTGTACATCGCCCATCTGGTCGTGGCCTTCCGCCAGGCGGACTCGACGACCCGGCAGATCGAGGACGAACGCAACCGCGCCGAGCGCGCCAATGCGGCCAAGTCGGACTTCCTGGCCACGATCAGCCACGAGATTCGTACGCCGATGAACGCCATCGTCTCGGCCGCGAACCTGCTCAGCGGCTCGCGGCTGAACAGGACCCAACGCGAGCAGGTGGAAATCCTGACCGACGCCAACGACGTCCTGCTCAGCCTGCTCAACGACGTCCTGGACCTGTCCAAGATCGAGGCCGGCAAGATGACCATCGAGCCCGCCGACACCGACCTGCCGCGCCTGCTCGAGGGGCTGCGGCGCCTGTGGCTGCCGAGGGCCGCGGACAAGGGCCTGGACCTGCGGCTGGACGTCGCCGCCGACGTTCCGCAGACGGTCTCGGTCGATCCCCTGCGGCTCAAACAGATCCTGTTCAACCTGATCTCGAACGCCGTGAAGTTCACGGCGGAGGGATCGGTCTCGATCCGCCTGTCCGCCGACGCCTCGCCTGGCGGCGAGGCGCTGGTGTTCGAGGTGACCGACACCGGTTCCGGCATTTCCCCCGAGATGATCCAACGGCTTTTCGGCGCCTTCGAGCAGGGTGACGCGGCGACGACCCGCAAACACGGCGGCACCGGCCTGGGCCTCGCCATCAGTCGCCGCCTGGCCGCCATGATGGACGGGTCGCTCGAGGTGCAGAGCGAGGAGGGCCACGGCTCGACGTTCCGCCTCAAGCTGCCCCTGATCCCAGGCCAGGGCCGGGATGCGGAGGCCGATGACACGCTTTCCGAGGCTGGCGGCGGGCTTTCCGGTCTGCGCGTGCTCGTGGCCGAAGACCATCCGGTGAACCAGCGGGTGCTCGAATTGTTGCTGGCGCCCACGGGTTGTCGCCTGACGTTCTGCGACGACGGCGCCCAGGCGGTGGAGCTGGCGGGCGTGCAGGACTTCGACGCCATCCTCATGGATATGCAGATGCCGGTGCTCGACGGGCTGGAGGCGACCCGGCGCATCAAGGCGGGTTCGGGGCCCAACGCCGCGACGCCGGTGATCGCCCTGACCGCCAACGCCCTGGACCACCACCGCGAGGCCTGGGCGGCTGTCGATGTCCGGGGCTTCGTAAGCAAGCCCATCGACCCCCGTGAGCTCTTCGCCGCCCTGGCTCAGGCGAGGCGCACCGCCGAGGCGAAACACGCCGCCTGAGGGGCCGCAAGCGCGGCGTTAGCGCGCAGCGACGGTCAGTGGTTTGGAATCTCAGCGTTATCGCGGCAGACTGGACGCCTGAACAGGGGCGGAGGGTGGGTGACCAACCACCGGCATCTCGACCGGCTGACCGCCGATGCAGGGGAGAGCTTGCTCGGCCCCCTGCTCGAGGCGACGGGGATCATGGCCGGCGTGCTCGAGCTGCGAGAGAACGACTTCGCCTATGTCCTGGCCAACCGCAATCTCGCCGCCCTGTTCGGTCTCACGCCGGATGAAATCGTCGGGAAGACGGGGCGCGACCTGGGGTTCGCCGCCAAGGAGCTGCGGGCCGGCCTGCGGACCCTGCGCGAGACCCTGAGAACCGACCGGATCACGCACTTCGAGCATCCCCGCATGATCGCCGGCCAGAAGGCCTGGTTCTATGTGACGATCGCGCCGATGACCGCGGAACGGCGGGTCTCCTTCGTCTCGGTGGACATCACCGCCCGGAAGACGGCCGAGCTCGAAGCGGAACGCGAGCGGGCGCGCCTCGCCATGGCGTTGGAGGCGACGGCGCTGGGCTTGTGGGAATACAATCTCCAGACTCTGGAGGCGTCCTGGGACGACCGCACGCTCGCCTTCTACGGCCTGGCTCCGGGAGAAAAGCCCAGCTTCAAGCTCTATCGAAAGCGCCTGCATCCCGAGGATCGGGACCGCACGATCGCCGCCTACGACGCCGCCGTCGCCGGGGCGAATGGCGGAAAGTTCCTGATCGAACACCGCATCGTCGCGCCGGATGGTTCGGTCCGCTGGCTCCGCAACATGGGACAGGTGGTGTTCCGCAAAGATGGGGCGGCGACGCGCATGCTGGGCACGGCGCTCGAGATCACCGCCGAGGTCGAGGCGCAGGAGCGCCAGAAGCTCCTGATGGCCGAGTTGAATCACCGGGTGAAGAACAACCTGGCCACCGTGCAGTCGATCGCCGTCCAGACCGCGCGCCGGTCCGGCGATATGACGCAGTTCCTCGATAAGTTCGAAGGACGCCTGGGCGCGTTGGCGAGGACCCACGACGTGCTTACCCAGAACGCCTGGACGCAGGCCGGGCTCGCCGCCCTGCTTCAGCGCGAACTGGCCAGCTTCGGCGAGCGGGTCAGGGTCGCCGGGCCGCCCGTGGAACTGCCAGCGCCCCAGGCGCTCGCGCTGGGGCTTATCACCCACGAACTGGCGACCAACGCCGCGAAGTATGGCGCCTTCCGCGGCGAGGGCACGGTCTCGGTGACGTGGACCGAGCCGGAAACGGGCGTCGTTCGCCTCATCTGGGAGGAGCACGGGGCAGGGCCGACCGAGCCCGGCAAGACCGAAGGGTTCGGCATGCAGCTCATCCGGCGCCTGACGGCCGGGGACCTGAGAGGTTCGCACCGGATGGAGCACCTGCCCGACGGCCTGCGGATGGAGATCGTCTTCCCGATCGGGCGCACGACGGGGCCGCTCAGCCCGTAGCAGCGGCGAGGGTCAGTCGGTGAAGACCACCGTCTTGCGCCCGTTGAGCAGCACGCGATCCTCGATGTGCCAGCGGACGGCCCGCGCCAGCACCCGGCGCTCGATGTCGCGACCCTTGCGGACGAGGTTGGCGGGCGTGTCGCGATGGCTGATGCGCTCGACGTCCTGCTCGATGATCGGGCCCTCGTCCAGGTCGGCGGTCACGTAGTGGGCGGTGGCGCCGATCACCTTCACGCCGCGGGCATGGGCCTGATGGTAGGGCCGCGCGCCCTTGAAGCCCGGCAGGAACGAGTGGTGGATGTTGATGCAGCGGCCGGCCAGCTTGGCGGACAGGTCGTCGGACAGCACCTGCATGTAGCGGGCGAGGACCACGAGCTCGGTATTGGTCTCCTGGATCAGGCGCCAGAGGTCGGCTTCCTGCCGGGCCTTGGTCTCGGCGGTCACCGGCAGGTGGCGAAAGGCGATGCCCTGCAGGTCGGTGTGGGGGAAGGTGGACGCCGGGTGGTTCGAGACCACGGCGGTGATGTCCATGGGAAGCTCGCCTTGGCGCCAGCGCCAGATCAGGTCGGCCAGGCAGTGGTCGGTCTGGGAGGCCAGGATCATCACCCGGCGGCGTTCCTTACGGCCCCGCAGCGCCCAGGTCATGGCGTACTCCGCCGCAAGCGGTTCGAACGCGGCGCGCCAGGCGTCGGCGGCGCTGTCGCCCGGATCGAAGACCACGCGCATGAAGAACCGGCCGGTTTCCTGGTCGTCGTACTGCTGGGCGTCCAGGATGTTGGCGCCGCGCTCGAACAGCAGGGCCGACACGCGGGCCACGATGCCGGGGCGGTCGTCGCAGGAGAGGGTAAGGATCATCGCGGCGCAGGGCTTGCCGCCCGCGCGCTGCAAGGTCAAGGCTGTGCTGTCGGGGACGAACAGGAGTTCAGGTCATGCGGTCGGTCACCTACCTGGCCATCGGCGCCATTC
Source organism: Phenylobacterium sp. CCH9-H3 (assembly GCF_001557235.1). Lineage (GTDB taxonomy): Bacteria > Pseudomonadota > Alphaproteobacteria > Caulobacterales > Caulobacteraceae > Phenylobacterium. Next base: position 10,933 of record NZ_LSJI01000099.1, on the reverse strand, counting down.
TCGCCCCCGCGCCGGTGCTCGCCCCCTCCGTGGCGAAGGCGCAGGGCGGCGGACCGGCGCAGGCCTGCAACCGCGAGATCAGCTATGAGGTGCAGGATCGCTACCCGCAGGCCCGCGGCGTGCGCATCACGTCCTCCAACGTCAGCGAGGGATCCCGCAACCGGGCCCGCGTGACGGGAAAGGGCGAGTTCGACGACCGGAACGGCGGCGAAGCCCGCTTCAGCTACGGTTGCACCTACGACTATCGAACGGGCCGGACGTCCGAGCTCGAGGTGAGCGACCTGTCGCACAAGAACAAGGACAACACCGCCGCCATCGCGGGCCTGGTCCTGGGCGCCATCGTCGTCGGCGCTCTGGTCGCCAACTCCAAGGACAAGGACCGCGACGAGGACTGGAACCGCCATGAGGTGTGGAGTCCCGCCGACGGCGTCCGCTGCGTCGCCCGAGAGCGGGCCTGTTACAAGAAGGGCCGTTACTCCGAGAAGTGGACCTCGCGGATCTTCTACCGGTGAGAGGTCAGGCGATGGGGCGAGGCGTCTCGGCCTCGCCGCCCGGCGCGCCACGTTCGGGCGCTGGGTAGCGGAAGCCCTCGCCGGCGCCGTCGGCCGCCTCGAGCTGGGCTGCGGCGAAGTCCCAGTTGGCCACGTTGTCGAACCACCGCTCCAGGAAGGCCTTCCGGTCGTTCTTGTAGTCCAGGTAGTAGGCGTGCTCCCACAGGTCGCACACCAGGAGCGGGAAGACCCCGTCGCGCACCAGGGTGTCGTCGGCGTCGTGGGTGGACATCACCTTCAGACCCTCGGCGCCCGTGACGATCCACACCCAGCCCGAGGCGAAATGGTTCACGCCCTCGTCGACGAACGCCGCCTTCAGGGCGTCGAGATCCTCGAACGCCGCGTCGATGGCGCGCAGCAGGTCGCCTGACGGGGACGCGCCGCCCGGCGGGCGCATGCATTCCCAGAAAAAGGCGTGGTTCCAGGCCTGGGCGGCGTTGTTGAACAGCTTCTTGTCGCCGCGGCGGCTGGCCTCGCGCACGACCTCTTCCAGGGGGCGGCCGGCCAGGCCGGCCTTGGCGGCCAGGTCGTTGGTCTTCTCGACGTAAGCCTTGTGATGCTTGCCGTGATGCGTCCGCAGCGTGTCGGCGGACACGAAGGGGCTCAGCGCGTCGTGGTCGTACGGAAGCTCTGGCAGGACGTACATGGGCGGCCTCGCGGGTTGCGGGATGATGGGGTCGATGGGTCAACCCCTGGCGCGGCAAGGCGTTCCAGCGCCGCTGCTCCCACGCGCCCGCAAGGCCGGTGCGCGTCAGGCGGCGGTCAGGCGCCACTCGCCGGAGCTGTCGCGGCAGGCGTTGAACCGTTCGCGATAGGCGGGCTGCCCCCGCTCGTTGACGGTCTGCTCGACCAAGCGGCACCCGCCGTCGGCGCCGCCGCCGACCGGCTGGACGACCGAGCGGGCGACGTAGCCCTGGATGAAGCCGTCCTCGACGACCGCCAGCCAGCCACCCGCGACGGCGCCCGCCACCTCGAAGGTCTCGTTCGGCTGCAGGCGATCCACCACCGGCGCCGAGGTGTTCGGTGCGGCGCGCACATTGACGCGGCCGGCCCCCGCATACTCGCCCCCCGCCGTGCTCACGCGGCTGACCACCGTCACGCCCTGGGCGTAGCGCCAGCGGCCGGCATAGCCGGAGCCGCTGGTCGAGCTCCCCGAAACGGGACCGAGCACCGAGATGCGGCCGCTGGCGCCCGTCTGCGGGTCGGACCAGCTCTGGGTCTTGCCGGTCTCCAGGGCGCGCTGGAAGGCGACGCGCGCGTCCTGCTGGGCCTTGCGGTCCATCCGGCAACCGATGTTGTTGCCGATCGCTGCGCCCAGGCCAGCGCCGATCACCGCGCCCAGGGTCCGCTCGTTCTTGCTGACCTGGCTGCCCGCCAGGGCGCCGACCAGCCCGCCCACCACCGCGCCGGTGGTGTTGGACGACCCCTGGGCGTCGCAGGAGAACAGCGAGCCAAGTCCCTGGGCGCTCGCGGCGCTGGGCGCCACGGCAACGGCGGCCAGCGCCATGATGGCGGCGAAAGCAAATCTCGTCATAAGCGTCCTCCTGGGAGTCGGCCGCATCATGCCCCGCGCCGAAGCTCAAGGCCACGGTTGCTTCGGGCTCACGGGGTGGACGGGAGCGCCGCAAACGTCGTACGCGTCAGCCGCAGCGGGCGTGGCGGAACTGGTAGACGCAGCGGACTTAAAATCCGCATCCGGTCACGGAGTGTCGGTTCGAGTCCGACCGCCCGCACCATACTCGTCGAGGATCGCCAGATCGGCTTCGTGGACCGCGTTGCCGTGCTCGGACGGATAGCGCGAAGGCTCGCGCGGCTCGTCGTGCCAGCGGGCAGGCTGGATCTCGGGCGGCGCTTCGTAGGCCATGACGTCTCCGGTCTCGCCGGTGTCCGCGAGCTCGGGTTCCGCGCGGTCCTCATAGGCGAGGACCTGATGTTGCGGCGGCTTCAGCGCGTCGGTGCCGATGACGTAGTCGGGAACTCGGCCGGCGTAGACGCCGATGCCGGCGTCGCTCACGGGCGCCTCGCCGCGGGGGCCGCCGCCGCTCAGAAGGATCTGAGGGCCGCGGATCTCGTCCTCGTCCAGGTCGGGGTAGAGCGCCGCGCCCATGACCAGGCCGGCGGCCGCCGCGATCGACACGCCGCTGAGGAGGGTCTTGAGGTCCCGGTTCCGGATCAGGTTCCGCATGGGCGGAGATACGTGCCAGAACCGGAAAGGTTGCTGGTCGAGCAGCCGGCTCAGGCTTTCTCGACGAAACTGTCGATGACCTTCTTCTCTCCGGCCTTGTCGAAGTTCACGGTGAGCTTGTTGCCCTCGACGCCGCGCACCGCGCCGTAGCCGAACTTGAGATGGAAGACCCGATCGCCGCGCTTGTAGTCGCTGGCGGCGGAGCTTTCCGACACCGCGACCAGGCGCCCGTCGCCTTCGATCACCGCCTGCCGGCCCAGGTGGCTGCCGCGGTACTGGTTGGCCTGGGCCCTGCGCCAGCCGGGCGAGGCGTAGCCGCCGCCGAAGTCCGGGTCGGCGTCCCAGCGCGAACCGTGCTGCTGCATGCCCGGGCCGCCGCCATAGTAACCGGTCTCGGAGCTGGCCTCGACGTTGGCGGGCGGCAGTTCGTCGACGAACCGACTGGGGAGCTGGCTGGTCCAGCGGCCATAGACCTGGCGGTTGGCGGCGAAGGAGATCCGCGCCTCCTCGCGGGCGCGGGTGATGCCCACGTAGGCCAGCCGCCGCTCCTCCTCCAGGCCCTTCTCGCCCTTCTCGTCCATGCTGCGCTGGGACGGGAAGACGCCTTCCTCCCAGCCCGGCAGGAAGACGAGCGGGAACTCCAGGCCCTTGGCCTGGTGCAGGGTCATGATCTGGACGCTATCGGCCTGGGGCCCGCGCTCGAGGTCCATCACCAGGGAGACGTGCTCCAGGTAGGCCTGGAGGGTCTCGTAGTTCCCCATGGACTGGACCAGTTCCTTGAGGTTCTCCAGCCGGCCCTGGGCCTGGGGCGAGCGGTCCAGCTTCAGCATGTCGGTATAGCCGCTCTCCTCCAACACCGCCTCCATGAGGCGCGCATGATGGATGTGCTCGGCCTGGCCGCGCCATCGGTCGAGGTCGCGCAGGAAGTTCGCGAGGGACGTGCGGGTCTTGGCCGCCAGTTCGTCGGTCAGCACCAGCTGGCGGGCCGCCGTGCTGGCCGGGACGCCGTTCAGACGGGCGATCTGCAACAGCTTCTGGACGGTGGTGTCGCCGATGCCGCGCTTGGGCGTGTTGACGATCCGCTCGAAGGCCAGGTCGTCGTCCTCGGACTGGATCAGCCGCAGATAGGCGATGGCGTCGCGGATCTCGGCCCGTTCGAAGAACCGCGGGCCGCCGATCACCACATAGGGAATCTGCAGCATCACGAATCGTTCTTCGAATGACCGCATCTGGAACGAGGCGCGGACCAGGATGGCGATGTCGCGGTACTGGCGGCCGGCCCGCCGGGCCTTCTCCACCTCGTCGGCGATCAGGCGGCTCTCGGCGTCGCCATCCCAGATGCCGCGGACCACGACCTTCTGGCCTTCCTGGCTGTCGGTCCAGAGGGTCTTGCCGAGGCGCCCCTTGTTGGCGGCGATCAGGCCGGAGGCGGCGGCCAGGATGTGGCTGGTGGAGCGGTAGTTGCGCTCCAGCCGCACGACCTTCGCGCCTGGGAAGTCCCGCTCGAAGCGCAGGATGTTGTCCACCTCGGCGCCACGCCAGCCGTAGATGGACTGGTCGTCGTCGCCGACACAGCAGAGGTTCTGGCTCTTCTGCGCCAGCAGCCGCAGCCACAGGTACTGGGCGACGTTGGTGTCCTGGTACTCGTCCACCAGGAGGTACTTGAAGCGGTTGTGGTACTCGGCCAGCACGTCCGGCTGGCTGACGAAGATGGTCAGGTTGTGCAGCAAGAGGTCGCCGAAGTCGCAGGCGTTCAGGATGCGCATCCGCTCCTGGTAGAGGCGGTACAGCGCTTGGCCCTTGCCGTTGGCGAAGGCCTGGGCCTCGGCGGACGGCAGTTGGTCGGGACGCCAGCCGCGGTTCTTCCAGTGGTCGATCAGGCCGGCCAGCGCCTTGGGCGTCCAGCGCTTGGTGTCGATGTTCTCGGCCTCCAGCACCTGCTTGATCAGACGCTCCTGATCGTCGGTGTCGAGGATGGTGTAGTTGGACTTCAGCCCCACGAGCTCGGCGTGCCGGCGCAGGATCTGGGCCGCCACCGAGTGGAAGGTCCCCAGCCAGCGCAGCCCCTCGGCCGACGGGCCGATGATGTGGGCGATCCGCTCGCGCATCTCGCGCGCGGCCTTGTTTGTGAAGGTGACGGCCAGCAGCTCCCACGGCTTGGCCCGTCCGCTGGCCAGTATGTGCGCCAGGCGGGTGGTCAGCACCTTGGTCTTGCCCGTGCCCGCGCCGGCCAGCACCAGCACCGGGCCGTCCACCGCCTCCACCGCCTCGCGCTGTTCGGGGTTCAGACCCGCCAGATAGTCGGCCGGCCGGGCGTCGACGCGCGCGAGGTCGCTGATGCGAGGCGAGGGGAGGTCGGAGGATTCGAACGAGGACATCGGAACATATGTAGCACAAAGGCTTGCGGGCTTAAGGGGCGGAACGGCGAGGTCGCGAGATCCGTTTCGAAACCGTCATGGCCGCGCGCCACACCAGCCCCTGGATCGCCTTCGCCGCCGGCGTAGTGGCCATGCTGGCGATTGGGCTGCTCTGGTATGCCTGGCAGGGGCGGATCGGCGCCGGCAAGGTGGCCGAGGCTGCCCTCAGGGCCGCGGACGGCCTCCCCGCGATCGCGCCGCCCCGGCTGCCGGACGCGCCGCGCATCCCCGACGCGCCGGTCCCGGTTCCGAAGTAGCCGGCGACGTGCGAAGGGAAGGGGATGACGCCGCAAGCTCTCCGCGTTTCGGGCTCGCTTCGCCTCGCCGGCTTGATGATGCTCGTCTGGTCGGCCGTGGCGATCCTGCTCGCGACGCAGGGCTATCTGACCAGTGGGGGGCGCCAGGCGTGGTGGCCGTCCCTGGGCTACGCCTTCGCCATCTTCTCGATCTGGGCGCTGCTGACCGCGCCCATTCTGGCGGCCGTGCGGCGCATCGAGGAGTCGCGCTGGAGCTTGGCGCAACGGTGGGCCGCCTACGCCGCGGGTCTCCTGCTCGTGTCGGCCCTGCACGTGGGCCTCTTCGCCCTCCTCTGGTGGCCGGTCTACAACGATGGCGGGCGAATTCCCGACCGGTGGGCGATGGGCGAGCGGATGTTCGTCCGCAACCTGGGGACCAACGCCATCCTCTACGCGAGCGTCGTCACGGTGGGGCTGCTGGCGCCCCGGCGCGAGCGGCGGGCCGTCCCGAAGGCGACCGAGGTCCTGCGCGCCCGCAGCCGGGGCGCGGTGCGGATCGTGCCGCTGGACGCGGTCGAATGGATCGAGGCGGCGGGCAACTATGCCGAGGCCCACACGGCGGACGGGGCGGTGCTGCTGGACGAGTCGCTGGCCTCGCTGGCGGTGCGGCTGCCGCGGGACCGTTTCGTGCGCATCCATCGGCGGGCCATTGTCCGGCTGGATCGGATCGTCGGCGTGCGCAGCCTGGGGCGGGGCGACGCCGAGGTGCGGCTGAGCTCGGGGCAGGGCCTGCGGCTCAGCCGGCGCTATCGCGACGGCCTGTCGGCCCTGTTGAACGGGCGCTGACCCGCTCGTCACTCGGGCGGTCCCGCTCGCGGATCGGCGGCTTCCAGCGCGCCGCCAGGCCGGCGAACGGGAGGCATGAAACAGCTTCGCCTCGCATGCCTCGCCCTGGCCTTCGCCGCCGGTCTCTCCAGTCAGCTCCACGCCGCCGCGCCGCCGCCCGACGGCGTCTATGTGGTGGGCGCGATCCAGCGCCTGCATACCACCGAACCGTCGTTCACGTTCGACCACCTGCGCCGGATCATCGAAACCGTCCGGCCCGAGGTGATGGTCCTAGAGGTGCGCCCGGACGAACTGGAAGCGCGCAAGGAGACGCAGGGGCGGCCCGAGTATCCGGCGGTGGTCTGGCCCTATCTCGCTGCACGCCCGGCGACGGCGCTGCCCATGGAGCCGGGCGGCGAGGCCTTCGCCGCGATGACTGGGGAGGCGGGCCGGCTGTTCGGGGACTTCGCGAAACGGAAGCCCGAGGCCGACGCCTACATGACCCGCCTCGGCCGGGCGCTGTCTACGGTGCTGCAGGACCACTGGCGCCATCCCGCAGACGCCCATGACGCCGTCACCATCGATCTCGTCCGAGCGCAGGGCCTGGCCCAGGCGCAGCTGGGCGGCCCGGCCTTCGAAAGGAGCCAGGACGCATGGGACGGCTACATGGTCGATCGGACCCGGGAGGCGATCGCGGCTCATCCCGGCAAGCGGATCCTGGTGCTGGCCAGCTACCGGAACCTGGGCGCCTTCCGAGAAGGGCTGAAGGACGAGCCGCGGCTGGTGGACATGGAGACCTGGCTGCGGACCGCGCTGCCGGCGCCCTAGCCGCCCCGGGCGTAGGTCAGGGCCGCGACGCGGCAGGCGGAGGCGAGGGGGCGCTCGCCGCGGCCGCGATCGACGCTGACGATCAGGGCGGCCAGGCTGGAGCCGCGGACTTCGGCCATCTCGTCGAGGACCGCCCAGAACTCGGGCTCCAGGGCGATGGAGGTCGCGTGGCCGGAGAGGAGGACGGAGCGCTTTTTCAAACTGGCCATGGGGCCTGTTTACCAACACGAGTTCACATGTTCATCCAGCCTCTTGCAAAAAGATGACGGGGGCGTCATTTTTAGGCCGACGACGCTGACCCAAGGGCTTCCCACCTATGGCCATGACCGCCGACACCGCCGACTTCCGCCCCGAACCTCGTCCCATGTCGACGAAGCTCGACTGGGGGCATGCCTGGCGCTCGCTGCAGCGCCTGCTGGCCGACAAGGAAGACACCCGCCAGGTGTTTGAAATCATGCGCGCCCTGAACGGCTCGTCGACGGCCAAGGGCTACCAGCGCCTGCTGGCCACGCCGGAGGGCGGGCGGATCGCCTTCGAGCGCGAGGAATTCGCCGAGAAGCTGATGGACGACGCCTGGCTCGACAGCCTGCCCGAGGGCAGCGTCGGCGCCGCCTATCGCACCTTCATCCGCACCGAGCAGCTCTCGGCCGACGGCCTGGCCGACATCAGCCGCGAGGGGCGAGGAGCGGAGATCGACGAGCCGCACCCCTATGCCTGGTTCGGCCGCCGCACCCGCGACGTGCACGACATCTGGCACATCCTGTCGGGCTATCACCGCGACGCCCTGGGCGAGGCCTGCCTGGTGGCGTTCTCCTACGCCCAGACCAAGGGCCTGGGCTGGGCGCTGATCGCCTTCGGCGCCGCCTCGCGGGCCGGCAAGGACCGGAGCCATCCGTATGTGAAGGCGATCTGGCAGGGCTATCAGCGCGGCAAGGCCGCCAAGTGGCTGCTGGGCGAGGACTACGAGCGGCTGATGCGTGAGCCGCTGGAGGCCGCCCGCGCGCGCCTGGGCATCACGCCGGCGACGATCTACGATTCCATCCCCGCCGAGGCGCGCGACCGCGCGGTGCCGAAGGCGGCCTAATCCTCGCGCTTCTTGCCATCGAGCTCGCGCCGGGCCCGCTCGGCGTCGAGCCGGGCCACGTCCTTCTGACCCTTGGTCTGGCCGAACCTGACGCGGTTCTCGGCGGCCTGCGCCTTGTGCGCCGCCCGCGCCTTGGCCTTGCGCGCCTTGTTGAGGTTGATCAGCTCGGCCATGAACCCTCGCGCCTGACGCCCGTTACCCCGTCCCCCGAGATCGAAGACGAGGAGACGAGTATGATTGAGGCCTCTCAAATCCGCGAGCACATGGAAGTCGTCGGGTCCGACGGCGGCCACGTGGGCAAGGTGGACCACGTCATGGGCGCCGAGATCGAGCTGGCCAAGCTGGATTTCGGCTCCGGCTTCAAGCACCACCTGATCCCGCTGACCTGGGTCGAGACCATCCAGGACGACAAGGTCTGCCTGAACATCACCAAGGACGCCGCCAAGGCGGCGTGGCGCGAGAAGCACTGAGCGCCCCCAGCAGGTGAGCGCCGGCGCCCGGCCGCGGAGGCTGTCGGGCTGTCGGTTCGCGGTCGGGCTCCGACGCTCCCGCGGGATATGGTGCGCCAGGGCCCGGCCTGACAGCTCGCGCCGGGGCAACGCCCGTCGCCGGCTGTCCTACTTCACGTTGGCGCAGAAGCGCTGGATGCGCTGGCAGGCGTCCTCCAGCACGCTGTTGGCCGTGGCGTAGCTGATGCGGAAGAAGGGCGAGAGGCCGAACGCCGCGCCGAACACCACCGCCACGCCCTCGGTCTCCAAGAGCTCGACCGCGAAATCCGCATCCGAGGTGATGACCTTGCCCGAGGGGGCGGTCTTGCCGATCAGGTCGGCGCACGACGGATAGACGTAGAAGGCGCCTTCGGGCGTCGGGCAGTGGATGCCCTTGGCCTGGTTCAGCATCGAGACCACCAGGTCGCGGCGCTGCTCGAACAGCTTGGCGTTGGGCTTGATGAAGGCCTGCGTGCCGTTCAGCGCTTCGACCGCCGCCCATTGCGAGATCGAGGAGGGGTTCGAGGTGGTCTGGCTCATGACCTTGGCCATGGCCTTGATCAGCGGCTGGGGCCCGGCGGCGTAGCCGATGCGCCAGCCGGTCATGGCGTAGGCCTTGCTGACCCCGTTCATGGTCAGGGTGCGGTCGTAGAGGCCGGGCTCCACCTGGGCGATGGTCGAGAACTCGAAGTCCCCGAACACCAGGTGCTCGTACATGTCGTCGGTCAGGATCCAGACGTGCGGATGGCGCAGCAACACGTCGGCCAGGGCCTTGAGCTCGGCGCGGGTGTAGGCGGCGCCCGATGGGTTGGACGGCGAGTTCAGCAGAATCCACTTGGTCTTGGGCGTGATCTTCGCCTCGAGGTCGGCCGGCTGCAGCTTGAAGCCGGTCTCGGCGCTGGTGGGCGCCGCCACGGGCGTGCCCCCGGCCAGGAGGACGATGTCCCAATAGCTGACCCAGTAGGGGGTCGGCACGATCACCTCGTCGCCGGGGTTCAGCGTGGCGATCATGGCGTTCCAGATCACCGGCTTGCCGCCGGGCGAGACGTTCACCTGCTCGGGCTTGTAGCGCAGGCCGTTCTCGCGCTCGAACTTGGCGCAGATGGCCTCCTTCAGCTCGGGGATGCCGTCGACGTTGGTGTACTTGGTCTTGCCGTCCCGGATGGCCCGGATGGCCGCTTCCTTGATGTTGTCCGGCGTGTCGAAGTCGGGCTCGCCGGCGGCCAGGCCGATCACGTCCTTGCCCTGGGCCTTGAGCTCGCGGGCTTTGGCGTCCGCCGCCAGGGTGGCGGAGGGCTTCACGCGGGCCAGTGCGGCGGATTCCAGGGACATGATGGAGCAGACTCCCGGCTTAAGGTTCGGACGGGCGCGGGTGTAACCCATGCTGCGCCGCATTCAAACCCGCCGGGAGCCCCTCTCTCCAGAGCCAGTTGGCCGAGGGCGGCGCCTCAGGCGAAATTGGTGAGGGCGATGTCGGCCAGGGTGCGGCCGACGAGCAGGATGGAGACGTCGGCGCCGTCCGCCGGATCGCCATTGTCGGCGAAGACGTAGACGTCGCTTCCGACCTGGGCGGCCACATAGACCGCGCCCGAGGCCGAGATGTGTTCGTTGGCGATCGACAGCGCCGTCGCATAGTCGGCCGCCGCGAACTCGGAGTAGCTGAGCGGCAGGATCGAGCTGGCGCCAAGGATGCTGACCTGCGGGAAGTGCAGGGTGTCGCCGGCTTCCCAATCGCGGATCTCGGCCTCGACGCCGGCCGAGGGCGCGGTCTTGGCCACGATCTCGAAACGGTCGCGGCCGTCGCCGCCCAGGATCACGTCGCGGCCCGCGCCGCCGGAGACGATGGTGTCGGCGCCCGCGCCGCCGCTGAGGGTGGAGGCTTCGGGCCCCTGGCTGACGAGCTGGTCGCTCCCGTCGCCGCCGCTCAGCGAATCCGCGCCGAAGCCGCCGCTGAGGATATCGTTCCCGTCGCCGCCGTTCAGGGTGTCGTTCCCCATGCCGCCCATGAGGTCGTCGTCGCCGCGGTCGCCGGACAGGAAGTCCGCCCCGTCGCCGCCGCCGATGACGTCGTTGCCTTGCCCGCCCAGCAGGGTGTCGGCGCCCTGGCCGCCCACGATCTCGTCGTCGCCCAGGTTGCCGTTGGCCCAGTCCCCGGCCTCGCCCGCCACGCCGCCGACGTCGCGGCTGGCGTAGATGACATCGTTGCCCTGGCCGCCATAGAGGCTGTCGGCGCCTTCGCCGCCGCTCAGCAGGTCGTCGCCGCCATTGCCCTGCAAGAGGTCGCGGCCGGCCTCGCCGGAGAGGGTGTCGGCGCCCGGC
>NZ_LSJI01000098.1 GCF_001557235.1 Phenylobacterium sp. CCH9-H3 | reverse complement strand
GAGCCGCTCCGGCCGGCCGTCGAGGGTGACCACGCCACGGGTCTCTCCGATGCCGCGGTCGAGAAAGGTCCGGCGCTCGCTCATGTCCTGCGAAATCCAAGGCCGGTGAGCAGATTGGCGGTCTCGTACAGCGGCAGGCCCACGACGCCGGAGTACGAACCCTGTAGCGAGATGATCAGCGCCCCCGCCCGGCCCTGGATCGCGTAGCCGCCAGCCTTCCCCACACCCTCCCCGCACGCGAGATAAGCTTCGACCTCGGCGTCGGTCAGGCGCTTGAAATGGACGCGGCTCTCCACGAGACGCGCGCTGGTGCGGCCGCCCGGCGCCGCCACGGCGATGCCGGTGAGCACCTTGTGGGCGCGGCCGGACAGCAATTCGAGGCAGCGGCGAACCTCGTCGTCGTCCTCGGCCTTGGGCAGGACACGACGGCCCACCGCGACCACCGTGTCCGCCGCAAGGACGTGAGCCTCGGGCCGGCGGGCGGCGACATGAGCAGCCTTGGCGACGGCGAGGCGCATCGCTAACCGGCGCGGTGTCTCGTCAGGCCCCGGCGTTTCGTCGAGATCGGCGGCCTCGACGGCGTCCGGGACGAGGCCGATCTGCCGCAGCAGATCCAGACGACGGGGGCTCGCGGAAGCCAGGACTAGGCGCGGCTCAGCAGTCAAGGCGGCGCCTCAGGTTAGCTAGCGGATACGGAAGGTGATGCGGCCCTTCGTCAGGTCGTAGGGAGTCATCTCCACCAGGACCTTGTCGCCGGCCGACACCCGGATGCGATTCTTGCGCATCTTACCGGCAGTGTGGGCGATGATCTCATGGTCGTTCTCGAGTTTCACCCGGAAGGTCGCGTTCGGCAGCACCTCGCTTACCGTTCCCGGAAACTCAAGCAGCTCTTCTTTCGCCATGCAGCTCTCTTAGATCCCGACGCCTTCCATACGACGACGGCTCGCGCCGTCTGGCCGCGAGCCGCATTCTGCATAGGTGACTATAGCGCGCCGCCGCCGAGAAGGTCGATGGGGCGCCGATCAGCCACCGAAGCGATTGACGATGCGTTCCGCCAGGCCGTCGCGAACCTGGCGGTAGGCCTCCAGCCGGTGCTCGCGGGACCCCTCCGCCAGCGTCGGATCCAAGGTGGGCCAGTACTCAATCTCCGCGGACCGCCCGCGGGCAAGTTCCACGGCCCGGTGCTGGGCCTCTGGGGTCAGCGAGATGACGAGGTCGAACGAATCGTCCTCCAGTTCCGCGAACGTCTTGCAGCGGTGGCGGGTGAGATCGACGCCCAGTTCCTTCATGACCTGGGCGGCTAGCGGATCGACCTCGATGTCATCCACGTCCGGGTCGAACCTGGCGCGCCTGAGACCGCAGCTGTCGACGAAAATTCGGGTGCCGATCAGGTGCTTCATCAGCGCCTCGGCCATCGGGGATCGCACCTGGTTGAAATTGCAACAGAAGAGGACCGCATCGGGCAGCCGCTTCCCGGGGTCGCGGGCCATCCGGCGTCAGCCCCGCCAGTGCAGTGCGCAGATCAACGTGAAGAGGCGGCGTGCGGTATCCAGATCGGTTTCGATCTTTCCGGCCAGCCGCGCCTGAAGCAGTTCGGAGGCTTCGTTGTGGAGCCCGCGACGACCCATGTCCAAGGCCTCGATCTGTTGAGGCGTGGAGCTGCGGATGGCTTGGTAATAGCTGTCGCAGATCATGAAATAGTCTTTGATCAGCGTTCGAAACGGCGAGAGCGACAGGATGTGACGGCGCTCGTACGCGGGCCCGCGCACGTCCAGCACCAGCCTGTTCTCCAGCAGGCCCATGTGCAGGTCGTAAGGCCCGCCGTCGGCCCCCTCCGGAAAGAAGAAGTTGTCCTCCAGCAGGTCGAAGATCGCGATCTGCCGTTCCTGTTCCTGGTCGCGAGAAACGGCCGCGAGCGACTCTTCGTCAAGCTCGACGGACTGCAGCCGGTGGATCTTCTTTGGGTCGTCGGCCATGGGTTCGCCGCCGAGCTTTATTGCAAACCGGGGGCTGTCGTCATCCCGCAGCAGCGAAGAGCGCCCGCAGGACGTAAAAAAACGCCCGGCGCGACTCGGCGCCGGGCGTCATTCGCGGAACTACGGCTCTAGCGGCCAGCGTAGCGGTGGCCCGTCGGGCGGACAAAGTCTCCGCGGACATAGCCGACCCCCACGCCATCGTGGCCGACGAGGATCCAGTCGCTGCCTCGTACTTCGGCGAGGGCCTGGAACCGCTCACCGCGCTGCAGTCGCCCGACGCGGGCCGAATTCGTGGTGGGCGCCGAGCGAAGGTTGACTCCGCTTTCCGCGACGAAGACCTCTCCGATCCTGCTGTAGGCCGCCGGCGAGATATCGCGCTGGAGGCGGTAGCCGTTCTGCACGTAGGTGCCGGCGTTCTGCGCGCGGCTTTTCTGAGCCTCGCAACCGATAGCCGAGCCGGCCGCCGCGCCCACGGCGGCGCCCGCGACCGTCTCACCGGTGGCGTGACGCCCGCCGACCTTGTTGCCGATCACGCCGCCGACCAGTGCGCCGATCACCGCGCCGGCCTCCTGCTTGCCGCCCGGCGCCGAGCAGCCGGTGACGCCGGCGCTTGCGCTCGAAGCGCCGCCCAGCGTCAGGGCTCCGGCCAGGATCGCCGCGGCCATGCCGCCGCCGAAGGTCTTCGTGTTCAGGATCCGCATGGGTCTTGCTCCGTCCTCTGCGTTCAGTTCGATGACCCAGCTTCTAAACGGCCCAGCCTGAACGGGCCTGCCACCCGCCCTGACAGGAACTGTTCAGCTTCCCGGTTCGGGGGCGGGCGGCGCAGGCGGCGCACGGTCTTCCAGCGGCTGGGCCTGGACCGGCGTGGTCTTCACCGGCGCCAGGATGCGAGCCGTCTCGAACGCGTTCTTGAGCCGCCGATTGAACTCGCGGCCGACATCCCACTGGGCGCGCGGCTCAGTGATGAAACGGGCCTTGATGTAGACAGCGTTGTCCGCCAGGCGCTCGACGCCCATTACCTCGAACGGCTTGGTGATCAGCTTCTTGAACGCCGGGTCGGCGCGCAGGTCGTCGCCGACCTGCTGGATCACCGCAAGCGCCCGGTCGAGGTCGGTATCGTAGCTGACCGGGATTTCCGCCAGATAGGATGAGAAGACCTTGGTCCGGTTATGGATGACCTGGGCTTCGCTGTAGGGGAAGATGTGCAGCGTCGCGTTGGCGTCGCGCAGGCGGATCGTCCGCAGCGTCATGGCCTCCACCGCGCCGCTGAACCCGCCGATCTCCACATTGTCCCCCACCGAGACCACGTCCTCGGCGATCAGGAACAGGCCGGTCAGGAAATCCTTCACCAGCGTCTGCGCGCCGAATCCGACGGCGATGCCGAGGACGCCCGCGCTGGCCAGGATCGGCCCGACCTTCAGCCCCAGTTCGGTCAGGATCGTCAGCCCGCCGACCACCACAAGCACGGTCTGGGCGCAACCGGTCAGGATCGGACCCAGAGTGCGCAGCTGCGCCGCGCGGCGCGGGTCGGCGCTGCGGCGCGCAAAGCCGCCGACCAAGCGCTTGATGATGAAGCCGGAGATCTCGACCAGCGCCGTGGCGATGATGATCACCAAACCCAGGCGAACGAGCCGGGCGCCTGCGTCGCCCGACAGCCAGGCTCTAGCATCCACGCCCCAGATTCCCAGGACGAGCACGATGACGCCGACGACCGCGGCCAGGCGCAACAGACCCCAGGTGAAGCGCGCGGCCTGCTGCGTGCGCGCCGCCTCGTCCCCCGCGCCGCCGACGTGGACCCGCGCGAGCCAATGATCAGAGAGCCGGCGAACGAGCCAGAGCGCGCCGTAGACGGCGAGAACGACGCCAATCGACAGGGCCGCGTTGATTCCCGCTTCGATGGGATCAAGGCCCAGGATGTGGTCGACCGCCGCCGTCGTCGAGGTCACCAGCTGCTCGGTGAAGCCCGGCTTGGCCGGCTCCGCCGCCGCTGCGGCCTTGGCCGGCGCGTCCGCGGCGAACACTAGCGCCCCTGCCCCAGCCGGATCGCCGCCGACCGGGCGTGCGCCGGGAGCCCCTCCGCCTCCGCAAGGGCGATGGTGGCGGGCGCTAGGCGCGCGAACGAGTCGGCGTCGCACTTCACGAGCGAGGTGCGCTTGAGGAAGTCATAGAGCGACAGGCCGGAGGAGAAACGCGCCGCCCGGCTCGTCGGCAAGACGTGGTTCGAACCGGCGACATAGTCGCCGACCGCTTCGGGCGCGTGGCGGCCGAGGAAGATCGCGCCGGCATGGCGAACCCGGTCGGCCAGTCGTTCAGGCTCGTCCAGCGCGAATTCCACGTGCTCGGGAGCGATCTCGTCCACCAGGCCGGGAGCTTCCTCCAGCGGCGCGATGACGATCGCCCCGTGGTCGCGCCAGGAGGCGCGCGCATCCTCGCCGGTCGAAAGCGCCCCCAGCTGCTCCTCGACCGCAGCCTCCACCAGACCGGCGAAAGCCTCGTCGTCGGTGATCAGGATGGATTGGGCGGCCGGGTCGTGCTCGGCCTGCGAAAGCAGGTCGGCGGCGATCCACTGCGGACTACTCGCGCCGTCCGCGACGACGACGATCTCCGAAGGACCGGCCAGGGCGTCGATGCCGACCACGCCGTAGACCCGACGCTTCGCCGCCGTGACGAAGGCGTTTCCGGGGCCCACGATCTTGTCGACGGGCTTGATCGGGCCAGCGCCATAGGCCAGCGCGGCCACGGCCTGGGCGCCGCCCACCCGCCAGATCTCTGTGACGCCCGCCTCTTGGGCCGCCGCCAGCACAGCCGCCTGCAACCGGCCCGGCGGCGTCACCATCGCGATCCGCGCCACGCCGGCCGCCGCCGCTGGCACGGCGTTCATGAGCACGGTAGAGGGATAGGCGGCCCGCCCGCCGGGCACATAGATCCCGACCGACTCCAACGGCGTCCAGCGCCAGCCCAGTTCCACCCCGGCCTCGTCGACGAAGCGCTGGTCGGCAGGGCGTTGGCGCTCGTGGTAGGCGCGGATCCGGCGAGCCGCGAAGGCGATGGCGTCCCGCACCTCGGCCGGACAAGCCGCTGCGCCCTCGGCGATCTCATCTGCGCTGACCCGCAGCGTGGCTTCCGTCAGTTCGACGCGGTCGAAGTCACGCGCGTAGCGCAGCAACGCGGCGACGCCTTCGGCGCGGACCGCGGCCAGCACGTCCCGGACCACCGCGTCGACGTCTTCGGGCGTGTCGCGGCGTTCGTTGACGAAGGCCGAGAAGGCGGCCTGGAACCCTGGATCGGAAAAGCGAAAGCGGCGCATGGGCCGCTCTTTAGCGGCGCGCGCAGGCCAAGACCACTCGCTCAGGCTTCGTGAGCGGGGGCGCGGGGCGTCGGCCACGGCGCCGAGACGTCCGCCAGCACCGCATCGACGCATTCCACGTCCGCACGCAGGTCGCCGCCGCCCGCGAAGCTCAGCGTCAGAACGCCGCCTGGCGGCTCGCCGGCCTCGAAGCCTATCGCCAGCAGTTCCACGACCGCGTCGCGGCGGTCGCGGCGGATCTTTCGAGCCTGCAACGCCAGGACGCCGCCCACCTGCAGGGCCGCACGCACGCGTTGCCGGCTGCCCGATTCCCAGCGGAAGCGGTTGAAGGCGATGGTCAGCCGCCGGGCCTTGGCCTCGTAGGAGATGTCGCCGACCTTTGCGATGGCGTCCTGCAGGGCGGCCGAGATCACCGCCAGGTCGTCCTGGTCTTGCGCCAGAAGTCGGAGTGGGCTGGGATCGGCCATCGGCCTACTCGGTCTCCTCGCCGCCTTCACCCTTCAGCCGCCGGATCTGCGCGCCGCAGGCGCTCAGCTTCTCTTCCAGACGCTCGAATCCGCGATCCAGGTGATAGACGCGATTGACCACGGTCTCGCCGCGGGCTGCCAAGCCCGCGATGACCAGGCTCACCGAGGCGCGTAGGTCGGTCGCCATCACCTGGGCGCCTTCCAGGCGCTCAACGCCGCGCACCCGCGCCTCGCCGCCGTGGACCGAGATGTCCGCGCCCAGCCGGCCCAACTCAGGCACGTGCATGAGGCGGTTCTCGAAGATGGTCTCGCGGATGACGCTCTCGCCATCCGCCAGGGTCATCAACGCCATGAACGGAGCCTGCAGATCGGTGGGGAATCCGGGATAGGGTTCGGTCGTGATCTCCACCGGCTTCAGCTTGCCGCCGTTGCGTCTGATGGTCAGGCCGTCGTTGTGCGGCGTCACCTCGACGCCCGCCTCGACCATTTTGTCGAGCACAGGCTGGATGAAGTCGCTGCGGGTGCGGGTCAGGCGTACGTCGCCCCCAGCCATCGCCGCGGCCAGCGCATAGGTGCCGGTCTCGATGCGGTCGGGCAGCACGTCGTGGGTCGCCCCGCCCAGGCGTGCGACGCCCTCGATCCAAATGGTGGACGTCCCGGCGCCGGTGATCCTGGCGCCCATCTTGTTGAGACAATCGGCCAGATCGACGATTTCCGGCTCGCAGGCCGCATTCCGCATCACCGTCTCGCCCTTGGCCAGCACGGCGGCCAACATTGTGTGTTCTGTGGCGCCCACCGAGACAAACGGGAACTCCACCTCGCCGCCCGTCAGGCCGCGGGGGGTCTGGGCGTACACATAGCCTTCGTGGAGTTCGATATGGGCGCCCAGGGCCTCCAGGGCCTTCAGGTGCAGGTCCACAGGGCGAGCGCCGATGGTGCAACCGCCCGGCAAGGACACCTTCGCCTGGCCGCTGCGGGCCAGCAGCGGTCCAAGCACATTGAATGAGGCGCGCATCTGCCGGACCAGGTCGTACGGCGCAAAGCCGCTCACGATTTCCCGGGTCGTCAGCAGTGTCTCGGCCCCATCTGGGCCGTCCGACTCGACGACCTCCGTACCGAGCCGCTGCAGCAGCCGCCCCAGGAACCGCGTGTCGGCGAGCCGCGGCATGTTGGTCAACCGCAGCGGTTCTTCGGTGAGCAGGCTCGCCGCCATGAGCTTGATGGCCGAGTTCTTGGCGCCGCTGATCGGGATTTCCCCCTGCAGCCGCGCGCCGCCGGTGATGGCGATGCGATCCAATCGATATCCTTCGAAACTGGCCCGGGCCGCTTTCCTCTGCGGCGCCTCCGGCGGGTATCTAGCCTGCCCGCCGGGAACCCGCCAAGTCGTCAATCGGTCGTGGACCTGTCGGCTTTCTGCGCAGACTGGCCTGCGGCGGGAACCTTGCGGCGGCGCAGGTTGGCCCGCAGCGCTTGCGCGAGCTTCGCCTCACGCGGATCTCGCGCGCCCGTCTTGCCCTTCTCATCCTCGGCCATGCCCCCGAGGTGCGGCGAGGCGTCTCGCTCGTCAAGCGTCCACCATTCGATTTGGGGCTTCACGCCGCGCCCGGCTCCCGCTATAGCGCCCGCCTTCGCCGCCGTAGCTCAGTGGTAGAGCGCATCCTTGGTAAGGCTGAGGTCGGCAGTTCAATCCTGCCCGGCGGCACCATGCTTCCCCAACGCTTTCAAGGCGTTGGGGAAGCACCCTCAAACCAGTTGCAGCTCTAGAATGCCTCAGGGCGGCGCGCTGTTGGCAGCGCGCGCGGGTGTTCTCGCGCGGAATCACGAGCGCGCGAGAGCGTGTATGCGCCTCGATCACGTCCCCTCGATCCCGAACAGGAGAGTCCATGGCCAAGGTGCTGAGGCTCTCGTGGCGCCGTCAACTGCCTGGACCCGCTAGGACGCCCAGGGATAGCGGGCGCGCATCGCCGGGCCCGGCGGCTCAGGGCAGCCGTAGTAACGGATAGATCCGACCAGGCGGTCGCCAGCGTCGTAGACGTTGACCTTGGCATCGCGCCCGAGACGCGCCACGCCCTGGGCCAACGCGCGCGCCTGTCGCTCGGCATGGCCGCCCCGGTTGAAGACGACGGTTTCCATCTCGTCACCCTGCAGTCGCCATCCGCCGCTCCGCAGCGGACGGACGCTGAACAGGCTGCACACGATTCCCTCCCCCGCCGGCGACCATGCGGGAGCGGCCCGCGCTGGATCGAGGGCCCGCCGCTCTTGCCGGACCGCAGTCGCGTTATGGGATTCCTGCATCGCTTTCGTCCTCCCTGACGTGAACGGACCGTCGCAGACCCAAAAGGTCTGCGGGTCGACTATCGCAGCTTCGGCGCCAGCGCGGTCCGCCGGATGCAGGCGATCCCCGGGGCAGGTCCCAAAATGCACTCTCCGGACAGGCGTAAGCCTAGTCGGGAAGGTTGAATCGGATCGGTATGCGGATCGTGCCGCCCGAGACGGGAACTCCGTCGCGCGTCATCGGCCGCAACTTGAAGTGCCGGCTCATCTTCAACGCCGCCGATCCAAAGCCCTCCCCGTCCGGGGTCTCGGTGACGACGGCGCAGGCCTCAAGGCGTCCGCTCGCGGCGACTCTGCAGCCGATGACCGCGCGCCCCTCCACGCCGCGGCGCGCCGCACGCTCGGGATAGTAGCGCGCGACCTCTTCGCCCGTCGGACGGCGAA
>NZ_LSJI01000097.1 GCF_001557235.1 Phenylobacterium sp. CCH9-H3 | reverse complement strand
GGGGTGGCGCGCGTCTTCGGCGCGCCCGAGCCGGAGCTCGCCCGGGTGATCGGCCGCGACGCGGCCCGCGAGCTGACGCTGCTGCACGCCCTGCTGCTGCGCCTGCTCGAACACCCCCTGCGTCAGCGACCCTTGCTCGGGTCGTATGAGGCTGTGAACACCTATTTGCGCGCCCGGATGGCTGCCTTGCCGCGGGAGGTGTTCCACGTCCTGTTCCTCGACATGCGCAACCAGCTGATCGCCGACGAGCGGCTTGGCGTCGGGACCGTCGACCATGCGCCGGTCTATCCGCGCGAGATCGCGCGCCGGGCGCTGGAGCTGTCGGCCAGCGCGGTCCTGCTCGCCCATAACCATCCGTCAGGCGATCCCACCCCCTCGCGGGCGGACATCGAGATGACCCAGCTGGTGGTGGAGGCGCTGCGGCCCCTGCGGATCGCCGTGCACGACCATGTGGTGGTGGCCGGCGACCAGCTGGTCAGCTTCCGGGCCCAGGGGCTGATCTAGGGAGGCGGAGGAAGGGAACCGGAGCGGGCGAGCGCTCCGGAATGGGTCCGGGCGCCGATGGGAGCCCTGCCATGACCCTCTCCTTCGACAGCCTGATGGCCGAGATCATCGCCCGCCTGGAAGCGGGCACGCTGCCCTGGCGCCAGGCCTGGAGCGCGGCCGGGGCCGATCCGCGCGAACCGCTTCGGTCAAACGGCGAGCCGTTCACCGGCTCCAACGCCTGGCTGCTGTCCTTCGCCGGGGCCGCGGCCGGATTTATCTCGCCCTACTGGTTCACCTTCCGCCAGGCCCTCGACATCGGGGCGCCGGTGGCCAAGGGCGCCAAGGCGACCCCGGCGATCCTCTACAAGACCCGCGTCGTCGAGGACGAGGCCTCGGCCGAGGGTGAGGACGCCGAGGCGCGGGTGCTGCGCTATCTCCGGGTCTACGGCGTGTTCAACGCGGAGCAGCTCACGGACTGCCCGGTCCGGTTCCTGCGCGCGCCGCCGGTCGACCCGGCCGTGCGCGCGGCGGCCCGCAACGCGGTGCTGGACGCGATCCCGAGCCGGGTGGAGTTCGCCGGCGGGACGCCCTGCTATATCCCGGCGTTGGACCTGATCCGGATGCCGGCGCCGGAGCGCTTCCGGACCGTCGAGGACTTCCTGGCCACCAAGGCTCACGAGCAGCTCCACTGGAGCGGGGCCGAGCATCGCCTCGCCCGCGCCTTCGGCCGGCGGTTCGGCGACGAGGCCTACGCCTTCGAAGAGTTGGTGGCGGAGATCGGGGCCGCGGCGCTGGGCCTGCGCATCGGCCTGCCGCCACGAATGCTGGACGACCACGCGGCCTACCTCGGCCATTGGGTGAAGATCCTCAAAGCCCGGCCGGGGGCGCTGCTGGAGGCCTCCGGCCACGCGCAGCGGGCCGTGGACTACCTGCTGGCGTTCAGCCAGGGCGGCGGGCCCGCGGGAGGCGAAAGGCAGGGACCGGTGGAGAGCGCTCATTCCGAGCTTTCGGAGGCCCTCCCATGACCAGCTGGTCCGAACCCCGCATCACCACCCTGTGCACGCTCTGGCTCGACGGCCTGTCGGCGTCGCAGATCGCCAAGCAGCTCGGCGGCGTCACCCGCAACGCCGTCATCGGCAAGGTCCATCGCCTAGGATTGAGCGGCCGGGGCGCGCCCTCGGCGCCTGGCCGCGCATCGCGCAACAGCATGCCCCGGCCTGCCCGTCCCCGGCGGGCGGCCGTTCGCGCCGCGCCGCGCGTCATGGCCCCGCCGCGTCCCCCGGTGGCGCCGCCGGTCCCAGCCGTCGAGGGCCCAGGCCTCGTCACCGACATGGCGCGGCTAGGCGTCCACGCTTGCAAGTGGCCGATCGGCGATCCGAAGAGTCCGGACTTCAGCTTCTGTGGCCGCCATGCCGACGGCCGCTACTGCGCCGCCCACGAAACCCAGGGCGTGCGGGCGGGGACGGCCTGGCGCGCCGACCGGGACCCGGTCGTCCGGCGCGCCTTGGCCGGCCTGATCTGAGCGGTGTTGCGCCATGCTCCCCTCCCCGCTCCTGCGCTACGCGCACGAACTGCCCGTGGCGGCCACCGCGCCGCCACGGGTTCCCGGCAGCGGCATGATCATTCCGCCCTTCACCACCCTCGCGGCGTGGCTGGCGGAGATCGATCGCCAGGGCGCGCTGATGCGGCCCAGGAGCCGGCTCTACGAGCGGTTCGACCGCACCGCCCGCACCCTCACGCCCGGGCGCATCCGCCGGGCGGACGACCCGGTCGCCATCGCCGAGCTGGTGGGCCGCCTACGGGCGGCCCGCCATCCGTGGGGCCATGATCTGCATGAGCTGGACCACGTGTGGTCGCGCGCTGAGCTTGGCGTCCTGCTCACCGAGGCGGTCAATCGCCAGCGCCAGCTGGCCATCGGCCGGATAATGCCGCGGCCCAAGGGGCCGCCGTTGGATCCTCGGCGACTGCCGGATGACCGGCTCGATCACCTGATCCAGCATCATCGCGACCTTCAGGTGGTGGAGGCGCTTCGCGCCGAGCGCCGGCGGCGTGAACTCGCGGAGGTCGCCTATGCGACCGTCTGACCGGTCTTACCCTCTGACGCGCGATGTCGACTTCCGTTTCTACGTTGGCGTCCATCATCCGCGTCTGGCCTGGCCGCTAAGCTTGCGCGGCCTCCGCGTGTGCATCTCGGCCAACGTCTTGCGGGAGCGCGTCCGCGAGGTCCCCTTCCTCGGCTGTGACGAACCCTGGTTGCTGGATTCCGGCGCCTTCACTCAGGTCGCCCTGCAGCGCGGGTTCAGCCATTCCCCCAAGGCCTATGCGGCGATGGTCCGCCGCTACGCGGCGACCGGTCTGATCGCCGCCTCGACCCAGGACTACATGTGCGAGCCGGTGGCGCTGAAGGCCACGGGCCTGACCGTCGCCAGGCATCAGGCGCTGACTCTGGACCGGTTCGACGCGATCCAGGACGCCGGCACGGGACGCGTGCATCTGCTTGCCGTGCTGCAGGGGCATACGCCTGACGACTACCGCCGTCACCTCGAGGCCTATGGCGACCGCATCGGTTACGGCGCCTGGGTGGGCGTGGGGTCGCTCTGCAAGCGCCAGGGCGACCCGGCGGTGATCGCGGCCATCCTCGACGCCATCCTGCAGGACCGGCCGGACCTGCGCCTGCACGGCTTTGGCTGCAAGCGCACCTCGCTGCTCGACCCGGAGGTGCGCCCCCGCCTGGCGAGCGCCGACAGCATGGCCTGGTCCTATGCGGCGCGTTTCGAAGGGCGCGACCAGAACGCCTGGGACGAGGCCGGCCGGTTCGCGCTGGGCGTGGGCGGGTGTCCGGAAGCGGTGGATCGGCTGGGCGCGGCGGCGGGCTGGCGCCGGGCCGTGGAGGGGTCCGCTGCAGCGTCCGAACGCAGGGTGGGCGCGGCCCTCTGGCTCTAGTGGACCTCGCCATCAATCGTCGGCCCCCACAAGGGGCGCTGCGCTCAAAGCCCTTGTGGGGTCCGCCGCTGGACGGCGCGAGGCGGTCCCGAGCCGACGGGCTCGCACCCCCAACCCCGCGAAGGGACTTTCCCATGCAGCTTCCCCCTCCCCTCTCCTCAGACCGCCTGACCGCCTACGAGGCCCAGGCCCTCCAGCTGGAGGACACCCGAACCCACCCGCCGGAGGCGGCGCTTCACCAGCTCGGTGCGAGCCTCATGACCGAGCTGCTCGACATCGTCGGCGAGTCCGCCCTGGAGGACTTCCATGTCCTGATCGGCGAGGCCCTGATCGGCGCCTTCCACTCCGTGGCCCAACGCATCGAGCGCGACGCCGACAAGGCCCGGGATCAGCTGGGCGGCCTGGTGCGGGACTTCGACGGATCCGAGGTGCTCGACACCGAGATCCAGGAAGCCACCCTGAAGGCGCGCGCCGCCGACGTCGCTACCCTGGCGATGGAGATCGTGCGCGATGCGGCCGCGGCCACCTACACGACCACGACCGGCGAGGTCTGGAGCCCCTGGAAGGGCTCGGTGAAGGCCACCCGCACCACGGCGGCCCAGATCGAAGCCCGCGACGCCCTTCGCGCCGCCAAGGCCCGAAAGCACGCCGCGACGGACCCCGGGGCGATCGTGGTCGCCTTCCGCGGCGCGCCGCAGGCTGACACCGCCGAGGATGCGGGGCGTGTCTTCGACGCCCTCAACTGGGCGCGCGAGCAGTGGCCGGACATGGCCCTGGCGACCTCCGGCGCCAAGGGCGCCGAGAAGCTGGCCATCAAGTGGGCCAAGCAGAAGGGCGTCACCCTGGTGCTGGCCAAGGCCGACTTCGACCGGCATGGCCGAGCGGCGCCGTTCCGGGCCAACGACGAGATGCTGGACCTCGATCCGGTGTGCGTCCTGACCCTGGCCAACTCGATCAACCCCGAACGGGCTGCAGACCTGAAGCCCTTCGGTCCCGCGTTGAACCTGGCGCAGAAGGCGGGCGAACGGGGCCTGCGCCATCATCCGGTCAAGGCGCGGGCCTGATCCCGCCGGTGCGGCGGCCGCAAGGTCGCCGCATCTTCTTGTCGGCAAGCCGCGAGGGTGGGTGGAACCGTGTGGGCCCCGACGGCTAGCCAAGGACCTCCAGGCCGGTTCGGGCGGGCTGAACGCGATCTCTCAAGGCGAGCCTTGGCCGGGGCCGTCCGGGCTCAAGGCGACCTCGCCAAGAGCGAGGCGCCGGCGCCGGACCCTCCGGCCTTCCGTCGCTGCGCTCTCGTGCAGGCCGGTTTCCAACGCCAACGACCCTGAGCCCGCCCCTCTCCCCGACCTGACCGGTCGCATGATCGCGGGATGAGCCCGCCGGTCTAGCAACGGAGGCCGATATGGCGAGCATGGCGATGGCGCAGGCGGTTCTGGAACACGCCCACCACTTCTACGACGTGGACAACTGGTATGTGGTGGCCGAGTGCTGGGACGCCTGGTCGGTGCTCGAGGAGTTGGACCAGCGTGAGGAAAAGACCCAAATCCCCTTCCACCTGGACGCCGCGGCCATCGCCCATTTCGCAAAGCTGATCGCCGCGCGGCGGACGATGCACTGACATCGCGGGGCGGTCCTGGTGAGGGACCGCCCTACCCGATTGGAGTGAAACGGGCTCTGAACAGGCTCCGTGCCCTAAAGAGTGCGGCGGCTATCGTGTGAACAAACAAGGAACAAGTTCGCAACCCCTAGGGGGCTGCGCGCCTGCGCGTCCCGGGCGCTGGGGTTGATGATTCTGCCCTGCCCCGCCTCCATGGATAGGGGGAATAGGGGCGCCGCCGCCGTCCACCCCGAAAACCGGAAGCCCCGTCCGGCGACCACGTGGAGGCCGCTCCGTTCCCCGCTGGTCTAAGGCCGGGCCGACGCGACAGAGCCCTGCGGCGCCGATGGCGTTCACCTTTGGCGGAGACGGATGGCGTGGATCCCGGAAGGCGATCACGGCTGGATCGGCCGTGTGACAACACAGTGACGCTTGAAGCCGTCGGAGCGAGGCTGAGGTGGTGAATCCAGTCGAGCGTTGCGCGAGTTCCGTCCAGTTCTCGGCCCCCTTGGGCGGAGGTGCGAGCACGGTTGGCGAGCTTGACAGGACCGGGGTGGCGGTGGGCGTGGAGTCGGTGACGGTTGGCCTGGCGCAACATCGTCTTGCGTCATCTGGCGGTGCAGCGCGGCGGCAGACGGTCCCGCGCGATCAATCACGCAAACCTAGGCCGGGTCGCTCGGGGTTGAAGCCGACCTCGCCAGCGAGGCGGCCGGCCCGGACCCCCCGGTCTTCGTTCGCTGCGCTCCCTGCAGCCCGGTTTCCAGGCCCGCCGGGCTTCATCCCCTCTCTTGTCCCCGTCCTGGGGCGGTCGCGTGATCGCGGCAGGGACCGCGAGCCGCCCGGGCTCCTCCGGGCGGAAGACGGAGAAAGACGATGCTGAACCAAGTCCAACTGATCGGTTTCACCGGCGCCGACGCCGAGGTCCGCACCACCCAGGGCGGCAAGAAGGTCGCCATCCTGCGGGTCGCCACCAGCCGCTACACCAAGAAGGGCGCTGAAAAGAAGGATTACACGACCTGGCACACGATCGAGATCTGGAACCAGGCCACGGTCAACTGGCTCGCCTCCAAGCCGCTTCCGAAGGGCGCCAAGGTGTTCGTCCAGGGCGAGATCCGCCACGACCGCTACACCGACAACGACGGGGTCGAACGCTTCTTCTCCAAGGTGGTGATCGCCGCCCCGGGCCATGAACTGAAGTCGCTCGATCGCCCGGAGACCAACCCTGCCGAGGACGAGTAGCCGCCCCGCCCCGCCCGGTTCGCCGGGCGGGGCTTCTCATCGCGTGTCCTATACCGCCGGCGCCGCCGACACGGCGATGTTCAGGGCGCGCAGCGCACCGGCGAAGCCGGCAGGGCGCGTCGTCTCGACAACCGGGCGTCGCGGCCAGCACCTGGTAGGCCTGGTCGGCTGGCGAACCGCGGGACCCGAACCTCCTTCGTGAGGTGGCGGCGGCGTCCTCGATGACCCCTGAGGCCCTGGTGTGGGATCAGTGTCGACAACCGAGTCGGCAACCGTTGATGCCGGTCACCAATACCCCGACTGCTAGCAGGCCAGGTGCGGTCGGCGCCGATCAATCCCACGCTCCTAGGTCGGGACCGCCCGGTGGCCGGCTGGTAAAGGCCTAAAGGAAGGGGCGCTTGAAGGTGGGCGCGGGTCGAGTTGCCAATTGGCAACTTGTGCGTCGAAGGCCCGCAGGCCGCGCCCTCCCCTACCCTTCCCTCGCACAAATGAGCATGGTGTCGCCCAAGATGTCCAAGCGCGCGATTCGACAACAAGAGTTCGATCTCTTCGTCCCTCGGATGAGCAGCCTGCCGCTGAAAGACCAGCGGGAGGTGATGGAGCGACCGTTCTTTTCGCTCAGCAAGCGCAAGCGCCTGAAGCCCATCGAGTACACGAGCCCGGACGGCGAAGTCTGGGTCCACGTCAGCGCCAACCCGGCGTTCGGCATCGCAACCATCTGGGATGCGGACATTCTCATTTGGGCGACATCGCGGATCAACCAGATGCGCGAGCAGGGCGTCAACGACCTGCCCCGGACGCTGCACACCACGAGCTATGACCTCCTGAAGGCGATCAAGCGCGACACGGGCGGCAAGGGTTACAAAGAGCTGCAGGCGGCGCTGCAGCGCCTCGAGGCCACCACCATCCAGACCTCCATCCGCGGTTCGAAGCGCAACACCAAGGCTCAGTTCGGTTGGCTGGACGAGTGGGTGCTCGAGTCCGATCCCACGACGGGAGCCCCGAAGGGCCTTAGCCTGACCCTGTCGAACTGGGTCTATGAGGGCGTGATCAAGGACCGCGCCCTGCTGACGCTGCATCCCGACTATTTTGCCCTGGCGGGCGGTGTCGAGCGGGCGATCTACCGCATCGCCCGCAAGCACGCCGGCGACCAGCCCGCCGGCTGGACCTGCCGAGTCAGCGTGCTGCACGACAAGACGGGCAGCGAGAGCCCGCTCAAGCAGTTCAACTACCTCCTCAAACGGATCGTCGCGGCCAACGACCTCCCGGAATACGATCTCAGCTTCGTGAACACGGCCGACAACTCCCAGGCCATCCATTTCGTCCGGCGCGACGCGGCCGAGCGCGCCGCCATCAAGGCCGACCTGGAGCGACTCGCCGCCGAATCGGCACGCCGCCAGCGAGAGGACGCCCGGGCGTTGGAAGTGGACGCCCTGTTCGAGAAACGGCGGGTTCCGCCCACGGGGGATCGGTGACCTTTCCCACGGGGTATCGATGACCGCCGGCCCGGGGGATCAGTGACCCTACCCTCGGGGTTTCGGTGACCGGCCGTTGCTGAAAGTCATTGCAGAGCTTGGGTTTTCTGGCCTCGCTGGGGCCTCTAACTCTGTTTAACCTTAGGCCTAAGATATCTTCTAACGGGGTGCGGCGGACAGGCTGGCTTGCCGTCGCCTTGAACCTTGAGGGTTCAGGCTCGGCGCGCTGTTAACCCATTCTTCATTGTATCCGACCGAAAACTTGGCAAATTCTAGACATCCCGTCGGATATTTGCAAAGGAGGCGGACCATGGCGAAGCAAGCCCTAGCCGAAAGCACCGCCTCTGGACCGGTGTTGCTGGACGCGATGTCCGCGCTCAGCGACCGGGCGCATGACGTCATCACCCGGTTGCGGGCGACGGTGTTTGCGCCGGGCGAACAGAAGATCGTCGACCTGCGCTTCTCAGTGACCAAGGCCGCCGAAATGGTCGGCCGCACGGCCGAAGCCATCCGTCAAGCGGAGGCCGATGGACGCCTCCCTGCGCCCCGCCTCAGCCCAACGGGCCGTCGCGAAGGCTACAGCCTGTCCGAGGTCAATCACATGCGCGACGTGTTCGGCACGCGGCCGAGGCGGGGGCCCGACGACCCCCCCATCGTGCTGGCGGTCCAGAACTTCAAAGGCGGCGTCGGCAAGAGCACGCTCACCTGCCATGTCGCCCAGTACCTGGCGTTGAAGGGCTATCGGGTGGCGGTGATCGACTGCGACAGCCAGGCCAGCACGACCACGATCTTCGGGTTCAATCCGGATATCGACATCGACGATGAGCAGACCCTCCTCCCCTTCTTCCGCCACGGGGGCGAACCGGACCTGAAGTATGCCCTGCGGTCTACCGCCTGGCCGGGCATCGATCTGGTGCCTGCGAACCTCGGACTTTACCAGGCGGAATACGAGGCGGCGGCGCGGCTTCGGGGCAATCCGGACGCGCTGGACCGCCTGCGCCGGGGCGTCGAAAGTATGGCCGGGGACTACGACGTGGTCCTACTCGATCCCCCGCCGGCGTTGGGCATGCTTTCCCTGGCCGTGCTGCGCGCGGCCAACGCCCTGCTTATCCCGACGCCGCCATCGACCGTCGACTTCGCCTCGACGGCCCATTTCCTGCGCATGATCGTCGAGACGCTCGAAGTCATGCAGAACCATCTGGGCCCGCGGGGCTATCATTTTCTGCGCGTGGTGGCGACGAAAGTCGATGAGGGCAAGAGCGCCCACACGCAGATCCGCGACATGATGGAGGCGGTGTTCGGCGTCGACATGCTGTCAGCCTCGCTGCTCGATTCGGCAGAGATCGACAACGCCAATGTGCAGCTACGCACGGTCTACGAGCTCACCGGCCCAGCGACGAAGACCTATGAGCGCTGCCGCAACAACCTCGATCGGCTGAATGGCGAGATCGAACTTCTTGTCCGCAAGGCTTGGCCGAGCCATCGGCCGGACCTGCGTCGGCTTGGACTAGGGTAGGGGAGGGCGGTCATGGCATCCACAACAGGCAAGAACCGCTCCATCCTCGCGGGCTTGGTGAGCCCGGTCACTGAAACCCCGACGGCAGACCGTGGGGCGCCGGCCCCTGAGCGGCTCAGCACCCGCCTCACCGGTTTGGCCCGCGTCACCTCCGGCGATGTGAAGGAAAAGACCCTCAAGCTGGTCGACCCGAGCCGGTGCCGAATGTGGGAGCGCCACAATCGGCGCTATGATCTGCTCAACGAAACCTCCTGCGCGGACCTGCTGGAAAGCCTGCGCTCGCAAGGCGAGCAGGAGTTCCCGGCGATCGTGCGACGGGTCGAGGGCGACCCGGCTTTCGACTACGAGGTGATCTGCGGCGCGCGCCGGCATTGGTCGGTCAGCTATCTGCGCAATGTCGAGCACCGCGAGATCCGCTATCTCATCGAGGAGCGGGAGCTGACGGACGAGCAGGCCTTCCGTCTGGCGGACGTCGAAAACCGGTCGCGCAAGGACATCAGCGATTACGAGCGCGCGCTTGATTATCGCCACGCGGTCGAGACCTTCTATGGCGGCGTCGCCCAGCGCATGGCTGAACGCCTTGAGGTCTCGAAAACCTGGCTGTCGCGCTTCCTCGATCTGGCCAAGCTGCCTACAGATATCGTGGAGGCGTTCGGCGACATCCGCGTCCTGCGCGAGCACCATGCCCGCGAAATCAAGCCGCTGTTGGCCGACAGTGGGTCGCGCCCGAAAGTGATGGCGGAGGCCAAACGCTTGGGCGTCCAACAGGCCGCCGCAGTGGCGGCCGGCCATGCGCCCCTGGAGCCGTCGAAGGTCATTGCGGCTCTCAAGGCGGCCGCGGCCGGCCCGAGGACTCAGACAACGCAGGGGACGCGCGGCACAGTCATCTCTAGCGAGAACGGCGCGGCGTTGTTCACCCTGGCCCGTAAGGGCCCCAAGAGGGTCATGCTCGAGCTGGCGCTCGACGCTGACGCCAGCAATGCGGACTTCGCGACCGCATTCCAACGTGAACTGCAACGGCTGCGGCCGAAGGCCTGAGTTGCCAACTGGTAACGCCGGGGCACCCGTTTTCTGGGCCTCGACGGCGCGAGTTGCCAATTGGCAACTTTGCGCCACTCGTCGGGGTATCAGTGACCGACGGGGTCTCGGCCGGCGTGATACGCAATCGACGCATCATCACCGCGAGCCACGACGAGCCGAAGGCGCCTTCTGGCTACGTCGCCCAGGCGCTGGATCTCACATGGCCGAGTGGTGGCCGGCGACGGCGAAGAGCTTCTTCTCGCGCGTCTCTAGCCGACCGTCCTCGCCGCCGTGGCGGAAGGTCTCCACGTGTAGCGGCGGCGAAAGCGCCGCGTTCAAGAAGGCGGCGTCGCCAAGAGGCTGAGAGGCGCATGGGGCGCAAGGGTAGTCTTCTCGACTCATCGGCGCCGCGGCCGACTTGGTCAGGGCCCATCCCGTCTAAACACACCAGAAAAAAACATCATTATCTTATCGCACCAAAAACATAATGATGTATTATCATCCTAAGACGGAGCCGACACCATGACCATCCCCGCGGCCAGACGGTGGGCAGAGGCCGCCCCCACTTGGCGCCGCCGCTTGAAGCTGCGCCCCGCGTTTTGTGCGTCCAAACTTTCCAGGAGCCTGCCATGCTCGCCGCCTTCCTCGTCTTCATCGCCTTCGCCCTCGTGGCCGGCATTCTTTCCCCGCGAACCCGCCAGGAGGCGGACTGGCTGCTGTGGCGGCAGAATCAGGAGCGGCGCGGGGATGACGGCTGAAACATCATTACGTTCTGGGTATGCTGCCCCCGGCACACCGCGGCCGAGCGAGTCGGCCGAGGCGTGCCGGGCGATGAGGAACGAGCGTGGACGAGAATGGCGCGGGCGAAACCATGATGAGCCTGAAGGTCCCGACGCAGCTGCGCGACGAGATTCGGGCCAAGGCCATCAAGGAAGGGGTGACCCTGCGGGTGATCGTCCTTCGCGCGCTGAAGGCGGCCGGCTTCGAGGTGGACGACGCGGAACTATCGGACCGTCGGCCGGCCCACTCGGGCAGGAGAAAGGGGTCGTGAAGACGATCGTCGTCAACAACCAGAAGGGCGGCGTCGGCAAGACCATGCTGGCCGTCCACCTGGCCTGGTTCCTGGCCGAGGAGCGCGGGGCGCGGGTGCTGTTCATCGACCTCGACCCGCAGGGCAACGCCTCCTACACCCTCGACGGCGAACGCAACGGGGGCTCGAGCTCCGCCCTCTTCTTCGGTCCCGACGTGCGAATCGAGGGCCTGCCCGGCATCACCGTGCTCCGCGCGGACGAGAAGCTGCATTCCGTCGAGCAGAACATCAACACGGCCGTCCCGGCGATGGCCAAGCGCTTCGTGACCTTTAAGGATCAGTTCGACTTTTGCGTGATCGACACACCGCCGACCTGGGGCGGACGAAACTTCGCGGCCCTGCTGGTGACCGACTATGTCATCTCGCCCATCGACCTCGAGGACTACTCTCTGCAGGGCGTGGGCACGCTGCGCAAGCAAGTCAAGCTGGTGGAGGATCAGGCGCGGGGCGGCCGCCGGATCGGCTTCCTCGGCCTTCTTCCCTCCCGCCTCGTCAGCAACTCGCCTCGTCAGCGGGAGCACCTGAGGACCCTGATCCAACAGGCCGGCGCGTCGCTCTTGTTCGAGGGCGTGATCACCCAGCGCCAGGGCTACGCCGAGGCGCTGAGCGCGAAGACCCCCGTCTGGACCATCAAGAAATCGGCGGCGCAGGACGCGGCGCGGGAACTCCGGGGCGTGCTGGCCACCATCAAGAACCGCATGGCGGCTCCTATCGCCGCCTGAGAGGATCGTTATGGCCGAGACTAACTTCGCACAGCTCGTCGGCGGGCTCGTGGACGATACCGGGGAGCCCGCAGGCGTGCGCCTGAAGGACATTCCACTGACGGAGATCTACGAGGACCCCAACAATCCGCGAATCACCTTCGACAAGCGGGAATTGGAGGCGCTGGCGTCGTCGATCCGCGAGAAGAGCCTGCTCCAACCCATCACCGTGCGCCCCAAGGACGAGCAGGGCCACATGATCCGCTACGGCGCGCGGCGCTATCGTGCGGCGCTGCTGGCGGGACTGGAGAAAATCCCGGCGATCATCACCACGAGCGACGCGAGCGAAGCCGATATCCTCGCCGCCCAGGTGATCGAGAACGATCAGCGCGAAGGCCTGAACACGGCGGAGATGGCGGGCGCGGTGCAACGGCTCCTCGACCTGGGCCTCAGCCAAGTCCAGATCGCGGAGAAGCTGGGGCGGCCGAAGGACCAGGTTTCCATGTATGCGGCGGTGAAGGACATGCCGCAGCCCTTGCAGGACCTCGCGCCGAAGCTCGGCGTACGAACGCTCTATGAACTCTCCGGCGCCTGGAAGCGCGACGCCAAGCGGACGGCGGCGCTGGTGGCGGCGAAGGGCGCGGAGATCACGACCGCCGAGGCCCGCGCGCTGTCGGCCGAGCTGAAGGCCGCCAAGGCCTCGCCCGCGGCCGGGAAGGGCGCTTCGGGCGGCAGGGAGCCTACGGCGGGATCAGAGGCGTCTGCGGACGCGGGAAAAGGCCACAGAGAGCGGGGGAGTTTGGACATACAAACTTCCGCCGAGGCCGCCGACGCGCCACGGCCGCGAGGCGGCCGGCTGGCGGGCTTTGACGTGAAGGTGGGCAAACGGACCGGGCGGCTCCTGTTGGAGGCCGGACCCGATCCGGAGACGGTGTTGATCGCTTTCGAGGGCGGGGGCAGCCTAGAGCCCACGCCGGTCGCGAACGTGCGGTTGGTGAAGTCCCGGAGCGAGTAGTTGGACGCCCGCGGCATTGGAGGCGCGATCCTTCGCGGAGCTGTGACGACGGTCCGGTACGTCGTCGTTTTCGTCATGCTCCATTGCCGCCCGCTCGTGAAGGTCGCGCTGCGGGCCTACATGTTCGTGGGCGCGGCGTTCCTCGCCGGACGGGCGGCGGCTCTACCTCGACGTCTAATTGTCCAGGAGGTCGCTCACTAGGAGCTCCATCAGTTCAGCCCGAGTGGCGCGCAAGGTCGCGATCGTAGCGTCGATCGTGGCCAGGCGCTCACGCCGGCGCTGCAACTCCTCGGGCGCTGCGCCTGTGGCCGCCGGTTCCGAGATGCGGTTGATGAAGGTGCGGATCTCGCCCGTGGTGAAGCCGAGATCCACCAGGTGACCGATGCGCCGGGCGACAGGTGCGGTTTCCGGCGGATAGTCGCGATAGCCGTTCTCGGCGCGGTGGCCCTCGATCAGGCCTTCGCGTTCGTAGTGGCGCACCTGGCGGGTGGTGAGCTGGGCGCGGCGGGCGAGCTCGCTAATCTGCATGGCGTTCGTCTCCGGCTGTGCCCTTACCGGTAATGGCAAGGTCCTTCGTGGAAGGCAGGGGTGCAGGCCCCGCCCTGCACCCCTGCCCGCCGGCGAGGCTGGGGGTAGCAAGTGGGGCGCGGGCCGGGGGGAGGGGGATCACCCGGCCTGCACGACCGAAGGGAGGAAGGTCGGGGAGACCCCCCGGCCCGGTCGAAGCGAAGCGGAGACTTCACGCCCCGCGCGCGAGGGGCGACGCCCCTTAGCCTATCCCGGTGAATGATGTGTCTCGGCGCCATAGTGTCGGTTGCTTCCCTGAGTGGGAATTGAGAACGATTTGCAAGTGTGATTCAACCTATGGTGCCCCCGCGCGAAGAATCCAAGCTTAACGACGCGCCCGCCAAGCCAGACTCCCCGGCGCGACTCGTGCGATAGTGTGTTTGCGTGGGGAGAGTCTGTAGGCGTGTGAGGGCAGGATAGGCTTTGCGCCGGCATTTTTATAAACTACGCTGCGCTCATGGCCATGTTCGCCTTCCAGCTTCCCGATGCGCTGGCCGCGAAATTCGACGCGATCGCCTCCGGCGGCCGTTCGAAGCGGCTCCGCGAGCTGGTGGCTGAGGCCGTCGGGCAGGAAGCGCCCAGGCCGCCGACGGCGGCGCGAGGCCCGTCGACGAAGCTCACGATCCGGCTGAAGGACGAGGACCAGGCGGCGCTCGACAAGGCGGCCGACGCCGACGGGCTCATGCGGACCGAGTGGGCTCTGGCGGTCCTGCGGCGACGTCTGCACGGGCGGCCGAAGTTCGGGCGGCGCGAGGAGCTGGCGTTCTACGCCGTACAGGAGGAGCTGCGGCGGATCGGGGTGAACCTCAATCAGATCACGCGCGCCCTGAACACCGCCGTGATGCCGGGGACCGTGCTTTCCGCCGAGATCGCCCAGCTCGAGGCGTTCCGCGAAGAGATCCGCGCCCACGTGCGGGGGCTGAAGGGCGCCTTCCGGGGCAATCTCGACTATTGGGAGGACGAGGCGTGAGCGACTTCCGCTCCGTCCGCGGGTTCGACAATCTTTGGCGGCCGCCGGCTGGCGGGCGGAAGATCGTCCCCAAGGACCCGGTGATCGCCGGGCCCTCTAGGCGCGGCGGCGGGGGCGGGGAGGCCAAGGCGCGCTTGGCGCGCGTGGTCCAGAAAGCTCCCGAGGTGATGGTGAAGATCACCGGGCGGACGAAGGATGGTGAGCACCTAGCCGCGCATCTGGAATACATCTCGCGCAAGGGCGAGCTCGATCTGGAGCAGTCCGACGGGGCGCTGATCCATGGCCGCGGCGCGGTGCGCGAGCTGGCGGACGACTGGTCCGAGGTGGGGGAGGGGGACAGCCGTCGGCGGGCGAACAGCAACATGTCGGTGTCGATCGTGCTCAGCATGCCGGTCGGGACTGACCCGGACCGGATGAAGGACGCGGTGCGGGCTTTCGCCCGGGCGGAGTTCGGCGACACTTTCCCGTATGTGTTCGCCTTCCATCAGGACGCGAAGGGCGAGCAGCCGCACATCCATCTCAGCGTGCGGGCGCTGGGCGTGAACGGCGAGCGGCTGAATCCGCGCAAGGCGGACCTGGCGGACTGGCGCGAGCAGTTCGCCCGGGAGCTGCGGGGCCGGGGCATCCAGGCCGAGGCGACGCCGCGGCGGGCGCGGGGCGTCACGCACAAGCCGGAGCGGACCGCGATCCGCAAGGCGCGGGAACGGTTCGAGCGGACCGGCCAGAACGAACCGCGGGTGCTGCGCGAAGCGCGGCGAGAGGCCGAGGCGCTAGCCCAGGGCGGGGCGAAGCCGCAGCCCTGGGACGAGCAGATGCGCCGGCGTCAGGCTGAGGTGCGGGCGACGTACCACGCGGCCGCCAAAATGCTCGCTGCGTCGCCCGATCCGCGGGACCAAGCGCTGGCGAAGGACGTCCAGGCGTTCGTCAAATCCATGCCGCCGCCGGTGAGCCGCAAGGTGGCGCTGGCGCGTCAGATGGTCATCGAGCGGCGATCGGCCCGGAAGAGACCTGAAGCGGCGCCCGAACGGCGCGGGCCCGACAAGGGAAAGGGGCGGAGCCGGTGATGTTTGGACGTACAAACCGATAAGGGAAGGCGGCTGTGCAGGAAGAGGCGAGCGCGATCGCGACGGCATGCGAGGCCTATTTCGTGCGCGTGCGTCGTTATGGCAAGGAACGGGCGGCGCAGGATGAGCGCCTACTGGGCTACACGCTCAACCCGGAGGCGCACTACCCACGCAAGGCGGAGGCGTGGCGGGCCGGATACGCTGCAGAGGCAGCGCGCCTCAAGCGGCAAGGCGGGCGAGCGGCGGCGGCGCTAACCGCGGAATCGCGTTAGGCATAGCTCTGCGGTCGTGGGAGGATTCCATGCAGGGCGGCTCGGTCGGCGTGCACTTGAGCGCAGCGCTCGCCGTTGCCCGGGAGCTGCGCAGCGCGTCTTCACGAAAGCTGCGGGTCCGGTTCATCACCGACCCTGACGGCGATCCCGGTCTCCTGGTCTGCGCGACCATCGGCGCGCGAACGAACGCGGAGCTCGAGGCTCAGGATGGAAGGGGACGGCGGTTTATTCCGCTAGACGAGCTTGATGCCCGGGCGGGGGAAATCCCGGACATGGTGCGGAGCGCGGTGTCCGAGGTGCAGGCGGCCGTCGCCGCCGCCCCAGCGCCGCCGCCTCGGCCCAGCGCCGCCCTCGACGACGCGGCGGTGTTCGAGGAGGTCGTCGACCGGGCCTACGAAGGATTTGTGCGACTCTCGGGCGAGATGACCGGGGGAGCGGAGCTCCCGAGGGCGGCGGCCGTCGAAGCCGTCGTCGTCGGCGCTATGCGGTTTGCGGCGCTCGCGGGCCTTGCTGGCGGCCTGGACAGGAGCGACCTGCACGACATGGTCAAGAACGCCATTTCGGAGCTGTCGGGCCGGTCGGAGCTGGCGAAAGCCACGTACAGGCTGGACAGCTGACTCAGCAGCCTTTGCCGCCCGAGGCGGCCCGTTCCTCACTTACGGTGTTGGCCACTGGAACACCGGGGAATTTCACGCCGACCTGTATGAACTGTGCCTTGGGGGGCGGAGGCGGTTCGCGCTGCGAAGACGCTCTGGGCGCGTGCATTGCGCTCCCGACGGGCCGGTCGCTGACCTGGCTGGCTCCGTTGGGCGCTGACGGCTCCGACATAGTTCAATACCCGGCCTCCTTCTGATGGCGTACGGCCAGCATCACGACTGTCTCGTCTTCAACGCGATAGAGGACCACATAGCCACTGTTGCCGAAGTCGATCAGCCATTCCCGATACTCGGCGTCCATGTCCGCCACAGGGCGGCCGATGCGCGGCCGGTGCGCTAGGATCTTGACCCCCGACCGGATCGCCTTCACCGCTCGTTGCGCGGCGTCGGCGTCCTTCGGCGCCAGAAACCGGTAAAGTCGCTGAACGTCGGCCAGTGCATCCGGCGTCCAGATCAGACGTGGCACTTCGGAATTTCCGCATCTTCTCCCGCTTCCAACTGCGCCAGCCAGGCGTCAGCTTCCTCGAGCGTCAGATGCGCGCCGGTCCGTTGATAGTCCTCCCAGGCACGAAGGGCGTCTTGCTTGAAGGATTCGCGCTTCTCTTCGCGCTCGACATACTGGGCGATCGCCTCTCGCATGATCCAATGTGAGGTGCGGCGGCGCGCGGCGGCCAGGTGCTGGACGCGGCCCTTGAGTTCATCGTCGAGCTTGATTGACGTGGCCGTCGGCATGCTGGCCTCCGTAGCGACAGGTAATACCTCACGCTACTCTATCGCTGACGCAGTCTGGAGTCGACCCTGGCCCGCTGCCCCCGCACACCTGCGACACCACCAGCTCGTCGGAGAGCCGCGGGCGCGCGCCCAGCGCCCCGCCTCGATGAAGCGCGAACCACGCGCTAGGAAGAGAGGCGCCAGGGTTCGGTCATTCGGCATCGCCAGGCTCCTGGGCGGCGGAGCGGATGAGGTCGGCGAAGAAGTTCCGCTTCGACGCGGGAAGGCTGCGCCAGGCCTGCAGGAGCGCGATGGCGCGGGGGTCGGCGGCCAGCTCTTCGGCGATCGGGTCGGCCGCCCCTTTCGCCGGATGCGCATTCCAGTGATCGTGGGCGCTCATTCCACGCGATGGCGGGCGCCTATTCC
>NZ_LSJI01000096.1 GCF_001557235.1 Phenylobacterium sp. CCH9-H3 | reverse complement strand
CCCCCATCCCCGCCCCGAGCGGCGGCCGCGGGGGCGGTCGCGGCGAGGTCGCGCTCCAGGCGTCGCGCCTCCTGCGCCAGCCTGCACTCCAGCGCCAGGGTCTGGCGCACGGCCCGCGACACGCGATGGTAGGCGAGGCCCAACTGGGCCTGGGTCTGGGGATCCCGGGCCTGCAACAGCGCCTCGCTCAGCCGGCGCACCATGGCCATCCCGACCTCGGCCAGCTCCGCCAGCACGCGGCCGTGCCGCTCGCGCATGTCGACGTTGTCGACCATGAACAAAAAGAGAACATACAGGACGCGAGATGTCAAGCCTGGTCATGCGACGCGGTCGAGGCCGGCTTCGTCGTTGCCCGGATAAGTCTCGAGCAAAGGCGGAAGGTCGACCGTCAAAGCGGCCGGCCGAGAATTCGCTCGACTTCGCGTCGTTCCCAGACCGGATCCAGGAAGGGTACTTTGAAGAAGACCTGAATAGCGTTGAGCAGGACGATGAATCCCCAGATCCCCGCCATCCATAGCGACCACATGTATTCCGGGGACGTTAGCCAATTGGCGGCGACGAGGCTGCCAGCGACGCTGACAAAGATCATGAGGTTGACCCAGAAGAGCTTGATGCGGCGCACATGGGCCAGGGCCAAGGCTTCATCGGCGCGAAGATCGGCGGTCGGTTCGTTCATGGCGGGCTCTCTCAATCGGTTGAAGTCGATCTCAAAGACGGAGGCGACGGACTTGAGGGTTTCGACGCTGGCGGGCCTGCCGCCCTCCAGCCGCTGGATGGTTCGAACGCTAAGGCCGCTCAGCATGGCGAGCTGCTCCTGGGACCAACCCTTCTGCAGCCGCAGTTTCTGAACGAGCATCACAGCCCCCATGAGCGTCGGGCCGACCAATGCCCGGACGGCCCACTGTCGACCACGACAGGAGCCCGTCAATGGGATGACTTCGACCGGACTTCACGATGCCTAGTGCGCGCTGTCGCGGGGCCTTTCCCCGCCCGCCGGGTGGCCTTACCTAGGCGGCATGACGGACGCGCCCGCGCAGGACCGCTTCGACCTTGCGACCCCGGTGGGGCGGGCGAAGACGTATCTGGACTATCTGTGGAACGACCATGCCTATCTGCGGCTGGGTTTTTCGAATGCGCACTGGATCTCCGAGGAACTGGTGCGGGCGAACCAGCCGTGGCCGCACCAGATCGCGGAATGGAAGGCGCGGGGGATCCGGACGATCGTCAACCTGCGTGGCGGGTTCGACGCCAGCTTCCACGCCCTGGAGAAGGACGCCTGCGAGCGGCTGGGGCTGAACTTCGTCAACTTCACGATCACCTCGCGGGAGGTGCCGTCGCGCGAGCGGGTGCTGGGGGCCAAGCGGCTGTTCGAGACGCTGGAGTATCCGGCCCTGATGCACTGCAAGTCCGGCGCGGACCGGGCCGGGATCATGAGCGTGTTCTACATGCACTTCCGGCAGGGGAAGACGATCCGCGAGGCGCTGGAGCAGCTGTCGCTGAAGTACCTGCACATCCGGCACGGCAAGACCGGGGTGCTGGACTATACCTTCGCCCGCTACCTCACCGAGGGCGAGCCGGCGGGGATGAGCTTCCTGGAGTGGGTCGAGAGCCCGATGTACGACCCGGCCGGCATGAAGGCCGACTTCCGGACCAACATGTGGGGCAACCTTTTGACCGAGCGCGTCCTGCGGCGGGAGTAGGACAGGTCCTCCCCCGTTTGGGGGAGGTCCCGAAGGGGGAGGGGGTTTCAGCCTGGGCGCCGGGGGCGTGAGCCCCCTCTCGCTTCGCGAGCTCCCCCTGAAGGGGAGCACCTTTGGGGCTGCGTCAGGTCCTTCCCCGTTTGGGGGAGGTCCCGAAGGGGGAGGGGGTTTCGGCCTGGGCGCCGGGGATGCGAACCCCCTCTCGCTTCGCGAGCTCCCCCGGAGGGGGAGCATCCGCCCTTCCCTAGTGCTCGTGGTCGTCGTCGGCGCCGGGGGTGAGGAGCTTGTGCGCGTGGATGATGAAGTAGCGCATCAGGGCGTTGTCGACGGTCTGCTGGGCCTTGGCGAGCCAGGCCCTGCGGGCGTCCTGATAGGTGGGGAAGGCGCCGACCAGGTCGATCTTGGTCAGGTCCTTGAACTCGGGCGCCCCTTCGAGCGACTTCAGTTCGCCGCCGATGACGAGGTGGAGGAGTTGTTTGTCGGGCATGATCGGTTCTCGGGGATTTC
Organism: Phenylobacterium sp. CCH9-H3; assembly: GCF_001557235.1. GTDB lineage: Bacteria > Pseudomonadota > Alphaproteobacteria > Caulobacterales > Caulobacteraceae > Phenylobacterium. The sequence continues at coordinate 38,112 of NZ_LSJI01000096.1, read as the reverse complement.
TTTGCGCGTGAAGTCAGTTGCGCGCGCCGATATGCCCAACGCGCTCCAGAATCAATGGGGCCAGGGCCTGGGTGCAGCAGATCAGGCTCGCCTGTGACGGTCTGGCGCGATTGTAGCGGAAACCCTCGCCCGTGTGGTCGCCCACGAAGCAGCCGGCCTCGCGGGCGATGAGGTCGCCGGCGGCCACGTCCCAGTCGGCCTTGCGGACCGGGGCCACGGCGGCGTCGAACTCGCCGGCGGCCACCAAGCACATGCGATAGGCGGTGGAATTGCGCTGCTCCACCCGCATGGCCGGCCAGGCGGTGGGCCAGGACCAATGGGCGAAGACCACGGGATCGCCGACCATGCCGCAGTCCTCCAGCGTCGCGGCGGCGCTGGGGCGGATCGGGGCGCCGTTGAGCGTGGCGCCCGCGCCCGCCGTCGCCGCATAGGTCTCGTCCAGCTCGGGGGCGTAGACGACGCCGGCCACGGGCAGGCCGTCCTCCACCACCGCGATGGCCACCGACCACCAGGGCCGGTCCTTCAGGAAGGCGCGGGTGCCGTCGATGGGGTCGACCACGAAGATCCGGCGGCGGTTGAGGCGCTCGCGGTCGTCGGCGGTCTCCTCGGAGAGCCAGCCGTAGTCGGGGCGGGCGGCGCGCAGGCGCGTGGTCAAGAGGCGGTCGGCGGCGAGGTCGGCGTTGGTGACCGGCGTGCCGTCGTCGTCCTTGTACTCGATGGCCAGGCCCTCGCGGCGGAGGCTGCGGGCGAGGTCTCCCGCCTCCCGGGCCGCGTCCAGGATCAGGCTGAGGTCGTCGGTCATCGGCCCGCGATGGCGAGCGCATCCACCATGAGCGAGGGGGCGTTGGCCGAGCCGCGGATCTCCAGGTCCGAGCCCGGGACGATGCGGCCGAAGATGTCGAGGAGGTTGCCGGCCACGGTGATCTCGTTGACCGGATAGGCGATCTCGCCATCCTCGAACCAGAAGCCCGAGCAGCCCACCGACCAGTCGCCGGTGTTGCCGTTGAGCGAGGGGCCGAACATGGAGGTGACCAAGAGGCCGGCGCCGGCGTCCTTCATCAGGGCGGCCTGGTCCTTCTCGCCGGGCTGGAAGGTGAGGTTGGACGTGGAGACGCCGGGCGGGCCGGCGAGGCCGCGCGAGGCGTGGCCGGTGGTGGTGAGGCCGAGCTGGCGCGCGGACGCGGAGTTCAGCAGCCAGGTGGTCAGGACGCCGTCGTCGATCAGGTGGCGCTTCTCGTTGGCCACGCCCTCGTCGTCGAAGGGGGAGGAGCCCAGGCCACGCGGCCGGTGCGGGTCGTCGACGATATGGACGCCCCTGGCGAAGATGCGCTCGCCCAGCTTGTCCTTCAGGAACGAGGTGCCGCGGGCGATGGAGGGGCCGGAGATGGCGCCGATCAGCGGGCTCATCAGCGAGCCGGCCAGGCGGTTCTCGAAGATCACCGGGGCGGTGGTGGAGGCGATCTTGCGGGCGCCCAGGCGCTGGGCGGCGCGGCGGCCGGCCTCGGCGCCGAGGGCCTCGGGGCTGGGCAGGTCGGACTGCCAGCGGGTGGAGCGGCCATCGTAGCCGGTCTCCATGGTCTCGCCGTCGCCGGCGATGGCCGAGGCGCCGATGTGGAAACCCGAGGCGCGGTGCACGCCGGTGAAGCCGCCGCTGGTCACCATGGTCCACTGGGACGAGGACCAGGAGCTGCTGCCGCCGTCGGAATTGGTCACCTTCGGCACCGCGCGGGCGGCGGCCTCGGCGATGCGGGCGCGTTCCTCCAGGCTTTCCGGCGTGGGCTCGGCGGGGTCGAAGAGGTCGAGGTCGGGGCGGGGACCGCTAGCCAGGTGCGCGGGGTCGGCGAGGCCGGCGTAGGGATCCTCGGGCGCCAGTCGGGCCATGGCCACGGCGCGCTCGACGAGCTTGGCGCGGGCCTCGGGCGAGATGTCGGAGCCGGACACGGTGGCCTGCCGCTTGCCCACGAAGACGCGCAGGCCCAGGTCGCGGGACTCCTCGCGCTCGACCTCTTCAAGGTCGCCGGTCCGCACGGTGATCGAGAGGCTGCGGCGCTCGGCGCCGACGGCTTCGGCGGCGTCGGCCCCGGCCCTCAGCGCGGCGGCGACGACGTCGTTCAGCAGGTTTTCGTCCATCGACGGGATATGGCCGAGCGAAGGCGGCGCCACAAGCCTCGCGTCCCAGCGACACTTTGCGCCGGAGGCGCTGCCAGATCACCGCCAAGCCGCCAAGAACGCCAAGGTTCAGCGCCGGTCTCTTGGCGTTCTTGGCGGCTTGGCGGTTGGCTTGGTGGGCGCTCCGCGCCGCTTTACGGGATGGCGTAGAAGAGGAGGGCGGCGGCGGTGGCGATGTAGCTGATCCAGGTGGCGAGGACGCCGGCGGCGCGGGGCCAGGAGGTGCCGGTGGAGCGCGAGAGGCCCACGGCGTGCAGCACCCGGCCGACGAACAGGGTGAGGCCTATGGGGTGGATCAGCAGGGCCGGGGCGCCCACCAGCGCCAGGAGGCCGAGGCCCGCCAGGGCGGCGGGGATGTATTCGGTGGCGTTGCCGAAGGCGCGGATGGCCTGGTTCAGGGCCGGGACGCCGCCGTCGCCGATCTCCACATGGTGCTTGCGCCGCTGGCGGGTCACCAGGACCGCGAGCACCAGCAGGAGGATGAGGCAGAGGCCAGCCCACAGGGCGGCGGCGTGGGCGGAGGCGACGGGATCCATGCGGCTGCCTTAATCCACCGGCCGGCCGTCGCCCGGCAACCCCAGCCTGGCCCACTTCTCCGTGACCTTGGCCACGGTCCCGGCGTCCATGCCCAGCTTCTCGCCCCACTCGCGGTGGGTTTCGGGCGGCCATTTGTTGGTGGCGTCGAGGCCGATCTTGGACCCCAGGCCGCTCTCGGGCGAGGCGAAGTCGAGGTAGTCGATGGGCGTGTTTTCCACGACCGTGATGTCGCGGGCCGGGTCCATGCGGGTGGAGATGGCCCACATGACGTCCTTCCAGTCGCGGGCGTCGATGTCGTCGTCCACGACGATGACCCACTTGGTGTACATGAACTGGCGCAGGTAGCTCCAGACGCCCAGCATCACCCGCTTGGCGTGGCCGGGGTATCCCTTCTTCATCGAGACCACGGCGATGCGGTAGCTGCAGCCTTCCGGGGGCAGCCAGAAGTCGACGATCTCGGGGAACTGCTGCTGCAGGAGCGGGATGAAGACCTCGTTCAGCGCCTCGCCCAGCACCGAGGGCTCGTCCGGCGGGCGGCCGGTGAAGGTGGTGAGGTAGATCGGGTCCTTGCGCATGGTCACGGCGGTGACCTGGAAGACCGGGAATTTCTCGACGCTGTTGTAGTAGCCGGTGTGGTCGCCGTAGGGGCCCTCGTCGGCGTAGTCGTCGAGGTGGACGTGGCCCTCCAGCACGATCTCGGCGTGGGCGGGGACCATCAGGGGCACGGTCTTGGCCGGCACGAGGTCCAGCTTGGCGCCGCGCAGCAGGCCGGCGAACTGGTACTCCGACAGGGTGTCCGGCACCGGGGTCACGGCGGCCAGGATCGTGCCGGGGTCGGCGCCGATGACGGCGCAGGCGGGCAGGGGCTCGCGCTTGCCTTGCGCCTTCCAGCGGCGGTGGTGCTGGGCGCCGCCGCGGTGGGCCAGCCAGCGCATGATGGTCCGGTCGCGGCCCAGCACCTGCATGCGGTAGATGCCGAGGTTGTAGTCGTCCTCGCGGGAGTCTGACGGCCCTTTGGTGACCACCAGCGGCCAGGTGATCAGTGGGGCCGGCTCGCCGGGCCAGCAGGTCTGGATCGGCAGCTTGGTGAGGTCGATCTGTTCGCCCTTGAGCACCACCTCCTGCACCGGGCCGGACTTCCGCACCTGGGGCCGCATGCCCATCACGGTCTTGGCCAGCGGCAGCATGTCCCAGGCGTCCTTGAGGCCGCGGGGCGGCTCGGGCTGGCGCAGGAAGGCCAGGAGTTCGCCCACGCTGCGCAGCTCGGCGGCGGTGGTGCGCTCCACGCCCTCCAGGGTGACGCCCATGGCCACGCGCTTTACCGTGCCGAACAGGTTGACCAGGCACGGCATGGTCGACCGCTGGCCGTCGGCGCGGACGACGTTCTCGAACAGGACGGCGGGGCCGCCGGTGGCCAGCAAGCGCCGCTGAATCTCGGTCATTTCGAGGACGGAGGAGACCGGCTCGGTGACGCGGACCAGCTCGCCCGCGGCTTCAAGCTTGGCCAGGAACTCGCGGAGCGATCGATAAGCCATGGTTTCTCCTCGGCCGGCGGTTTACCTGCGCCCCGCGATGCGGTCTAGGATCGCCCCATGGCCCGCCTGGACCTCGACGACCTGCCGCCGAAGATCGCCGCCCTGCTGACGGGCCTGGGCGAGGGCGAGGAGCTGTTGCTGGTGCAGCACGGGGCGGTGGTGGGCCGGCTGGCCTCGCGGCCGGCCGCGACGGAGGCGGAGGCGGGCGCCGTGGAACCGGGACCGCGGATGGCCGAGGTGTTCGAGAACTTCCGCTCGGCGATCGAGGACGAGTTCTAGCCCATGACCCGCACCCTGGTGACGGCGCTGGTCGCGGCCGCGACCCTGGGCGGCGGCGCGGCGCAGGCCGGCGAGGTCTTCCTGGGCGCCTATGCCCACGACGTCGACGACGGGATTTCCTACGGCAAGTTCGAGGATGGCGCGCAGATCGTGGGCGGCGTGCGGACCACGGCGCTGGACGAGCTCAGGTTCCTGGGCCGGCCGCGGGTGCACCTGCTGGCGGGGGTGAACACCTCGGGCGGGACGAACTACGCGGCGGCCGGTCTCGCGTGGCGGTTCAACCTGTCGGAGCGGGTCTACGTCCAGCCGGGGATCGGCCTAGCCATTCACGACGGGCGGGTGAACCTGCCCTCGCCCGATGCGCCGGGCCTGACGCCGGAGGAGCGGCTGAAGCGGTTGCGGGATTTCCAGACCAAGCTGGACCTGGGTTCGCGCGTGCTGTTCGAGCCGGAAATCTCGCTGGGCTGGAAGGCGACCCGGCGGCTGTCGGTGGAGCTGTCGTGGATCCATCTCAGCCACGCCAAGCTGGCCGGCGACTACAACCCCGGCGTCGGCGACGTGGGCGTGCGGCTGCTCTACCGCTACGGGCTGGATCGCTAGGCCAGGAAGATGCTGTCCGCGGGCAGGGTGGACATGGCGACGCCGACGAGGACGACCTGGCCGGCGCTGAGGGTGATGACCGTGTCGGCGCCCACCTGGCTCACCGAATAGGCCGTTCCGGGATCCAGCTGGACGCGGTCGCCCTGGGCGACGCTGAAGTCCAGCACGCGGTCGAGGCCGGCGTCGGCCGACGAGTGGAAGCGGTCGGCGCCGAGGCCGCCGGTCATGGTGTCATCGCCGCGGTCGCCGGAGACGAAGTCGGCGCCGCCCCCGCCGCTGAGGGTGTCGTTTCCCTGGCCCCCGCGGACCACGTCGTCGCCTTCCCCGCCGTCGCAGGTGTCATTGCCGAGGTTGCCGTAGACGAGGTCGCCGCCCTCGCCGCCGTAGAGCAGATCCTCGTCCTTGCCGCCCACGACCCAGTCCGCGCCCAGCCCGCCGCTGAGGACATCGTTGCCCATGTTGCCGTTGATGTCGTCGAAGTCGCTGCCGCCCTGGATGCTGTCGTTCCCGGCGTCGCCGCGCAGGTAGTTGGCGCCCGACAGCTCGGAGACGATGTCGTCGCCGGCCCCGGCGTTGATCGTGTCCGCCCCGGCATAGCCCCCCAGGCGGTCGGCGAAGGTCGAGCCGGCGATCATGTCCGACTCGCCGAAGATGCCGGCCTTGGCGGCCGCATTGTCGCCGGCCGCCACCCAGGCGCGGAAGCTGGCCGCGGAGAGCGCGAGGCCCGAGATCTCGTAGGCCGGCGCGCCGCCGCCGCTGACCGCGATGCCGGTGATCACGCCCGCGGTGGGCGGGCCGGACGCCGCGAACTGGAACCCCGAGCCCGAGAGCTGGATCGACAGGCCGCCGATGAAGAAGGCCGCGCTGTTCGGGCCGGCGCCGGACGGGGCGACGGCGGCCAGCGGCCCCAGGTCCAGAAGGTCGAGGTCGACCCCGGCGGTGGCGGTGAAGCTGGCCATGGGTTCTCCTGTGGCGACGGAAGCAGGATGCCGCAACGTGTAAGCTTCACAAAGCGGCGGCGCGAATAGGCTATAAGGGGCGTCGTCGGGGCCAACCGTGGGGGTGCGGCGTTTGAAGCTGGGGTATCGTCTCGGGCGCGGCGCGCGCCTCTGGGTCGGGATGCTGGCCGCCCTGTGCGTCGCCGCCTGCAGCGGCGTGCGGAGCGCGGGCGACGGCGCCCCGCCCACGTCGGACGAGGCCGCCCGGTTCCTGGCCCAGGCCAGCTACGGCGCCAACGACGCTTCGATCGCGCAGGTGAAAGCGGCCGGATACTCGGGCTGGATCGACCAGCAGATGACGATGGCGCGCCCCACGACCCACCAGGCGGAGCTCGAGGCGCGCCTGGCGCAGCTGCGGGTCGGCAATCCCACCGCCACGCTGAACCCGGCCGACTTCTATTATTCCTATTGGGGCCAAGCGATCTCGGGACCGGACCAGCTGCGCCAACGGATGAAGCTGGCGCTGTCCGAGATCTTCGTCATCTCGCTGACCGACAACAACGTCGATACCCGCGGGGCGGGCTCGTACTACGACATGCTGGGGGCCGGCGCCTTCGGGAACTTCCGCACCCTGCTGGAGCAGGTGACCCTGCACCCGATGATGGGGATCTACCTGACCTGGCTGGGGAACCAGAAGGAGGACCCGGCCACCGGGCGCAAGCCGGACGAGAACTACGCCCGCGAGGTCATGCAGCTGATGACCATCGGGCTCTACCAGCTGAACCTCGATGGGACGGTCAGGACCGACGGGGCGGGCCGGCCGATCCCGACCTACACCTCGGACGACATCGCGGGCCTGGCCAAGGTCTTCACCGGCTACAGCTACTATTCGACCACGCCGAACATCACGACGTTCCGGGGCGGGCAGAAGAACGTCGATGCGGCCGTCCGCTCGATGATCCCCTACGCGGCCTATCACTCCACCAGCGCCAAGAGCTTCCTCGGCGTGACGATCCCGGCGTCCGGCTCGGCCGATCCGTCGGGCGACCTGAAGATCGCCCTGGACACGCTGTTCAACCACCCCAACGTCGGGCCGTTCATCTCCAAGCAGCTGATCCAGCGGCTGGTGACCAGCAATCCCAGCCCGGCCTACGTCGCCCGCGTGGCCGGCGTGTTCAACAACAACGGCGCGGGCGTGCGCGGCGACATGAGCGCCGTCGTGCGCGCCATCCTGCTGGACGAGGAGGCCCGCAGCGCCACCCTCGCCACCGGCGTGAACTACGGGAAGCTGCGCGAGCCGGTGGTCCGCCTGGCCCACTGGGCACGGGCGTTCAATGCCACCTCGCAGACGGGGAACTGGCTGATCGCCTCCACCAGCGCGAACACCTCGCTGGGCCAGAGCGCCCTGACCTCGCCCTCGGTGTTCAACTTCTTCCGCCCCGGCTACGTCCCGCCTAATACGCGGGTCGGCGCGGCCGGCCTGGTCGCCCCGGAGTTCCAGATCGTCGACGAGGTGACGGTCGCGGGCTACCTCAACACCATCCAGTCCGTCATCGACGCCGGCGCGGGAACGGCGACGAATGGCGTGCGCGACGTGCGCAGCAGCTATGCGGCCGAGACCGCCCTGGCCGCGGATCCGGGCGCCCTGGCGGACCGGGTGAACCTCCTGCTGCTGAACGGGCGCATGTCGCCGGTGCTGCGGACCCGGATCGTCGAGGCGGTGGGGGGCGTCAACCTGCCGACGACCGGCAGCCAGGACGCGGCGCGGCTGAACCGGGCGAAGCTCGCGATCTACATGACCATGGGCTCGCCCGAATATCTGGTGCAGCGATGAGCGGGGCGATGGACCGCCGACACCTGCTGCGCCTGGGCGGCGCGTTCTCGGCCCTGGGCGTCGGCGCCCCGTTCGCCCTGCAGCTCGCCGCGGCGGGCTCGGCCGCCGGCCAGTCGGCCCCGGACTACAAGGCCCTGGTGTGCGTCTTCCTCTACGGCGGCAACGACTCGCACAACACCGTGCTCGCCACCGACACGGACTCGTGGGGCCGCTATTTCGCGGCGCGGAACACCGGCGCAGATCCCATCGCCCTGATGCCGCCGGGGACCCCTGCGACGCCGGTCGGGCAGACCAGCGCGGTCACCGGGCGCGTGGCCCAGGCCGACTCGCCGGAAGCCTGGGGCGGGGTGCTGCCGATCACGCCGCGGACGGCGCAGGCGATTCCCGCCGGCACCAACGCCAGCAGCCGCACCTTCGCCCTGCATCCCTTCCTGGGGCCCCTGCAGACGCTGTTCAACCAGGGCCGGCTCGCGGTCCTGGCCAATGTGGGCACGCTGGTGCAGCCGACGACCAAGGCGCAGTACCAGGCCAAGAGCGTCACGCTGCCCACCAGCCTGTTCTCGCACAACGACCAGCAGTCGACCTGGCAGGCCCTGTCGGTGGAGGGCGCGCGCAGCGGCTGGGGCGGCCGTTTCGGCGACCTGCTCGCCGGGATGAACGGCCAGAACACCCTGTTCACGGCGGTCTCGGCGGCGGGCAATGCGGTGTTCCTGGCCGGCCAGTCGGTGGTCCAGTACCAGCTTTCCAACGGGACCCAGCCGGCGGTGGTGATCAACGGCGCCCAGGGCTCCATCCTGTTCGGCTCGCGCCTGGGACCGTCGCGGATGCGCGACGTGATCAGCGACACCAACCTGAGCAGCAACTTCGCGGCGGACTATTCCACCGTTGTCGGCCGCTCGATCTCGGCCTCGGCCACGGTCAACAGCGCCTTCACCCAGCCGCTGGCCGCCTCCATTCCGGCGGCGCCGGCCTACACCAACCCGGTGACGGGGCGGACCGAGAGCAACTCGCTGGCCCTGCAGCTTCAGACCGTGGCGCGCATGATCGCGGCCAGTTCCGAACTGGGCGTGCGGCGGCAGGTGTTCTTCGTCAGCCTCGGCGGCTGGGACACCCACGACTTCCAGAACTCGACCCAGCCCAACCTGCTGGCCAAGGTCGCCCACGCCCTGTCCTATTTCGACGGCGCCCTGTCGAACGTGGGCGGCCTGGATCGTCGCGGCCAGGTGACGACCTTCACCGCCTCGGACTTCTCGCGCGGGTTCACCACCAACGGCGACGGCACCGACCACGCCTGGGGCGGGTGCCAGTTCATCATGGGCGGCGCCGTGAGGGGCGGCGACATGTACGGCCAGTACCCGACGCTGGGCGTCGACGTGAACGGCTTCAACAACCCGGACAATGTGGGCGGCGCCCAGATCCCCACCACCTCGGTGGACCAGTACGGCGCGACGCTGGGGCGGTGGTTCGGGGTCTCGGACGCCGATATCGACCTGATCTTCCCGCGCCTGCGGAACTTCAGCCGGCGCTATCTGGACTTCGTCTAGGCGCGGGCCACGTCCCAGGACTTCAGCACGGCCTTCTTCGCCACCTCGCGGAAGCGTCGCTCCAGGAAGGCGCGCGCCACCTCCGGCGTGAGGGGACCTAAGTGGGCGACCAGGCAGCGGGCGTTCCTGTAGTGGCTGTCGGCCCAGAAGGTCGCGGGCTCGGCCTCGACCAACATCTCGACCTCCTCGACCGGCACGCCGGTGAACATGGCGCGGTCGCCGCCCAGCAGCCGGGCCAGGTCCTTGCCGTTCGCCTTGAAGAAGGTCGAGCCCATGTTGAAGCCCTCGACGACCTCCGGAAACGACAGGCAGAGGGTCCGGAATTCGACTTCGGTCATGCGGCCTGCTCCGCCTCCCAGGCCTTCACGGCGGCCTTCTTGGCCACCTTGCGGAAGCGGCGTTCCAGGAAGTTCTTCAGCGAGCCGGGATGCAGATCGCCGATGCGGGCCAGCACGCAGGGGTAGTCCTTGTAGTGCGGCGTCAGGTGGAAGGTGCCGGGCTCGGCCTCCATCAGCATCTCGCGCTCGTCGTAGCTCACCTCCATCAGGACCAGGCTGTCGTCCTCGGCGCGCAGCCGGGTGAAGAACTTGCCGTTCAGCTTGAAGGAGGGGCGGCCGTAGCTGACGCCTTCCTCGACGCCCGGGAAGGACAGGACGATGGCTTTCATCTCGTCGGCGGTCATGGCTCATCCACCTGGGTCGGAGACTTCAGTCTAAGCCCTCGGGCCGAGGCGTCGATGAGGATGTCGAGGCGCCGGGCGCGGGTGGCCTCGCCCTTGGCCGAGATCACCCGGTGGATCGCCACCTTGCGGTAGCCGGGCGGGAAGGCCTGGAAGCCGGCCCAGGCCCGGGCGTCGGCCTGGAAGCGCGCGGTTTCTTCGGCGGTCAGGTCATCGGCCGCCCGTTCGTAGGAATAGAGCCCCGTGCGGTGCTTGCCCGCGTCGTAGGCGGCCTGGCCGGCCGGCGTGACCCGGCCTTCGGCTGCGAGCTCCGCGAAGCGCTTCAGGTTCACCTGGCTCCAGATCCCGCCCGGCTTGCGGGGCGTGAAGCGGATGCGGTAGGCCGCCGCGTCGATCCGGTGGCGGACCCCGTCGATCCAGCCGAAGCACAGGGCCTCGTCCACGCTCTGCGGCCAGGTGATCGAGGGCCGGCCGCTGTCCGTCTTCCAGAAGCCGATCGAGACCTCGCGGGCCGTCGCGTGGTGGGCTTCCAGCCAGGCGCGCCAGTCGGCCGGGGTGGCGAAGAAGATGGGCTGGTCCACGTCTAGCTCGCGTCCAGTTCCTCCATATCGCGCATGTGTTCCGCGACGGGTTCGGCTTCCACGGGCGGAGCCATGTCCCCGGCGCTCAGCACCGTGACCACCTCGGAGCCGCGCTCGAAGGTGCGGTGGACGGGGCATTGCTCGGCGATCTGCAGGAGGCGGGCGCGCTGGGCCTCGTCCAGCGGCCCTTCGATCAGGATGGTGCGCTCGAAGCGGTCGCGGGCGGTGAGCGAGGCGCGATGGTGGCGCACGCTGACCTGCACGCGATCGAGCGGCCAGGCCTTGCGCTCGGCGTAGAGACGCAGGGTCATGGCGGTGCAGGCGCCCAGGGCGGAGCTGAGCAGGTCGTAGGGGCTGGGGCCGGAGCCGAGGCCGCCCACCGACGGCGGCTCGTCGGCCAGGAAGGACCCGGACGGCGTGCGCGCGGCGACCTGGAAGCGCCCGAGCAGGGTCTCGGCCACGAGGACGCTGTCTCCGGCGGGCGTGTCTGCAGGCATGGGCGATCCTTCGGCGAGGGTTGAGACGGCTTCGTAGCCCGGATGGGGCCGGCGGCGGAACGGCCTTCTCGCCGCCGGAGCGCGCCGCTAGGATCGCGGCGGCTGTAACGGGGAGCAGGGTCTTGCGGGCAATCGGGGTTATCGGGGCGGCGTCGGTCACGCTCATGCTGGCGGGCGGAGCGGCCTGGGCCCAGGCGCCCTCCGGGGGCGATAGCCTCGATCTCATCTGCGTGGGCAGCGACGGGGCGCTGATGGCGACGACGCCCTACCGCAACTCGATCGGCGCGCCTTATTTCGGCGGCGTGTACTACGGCGAGGCGCGCGTGCCGGCGCAGCTCGGCGTCAGGGTCGAGAACGGCCAGGTCCGGGTGAAGCCGCCGAAGAGCGCGGTCCCGCTGTTCGCCAAGGACGGGAAGGACGGCTGGTACGAGCTCGCCGACGTCGCCGTCGACCGGCTGTCCATCAAGGGCCGGCTAAAGTGGAACCGCTTCGACCGCTCCAGCCTGACCGTCGACCGCCGCAACGGCGCCGTCACCTTCGGCGACTTCGCCGGCGTCTGCCAGCAGGCCGCGGCCGGCGCCGAAGCGACGAAGTTCTAGCCTGCGCCGACCTCGGTCCAGACGGCCAGTTCGTTGCCGGCGGGATCGGTGAAGTGGAAGCGGCGTCCGCCCGGGAAGCTGAAGATCGGTTTCGTGATCGCGCCGCCGGCGGCGCGGACCTTGGCCTCCATCGCCTCGAGGTCGTGGGCGTAGAGGATGACCAGCGGCTTCTGCACGGCGTCCTGGCCGGTGTGGAACCCGCCGTCGAGCCCTTCGTCGAAGGCCGCGTACTCGAGGCCATAGTCGGTGAACGACCAGCCGAAGGCCTGGCCATAGAAGGCCTTGACCGCGCTGAGGTCGCCCCCGGGGAGCTCCACATAATCGACCTTGCCGTCTTCGCGCATATGCATGTTCCTTGTTTGTTCCAAGCTAGCGCCGGGCTATGGCAGAGTCCAGACCGAAGTCTTCTTCACTTCCAGGTCCTCCAGCTCGCGGGTCGTGGGCACCTGATATTCGGCGAGTTTCACCAGGCCCGAGCGGGGGAAGTAGCTGCGGCCAGGATCGCCGATCAGCACCGTGGCTCCGGCGGCGCGCGCCTGGCCCAGCCAGGCCATCACCCGCTCGGCCAGGGGCTTCTCGTAGCAGATGTCGCCGGCCAGGATCACCTCGGCCCAGGAAGGCGGCGGGGCCTCCAGCAGGTCGTCGCCGGCGAAGTCGATCTGGACCGCGTTGGCGGCGGCGTTCAGCTCGAGGGCCGCGCCACAGAACGGATCGATGTCGGCCGCCAGCACCCGGGCCGCGCCCGCCCGCTTGGCGGCGATGGCCACCAGCCCCGAGCCCGAGGCGAAATCCAGCACCGCCCTGCCGGCCACCACCTGCGGGTCGTCCAGGAGGTAACGCGCCAGCGCCTGGCCGCCCGCCCAGGCGAAGGCCCAGAACGGCGGCGGCAGGCCGATCTCGGCGAGCGCCTCCTCGGTCAGCCGCCAGATCGGGGTGATCTCGTCGGCGAGGTGCAGGCGCAATTCGGGCGTGTGCGGCGGATGCTGCAGGCGGGTGTGTTCGACGATGAAGCCGCGGCGGGCCTCCGGCGTGGGCGCGATCATCTGCGACTCCTCGCCGCATCCCCCACGATGGGCAACAGCCGTTTCCCACAATTTGCCGGCGATTAAGATTTCCTCGTCAACGGTCAAGCTCCAGAAAGAACCTGCCGGGAGGCCGGGCGAAGATGCGTGCGAGCGGCCGGATGGCGAAGCCGAACGGTGGCCTGCGGGGCGCGGGCCTGGAGGCCCGCGTGGTCACGGTCGCCCTGGTTTCGACGATCGCGGCGATGGTCGCGGCGTTCTCGGTCTACCAGTACCGCAACTGGGCTGCCGACCGGGAGGAACTGGCCGCCGAGTCGGTCCGGCTGGCGCACGACATCGGCGCCGCCGCCCACAAGGGCGTCGCGGCCGGCGACGCGGGCGCCATGGTGATCGCCTCGCGCCTGCTCGACGGCAGCGAGCACGCCGTCGCCGCCACCTATCACGAGTTCGACGGCCGGCGCGTGCGGATCGGCAAGACCGCGCAGCAGGAGGCCAGGCTCGCCTTCAAGGGCGTGAAGCAGGCGCAGACGCGCTTCTGGCCCAACGGCCTGGAGGTGCGCGCGCCGCACTACGAGGCCGGCCGGCAGGTCGGGGAGATCGTGCTGTGGGTCGACGACCGCGAGATCCTGACCGAGCGGATCACCAACATCGGCATCGCGCTGGCGCTGTCGCTGGTGGCGACCCTGGGCGCGGGCCTGGTGGCGCGCCGGCTGGCTCGCCGCGCGCTCGCGCCGCTGCGGGCCCTGAGCGAAGGCATGGAGGCGGCCGGCGCCTCGCGGGACTTCAGCGCCCGCCTGCCCGTCACCCGCGAGGACGAGGTGGGCCAGCTGACCCGGGGCTTCAACAACCTGCTCGCGGCGCTGGGCGACTACGACCGGAGCCTGCGCGGCGCGCTCGGCGAGGCGACCGCCGCCCGGGACGCGGCCGAGCGGGCCAATGTGATGAAGTCGCAGTTCCTGGCCAACATGGGTCACGAGCTGCGCACGCCGCTGAACGGGGTGCTGGGGATGAGCCAGGCCCTGCTGCTGGACGACCTGCGGCCCGACCAGCGCGAGCGGGTGCAGGTGATCTTGAACTCCGGCTCGGCCCTGCTGACCGTGCTGAACGACGTGCTGGACCTGGCCGACATGGAACAGGGCGGCGTGCGGCTGGAGACCGCACCGTTCGACCTGGAGGCGGTGGTCCGCCAGGCCTGCGACACGGCGACGATCCTGGCGGAGTCCAAGGGACTGGACCTGGAGATCGACCTGGACGGCTCGAGCCGGGGCCTCTGGCTGGGCGATGCGGCGCGGTTGCGGCAGGTGATCTACAACCTGGTCTCCAACGCCCTGAAGTTCACCGCGGCCGGCAGCGTGCGCATCCGGGCCGAGGGCGGAGCGCGCGGCCTGGTGATCTCGGTGGCCGACACCGGCCCCGGCATCCCGGCGGACGTGATGCCGCGGCTGTTCGAAGCCTTCACCCAGGGCGACGGCTGCGCCACGCGGCGGTTCGGCGGCGTGGGCCTGGGCCTGTCGATCGCGCGCAACCTGGTCGAGCTGATGGGCGGCGCCCTGACCGCCGAGAGCGAGATCGGCCAGGGCAGCACCTTCACGCTGCTGCTGCCGCTGGAGCGCGGCGAGGCTCTGGACACGGCGGGACCCCCGGAAACCCATGTGGCGGACCTGCGGGTCCTGGTGGCCGAGGACAACGAGACCAACCAGCGCGTGGTGCGTACGGTGCTGAACGCCCTGGGCGTCGATCCGACGGTGGTGCCGGACGGCCGCGCGGCGGTGGAGGCCTGGGGCCGCGGCGAGTGGGACCTGGTGCTGATGGACATCCAGATGCCGGTGCGGGACGGGGTCAGCGCCACGCGCGACATCCGCCGCCTGGAGGCCGAGCGCGGCCTGCCGCCCACCCGGATCGTGGCGCTCACCGCCAACCACATGCCGGCCCAGGTGGACGAATACGCCGCCGCGGGCATGGACGGCGTCGTGCCCAAGCCGATCATGATCGAAGAGCTGCACGCGGCCCTGGTCGACGCCTACGAGGTCAGGGCGGCCTAGCCATACAGGTCCCGCCGGGGTCAGAGTGGCCCCATGCTGAGCTCCGATCCCGCCGCCGTCGAAGCCCGCCTGCGAGCGGCCTGCCTGGCTCTCCCGGAGACCGCCGAGAAGATCAGCCACGGGATCCCGGCCTTTTCCGTGGCCGGCAAGATGTTCGCCTATTTCCGGCACAACCATCACGGCGACGGCATGACCGTGGTCTGCGTGAAGACCACGGGCCGCGACGAGCAGGAGTTCCTGATCGAGGCCGACCCGGAGATCCATAGCCGGCCGGCCTATCTCTGGCCGTCGGGCTGGGTCGGGATCAGCCTGGCCGACGACGCCGACTGGGACCTGGTGGAGGCGCGCCTGCGATCCAGCTGGGCGCTGGCGGCGCCGCGCCGCCTTACTGGATGACGGCCTTCACGACGCCGCGGTCTTCGGGCGTCGGGTTGCCGCCGCGGTCCTGCGTGGCGGGCCGGGAGGAGGCCTGGCGCAGCACGTCGAGATAGCCCGGCGCCGTCAGCATGCGGGGCAGGACGCCCTTGGCCTTCAAGAGGCGGTGGGCGCGGGGCAGGTTGTAGCAGGGCACATGCATGAACATGTGGTGCTCGCAGTGGTAGTTGACCCAGTAGGGCGCCAGGAACGCCCGCTCCAGCAGGTTGGCGTGGGTGGTGCGGGCGTGGCGCAGCGGGTCGGGCTCGTCCTTGGCGATGCAGGCGTGCTCGGCGATGTTGCGCAGGCGCGTGATCATCGGCAGCCAGGTGGCCTGGGGCAGCAGCCACAGCACCGGCCAGGCCCACCAGAACCCGAACGGGGCGGTCGCGGCCACGGTCACGACCATGCCGATGAGGAAGCGCTTCCGCGCGACGGCCGCGTCCTTGAGGATCGGCCACAGGGGCTCGCCGGCCTTGCGTTCCCGCAGGCGTTTCACCAGGCCCGCCCAGCGCTGCTTGTAATAGGTCTGGCCGGTCAGATCGCGGACGATCTTGCGGCGCAGGGACAGCCGCGTGATCGGGAACGGCGCCGAGAGCCCCAGGTCCGGGTCCTCGGCCTGCTGCGCGTACTTGTGGTGGCCCAGGTGGTAGGTTCGGTAGGCGACGAGGCCGCCGGGCGTGAGGTTGTCGGCCAGCCAGTCGTTGGCTTTCAGGTTGGGGTGCAGGGCTCCATGGGCGGCGTCGTGCATCAGGATGGCGAGGCCGAGCTGGCGGGCGCCGATGATCATCACGGCCAGGGGGATGGTGATCGGGAACGCCATGGCCATGGCGGCGGCCAGGCCGATGACGATCCAGGCATGGGCGATCAGGGCCGGGCCTTTCCACGACGACTTCGTCGCGAGGGGGCTCCATTCCTGCGGGGTGAAATAGTCCTTGGGGGCGACACGGGCGGCGGCGGCCATCAGGCGTCTCCGGGCTGGGCTGCGGGTCTCGGGGCGGCCCGCGTGTGGGGCAGCAGGGCGACCATCTCCTCGACCGCCTCGGCGACCGTGGCCTCGGTGGCGCCCTCGCGAAGGGTGACGCCCAGGGCCAGGGTCCAGAACCGGCGGGCGGTGGTGGCGGCGTCCTCGCCCGAAGTCCAGCCGCGGCTTTCGCGGACCTGGGCGTAGGCCCGGTCGCCCTCGGCGTGCAGCCGCTCGAAGGTGCGCTCGACGAGAGGGCTGAGGTCCTGCCGGCGGCGGGTCAGGGACAGGGCTTCCACGAAGAGGGCCAGGCCCGGGGAGCCGATCACGGTCTCGACGAGCCGGCCGTTGTAGTCCGAGCCGGTGCGAGCGCCAGCCGCGGCGGCCTCGGCCTGGCGGGCCACGTACAGCACCTCGCGGCAGGCGGCCTCGACGAACAGGGCCTGCTTGGTGCGGAAGTAGTAGGTGACCTGGCTGGGATAGGCGTCCGCCGCGGCGGCGATCTCGGCCACCGCCACGCCGCCCAGGCCCTTGGCCTTGAACAGCTCCACCGCCGCGTCCAGCAGCCGCGAACGCATGCGCTTGCCGGGCTCCCGCAGGGAGCGCGCCTGGGCCAGGGATCGCACGTCCGCCATGACTTGTTTGTATGCCATACAAGAGAACGGGTCAACGGCGGCACGGACGCCGGCGTTCGGAGGATGCAACCTGCGCGCTTTTGTCACCCGCGATTGGTGCATCGGTCGCACCCCGCGGTAACAGGTCCGCCACAGTCGGGGCGCAAGCCTGCCCGCACGTGATTTCGTGGTGGGACCGATGAGTTTGATCGAGACGATCCTGGGCAAGAAGAGCGCGCCGGGCGGCGGGCTGGCCGCGCTGTTGGGCCGCCGTAAGCCGAAGCGCCACAAGCTGCCGGCCTGGGCGGCGGAGAAGGCGAAGAAGGGCTAGAAGGACCCGGCGGCCAGCGCCGCGGCCAGGATTAGTCCCGCCCAGGCGTTGGACTTGAACAGGCGCAGCGCCAGCGCCGGATCGTCGACGCGCACCCGCCGCGCCTGCAGGCCCAGGTGGACGGCGAAGGCCAGCAGCAGGATCGGAAAGCCGGGCCCCAGCCGCCCCAGGATCCCCGCCGCGAACGCCAGGGCGATGGCCGCCAGGTAGAACGCCGCCACGGCGCGGGGGGCGCGATCGCCCAGGCGCCGGGCGGAGGATTTGACGCCGGCCAGGGCGTCGTCCTCGAGGTCCTGGATCGCGTAGATGGTGTCGTAGCCCAGGGTCCACGCGATCCCCGAGGCGTACAGCAGCAGGGCCGGGGCCGAGATCTCGCCGGCCGCCGCGGCGTAGCCCAGCAGGGCGCCCCAGTTGAACGTCAGCCCCAGCCACGCCTGCGGCCACCAGGTGATCCGCTTCATGAACGGATAGGCCGCCACCAGCGCCAGGGACGCCACGCCCAGGGCGATGGCCAGCGGCGGCAGGCTGACCAGGATCAGGAACGAGACCAGGCTGCAGCCGATCACGAAGGCCCAGGCCTGCTTCACCGTGATCTGGCCGGAGGGGATCGGCCGGCCGGCGGTGCGGGCGACCTTGGCGTCGATGTCGCGGTCGACGATGTCGTTGTAGGCGCAGCCCGCCGCCCGCATCAGGGCCGCCCCCAGGAAGAAGAGGACCAGCAGCCACGGGTCCGGCCACTGGCCGCGCACGGCGCCGGCCAGGGCGATCCCCTGCCAGCCGGGCAGCATCAGGAGCCAGATCCCCGCCGGCCGGTCGAACCGCCCCAGCTTCAGCCACGGCCGCAGCCCCGCCGGCGCATGCCGGTCCACCCAGTTCGTGGGCGCGGCGTCGGGCAGGGGGGCGCTCTCGGTCATCGCGGCGGGCTTAGCAGAGACTGCGGTGTTGCCGAAATGCCGCTGGCGCCCCGCCTCGTTAACCATCGGTCTGCGGTTCCTTGACCCTCTTCGAACGCCCGCCTAGCTTCCGGGCCTTCGAAGCTCTTGAGGGAGGTCGGTCAGAATGACAGCTGTCGCAACGATTGCCTTCCGCAAACGCTTCGGGCCGCCGCCGCACCGTTAAGTCGCCCGATCCGCTTCCCGTCCCGGCTCGCGCCGACGCGAAGCGATACCGCGCGCCCGCGGCCCTCCGAGCCTCTCCGCTCGCACGCCCCGCCAATGCCCATGCCCTGATCGCGCCGGACCTGCGCGCGCTCCGCCAGCGGAGCCCGGTCCCGGCGCCTGCTTTCGAGACCTCGCCATGACCGAGCACTACGAAGACGACGAAGAGATCAAGACCAAGAGGGTCCTGTCCAACCGACAGGTCCTGACGTTCATCGGCGGCTTCTGGCTGCGCCGGCCCGTGCTGTTCTGGGCGGCGGTCGGCCTGATGCTGGTCGCCATCGTCTTCGACCTGATGCTGCCTTGGGCGGCGGGCCGGCTGGTGGACGTGGTGGCGGCCACGCCGCGCGAGCCGCCCGCGGCCTGGACCGCCTGGGCCGTGTTCGTGGGCGTCTACCTGGCCTTCTCCCTGGTGCGGAACCTGGCCTTCCGGTTCTGGAACCCCATGGCCGCGCACAACATGAAGGAGATGACCGACGAGGGCTTCCAGCGGGTGCAGGCCTTCTCGGCCGACTGGCATGCCGACCACTTCGCCGGCTCCACGGTGCGCAAGCTGTCGCGCGCCATGTGGGGCTACGACATGGTCTCGGACGCGGTGGTGCTGTGGCTGGGCCCCGCGCTGGTGGTGCTGCTGGGCCTGTCGGCGACCATGGTCGTGCGCTGGCCCATGGTCGGGCTGTTCTCCATGGCCGTGGTGGTGCTGTACATCGCCTCGAACCTGCTGCTGACGGTGAAGTACGTCCGGCCGGCGAACCTGAAGTCGGTGGCGCTGGACACCCGGATCGGCGGGGCGCTGGCGGATTCCATCTCGGCCAACCCCACGGTGAAGGCCTTCGGCGCCGAGCCCCGGGAAGAGGCGCGGATCGGCGACATCACCAGCACCTGGCGCAAGGCCACCCTGATCACCTGGACCCGCTTCATCGACGTCTGGCTGGTCCAGAACATGATCCTGGTGGTGCTGCAGGCGGGCCTGTCCGGCCTATTGATCCGCCTGTGGGCGCGCGGCGAGGCGAGCGCGGGCGACGTGGCCTTCGCGGTCACCTCGTTCCTGCTGATGAGCGGCTACCTGCGCAACATCGGCGAGAACATCCGCATGATGCAGAAGGGCCTGGACGACGTGGAGGACGTGGCCGCCTTCGCGGTGGCGGACCTGCAGGTGCCCGACGCCGCCGCCGCGCCGCCGTTCCGCGGCGAGCTGGGCGAGATCGCCTTCGACCGGGTGACCTTCCGCTACAAGTCGGCGGAGGAGCCGCTCTATCGCGACTTCACCCTGATCATCGCCCCCGGCGAGCGTGTGGCCCTGGTCGGGCCGACGGGCTCCGGCAAGTCGACCTTCGTGAAGCTGCTGCAGCGGCTGTACGACGTGAACGGCGGGCGCATCCTGATCGACGGCCAGGACATCTCGAAGGTGACCCAGGGGTCGCTGCGGCGGGCCATCGCCGTGGTGCCCCAGGACCCGGCCCTGTTCCACCGGACGATCGCCGAGAACATCGCCTACGCCCGGCCCGAGGCGACGCTGGAGGAGATCGCGCTGGCGGCGAAGCGGGCGCGGGCGGACGACTTCATCCGCCGGCTGCCCAAGGGCTACGACACCCTGGTCGGCGAGCGCGGCGTGAAGCTGTCGGGGGGCGAGCGGCAGCGGGTGGCCATCGCCCGCGCCTTCCTGGCCGACGCGCCAATCCTGGTGCTGGACGAAGCCACCTCGTCGCTGGACGTGGAGACCGAGCGCCAGGTGCAGGCGGCGACCGAGGAACTGATGGCCGGGCGGACGACCATCGTCATCGCCCACCGGCTGTCGACCATCCGCGGCGCCGACCGGATCCTGGTGTTCGACCAGGGCCGCATCGTCGAGGAAGGCCGGCATGCGGAGCTGGTGCAGAAGGGCGGGGCCTATGCCCGACTGCATGCAGTGACGGAGGGGGTGGCTTAGGGTTTTTTGCGCCTTTGGCGCCCCCTCCGTCTCGCCGCTCCGCGACGATCCACCTCCCCCGTTCCACGGGGGAGGAGCGAGTGAGTTCGCGCTGGCTCCTCCCCTGCGTAGCGGGGGAGGTGGCTGGCGGCGTAGCCGTCAGACGGAGGGGGCGTGAGGCAGCTTCGCCAGCCGTTCGCGCGCCATCTGCCACATCCATTCGACGACCGCTTCGGGATCGTCGAGCACGGTGGAGGCCGGGATTCGCACCACCTCGATTCCGGCCGCTGCGAGGAACGCGTCGCGCCGGTCGTCGCGGGCTGGGCGATCTCCGAAACCGTGGCCTTGGCCGTCGATCTCGACGCAGAGCCGCGCGGGTGCGCAGTAGAAGTCGAGGACGTACGGCCGGATCGGGTGCTGGCGCCGGAACACCGGCCGGCCCCGCTCCCGGCGGCGAACGCGCACCCAGATCAGCTTCTCCGGCAAGCTGAGCTCGCCGCGGAGCTTCTTCGCGAACGCATGGTTTGGGGTGGGGGATCTCATGGGTTTTGGCGGCGGCCTTGCGCCCCCTCCGTCACGCGGCTGCGCCGCGCGCCACCTCCCCCGCCTTGCGGGGGAGGAGCGGTCTGAGTCTCGCTCCTCCCTCGTGAAACGGGGGAGGTGGATCGGCGCGAAGCGGCGAGACGGAGGGGGCGTGAGGTGGCGTTACAGAACATCGCCCAGCGCGCCCGCCAGGTCGCCCTTCGGCTCCACGCGGACGTTCTCCAGCCCCAGCCAGGCGGCCATGCGCCGGAGCTCGGCGGCCAGGTTCGCGGGGGTGTCGGCGCTGGCCCAGGGTTCGGCGTGGGCGGACTGGACGATCAGGACGCCGGCCTTGCGGTCGGCCTTGAGGTCGACGCGGGCGGTGATCGCATCGCCCTCCAGGAAGGGCAGGACATAGTAGCCGTGGGTGCGCTTCTCGGCCGGGGTGTAGATCTCCAGCCGGATGCGCACGCCGAACATCCGCTCAGTCCGCTCCCGGAACCAGATCAGGTTGTCGAAGGGCGAGAGCAGGGCTTGGGCGGCGATCTTGCGGGGGCGCCGGGCGGCGGGGTCAAGATAGGCCGGCTCGCGCCAGCCCTTTACCGTCACCGGGGTGAGGGCGCCGGCCTCCGCCAGTTCGCCGACCCGGGCGCGGGTCTCGGCCACGCCCATGCGGAAATAGTCCCGAAGGTCGCGCTCGGTGGCGACGCCCATGGCGCGGGCGGCGATGGCGACGAGCCGGCGCTGGGCCTCGTCGCGCGGCGGGGTCGGCGCATCGTGGATCGCAGCGGGCAGCACCTTGTGCGGCAGGCCGTAGACCCGCTCGAACGTGCCCCGACGGGTGGCGGTGGTCAGTTCGCCCGCCCAGAACAGGCTTTCGACGGCGCGCTTGGCCTCGCTCCAGCCCCACCAGCCGCCCTCGCCCTTGTGGCCCATCTCCAGCTCGGAAGCCGAGAGCGGACCGCGGGCGGCGATCTCCTCCAGGACGCGGTCCAGGAATTCCCGCCGCTCGCGCATGAACCGGGCGATGCCCTTCCAGGTCCCGACGCCCTCGCGCGCATCCTGCATGCGCCAACGCAGCAGGGGCTGGGCGGAGAGGGGCAGAAGCGAGGCTTCATGCGCCCAGTATTCGAAGAGCGGCCGCTTCCGCGCCCAGGCCAGCTCTTCCAGCAGCTCGCGCGGATAGGCGCCCAGCCGGGAGAAGGCCGGCAAGTAGTGGGTGCGCGAGACGACGTTGACCGAGTCGATCTGCACGACGCCCAGCCGCTCGATGAGCTTCGTGAGCTGGCGGCGCCCGACAGGGGCGTCGCGGGAGCCGCCGAAGCCCTGGGCCGCCAAGGCGATGCGGCGGGCCTCTCCGGCCGTCAGCGTATCGCGGATCATCGACGCCCCTCCCGAGTCGCTCCGGGGGCGAGCCTAGCGATGGAACGAACGACGAACAATCATGGTGAACCCATGGTTAACGGCGAACGCGTCGCTCTCGAAGGTCGCGAGAACGGAGCCGGAAAGTCCTGCCGAGACTTGTGACGGATCGCCGCGGGTCAGTGCTCGAGCCGCCCGTCGGTCACCGCTGCGACCTCGAACGGGTACACGATCTTGGGATTCGGAGGCGCGACGCCCTTGGCGACGTCTGGCGGCGCCAGCTCCTTTAGCAGGTGGCGGATGATGTTGGTGCGGGCGGCCTGCTTCTTGTCGGTGTGCACGATGGTCCAGGGCGCCTCCAGGCAATGGGTGCGGGTCAGCATCTCGTCCCGGGCCTTGGAGTATTCGTCCCACTTTTCCTGGGCGACGGCGTCCAGCGGGCTGACCTTCAGCGCCTTCAGCGGATCGCTGCGGCGGGCCTTCAGGCGGGCGGCCTGTTCGTCGCGGGAGATGTCGAGCCAGAGCTTCACGATCTGGATGCCGCTGTCGACGAGCATGCGCTCGAAGACGTTCACGTCGCGCAGGAAGATTTCCTGCTCCTCAGGCGTGGCGAAGTTCATCACCCGCTCGACGCCGGCCCGATTGTACCAGGAGCGGTTGAGGATCACGAGTTCGCCCGCCGCCGGCAGGTGCGGCACGTAGCGCTGGAAATACCACTGGCTGCGCTCGCGGTCGGTGGGCTTGGGCAGGGCCACGACCCGGGTGTTCCGGACCGAGAGATGCTCGGTGATCCGCTTGATCGCGCCGTCCTTGCCGGCGGTGTCGCGGCCCTCGAAGATCACGAGGTCGCGTTCCCCCATATCCATCGCGCGCTGCTGGAACCGCACGAGCGCCACCTGCAGGGCCTCGAGCTCTTTTTCGTCGTCGGACTTGGCCATCGCGGGATAATGCGCGGAATTGCGAGAGGGTGTCAGGCGAAAGTGGACGCCGGCTTCGCCGAGGACACCCCCTCCAAGAACGAGGTCGAGCCTTTTCATCCCGCTCAGGCGATTTCGCCTGAACGGGAAAGGCTCTAGGGGGAGCCAATGATCCGCCTGTTCGTGCCGCACGATCTCGCCCCCGGCGCCGCGCTGGACCTGGACGAGGGCCAGAGCCGCTACCTGGTCGCGGTCATGCGCCAGGCGGTGGGCGACGAGGTGGCGGTGTTCAACGGCCGCGACGGCGAATGGCGCGCGAGCCTGGCCAAGGTGGGCAAGAAGGCCGTCACCCTGACGGCCCTGTCCCGGACGCGGCCGCAGGAGACGGGCCCCGACCTCGACCTCGTGATCGCCCTCGTCAAACGGGCCCGTCTGGAGACGATCGTCGAGAAGGCCGCGGAACTGGGCGCGCGCCGGGTGCTGCCCGTGGTGACCGAGCGGACCAACGCCGACCACACCCGGGTCGAGCGGCTCCAGGCCATCGCCGTCGAGGCGTCGGAGCAGACCGGCCGGCTGGACGTGCCGCAGGTGCTGGAGCCGGAGAAGCTGGACCGCATGCTGGCCCGCTGGGACGTGGGCCGCCAGCTCCTGTTCTGCGACGAGGCGGGCGATGCGCCGCCGGTCCTGGCGGCGGTGAAGGCGGGCGGGCCCTGGGCGATCCTGATCGGGCCGGAGGGCGGATTCTCGGCCCGCGAGCGGGCGCAGCTGCGGGCGCTGCCCTATGCCGTGCCGGCGGGGCTGGGCCCGCGGATCCTGCGCGCGGACACCGCCGCGATCAGCGCGCTCACCCTGTGGCAGGCGGGGGCCGGCGACTGGCGCTGAGCTTGGCCATGGCAGAAAACCTAAAGCGGCCTTGAGCTTGGCAGAATTGCGCCCACCTATCCTGACGGCGTAAAGACGCGACTGCGCGGGACCCTCACCCGGCGTGACGGCGTTCTGGCCGGGGAGGAATGTATGGCCGAAGTCGCCTGCGACGATCGACCCCTGGTGTTCGAAGACCTGGTCCGCTGGATGGCGGACGGGGCCAAGCCCGCGAGCGAATGGCGCGTGGGCGCGGAGCACGAGAAGTTCGTCTTCCGGCTGGCCGACCACTCGCCCGTTCCCTACGAGCCGAATGGCATCAAGGCCCTGCTCGACGGCCTCACCCGCTTCGGCTGGGCGCCGGTGTACGAGGGCGAGAACGTCATCGCCCTGGAGCGCGGCCTCGCCAACGTCAGCCTGGAGCCGGGCGGCCAGTTCGAGCTGTCGGGCGCGCCGCTGGAGACCATCCACGACATCTGCGAGGAGACGGGCCAGCACCTCAACGAGGTCAAGGCGGTGGCCGACGAGCTGGGCCTGGGATTCCTCGGCCTGGGCTTCACGCCGGACTGGACCCGCGCCGACGTGCCGGTGATGCCCAAGGGCCGCTACAAGATCATGCGCCAGTACATGCCGAAGGTCGGCAAGCTGGGCCTCGACATGATGTTCCGCACCTGCACGGTGCAGGCGAACCTCGACTTCTCGTCCGAGGCGGACATGGTGGCCAAGTTCCGCACCAGCCTGGCGCTGCAGCCGATCGTCACGGCGCTGTTCGCCAATTCGCCGTTCATCGAGGGCAAGCCGTCGGGCTTCGTCTCCAGCCGCGCCAACGTCTGGACCGACACCGACCCCGACCGGACGGGCATGCTGGACTTCGTGTTCCAGGACGGCTTCGGCTTCGAGACCTACGCCCGCTATGCGCTGAACGTGCCGATGTATTTCGCCAAGCGCGGCGACCGCTACATCGACCTGGCGGGCCGGTCCTTCGTGGACTTCATGGACGGCAAGCTCGGCGAGCTGCCGGGCGAGCGCCCGACCCTGAAGGACTGGGCGGACCACACGACCACCATCTTCCCCGAGGTGCGGCTCAAGAAGTACCTGGAGATGCGCGGCGCCGATTCGGGGCCGTGGAGCCGGCTCTGCGCCCTGCCGGCGCTGTGGATGGGGGTGCTGTACGACAGCGCCGCCCTGGCCGCGGCCTGGGACCTCTGCAAGGACTGGAAGATCGAGGACCACGAGCGCCTGCGCGCCGACGTGGCCCGCCGGGGCCTGCAGGCCGAGATCGCCGGCCGCAAGGTCCGGGACGTGGCGGTGGACCTGGTCGCCATCGCCAGGCAGGGGCTGAAGAACCGCAACCGCCTGTCCGGCGGCCTGGTGGACGAGACGGGCTACCTGGCCGAGCTGGAGCATATCGCCGACAGCGGCGTGACGCCGGCCGAGCGGCTGGTGGAGCTGTACAACACCCAGTGGAAGGGCGACGTGAGCCGGGTCTACGAGGACTTCGCCTACTAGCGAAGGGCCGCGCCGGCCACACTAGCCCTTGCCGGCGCCCGCCGGGCCCGCTCTGAGGTGGCGTATGGGTGTGTGGTCCGGATCCTGTCACTGCGGCGCCGTCCGCTTTCGCGTCGCGGCCGAGATCGAGGAGCTGACGCGCTGCGACTGCTCGCTCTGTCGGCGAAAGGGCGCCCTGATGGCCAAGGTCCCCGAAAGCGGCCTGACGGTGGAGGCGGGCGAGGAGAACCTCACCCTCTATCAGTGGAACACGGGGGTCGCCCGCCACTGGTTCTGCCGCACCTGCGGGATCTATCCGTTCCACCGCAAGCGGTCCGCGCCCGACAGCTATGGCGTGAATGTGGGTTGTCTCGAAGACTTCGATGTGACCGCCTATCCCTACCGATTGGCCGACGGCCTGACGATGAGCGTGCGGCCGCCGGGCGCGCGCCCGGAATGGACGGGACCACGCGAGGGGTAGGATGGCGGTGAAGCTTCCGAAGTACGCCCATTGGGTCGCCGAGCGGCGGTTCCTGGTGGACCCCGCCAACCTGCCCGGCCTGGACCCGGCGGGGGCGCGGCGGATCGAGGACCTCTACATCGACGGCGGCCGGCTGCGGCTGCGCGCGATCACGCACCTGTCCACCGGCGAGCGCGAGTTCAAGCTCGCCAAGAAGTACGCGCCGGACAACCCGCTGATCGGGCCCATGACCAACCTCTACCTCAGCGCCGAGGAGTACGAGGTGATGTCCAGGCTGCCCGGCGCGCGCATCGCCAAGCTGAGGCACAAGCTGGGCGCCTTCGTGGTGGACGTGTTCGAGGGCGCGCTGCAGGGCCTGGTGACCGCCGAGTGCGAGGCGACCAACCGCATGGCGGCCATGGCGGTGGAGATCCCGGCCTGGTGCGTGCGGGAGGTCACCGACGAGATGGCCTACACCGGTGGCGAACTGGCCCGCGCGCAGTCGGCGCCGGGTTAGCGGACGCCGCCTTCGAGGCCCGGCGTCTCGACGTTCGGCTCCCAATGCTCGCGCTGGGCGTGGCCGTCGCCGGCGTCGGTGTGCTGCACCACCTCGTCCACCGCGCGCGGTTCCTGCGGCGCCTCGGCAGGACGCGGGTTCACGGCCGCGTCGTCGACTTCGTAGAGCTCGACCTGGTCCGGATAGAAGGCCAGATGCCCCGCGATGGCGCTCATGGCCGGATAGGGGGTCTCATAGGTCCAGACCCCGTTCTCGGCGAAATGGCCGTCCATCAGCAGGGTGTAGTAGCTGGCGTCGCCCTTGTAGGGGCAGTGCGTGGTGCGGTCCGTGCGGGACATGTACTCGGTCGAGACATCCTCGCGCGGGAAGTAGACCACCGGAGGATAGGTCGCTTCCTTCAGGACGAGGGCGTTGGCGCTGTCGGCGATCACGTGGCCGTAGAAGCGCGCGCGCCAGCGGCGGGTCGCAGGCGTGATGGTGATGGGGTGGTCGGGGCCGGGAATCTTCATGCGGGAGGTCCTCCTCGCCGGTGTGAACGCATCGGCCGCGTTCGGGCTGCGTCGGATATGGGGGCAGCGTTCGTCGACGCCAGGGCCCCCGCGGGCGCAGCCTTGCTTGTGCTGGGCCGACCTAAGTGGTTTTGTGCCCTTCACAATCCGCGTGACAGGAACGGGGGCGTTCGCCTGCACGCGAGCCTTTAGGGAAGCGGAACCCTCTCCACATGAATCTGATCGTCCTTCTCGGGATCGTCGTCACGCTCGCGACCGGCGTCCCGGTGCTGCTCCAGCTGCTGCGCAACCATCCGCGCGGTCTGATCATCCTGTTCTTCGCCGAGATGTGGGAGCGGTTCTCCTACTACGGGATGCGCAGCATCCTGATCTTCTACCTGACGCAGCACCTGCTGTTCGACGACGAGACGGCGAACCTCCAGTACGGGTCGTACACCTCGCTCGTGTACCTGCTGCCGCTGCTGGGGGGCATACTGGCCGACCGGTACCTGGGCACGCGCAAGGCGGTGGCGTTCGGCGCCCTGCTCCTGGTGGCCGGCCACCTGACCATGGCCTTCGAAGGCTCGCCGGCGAAGCAGACCCTGACCTATGCCGGCCAGACCTACGAGGTGGTCCTGGACGGGCGGATGGAGAACCGCGAGGTGAAGCTGATGGTCGCGGGCCAGCCCTATGAGTTCGGGCCGGCGGCCGCGGGCGGGCTGGAGATCAAGGACCTGCCGACGGGCGGACCCCTGCCGGCCGTGCTGCCCGAGGGCTCGTACGAGCTGAAGAACCAGGTCGACCTCCTGGGCAAGAACGCCTTCTACCTGGCCGTCTCGCTGATCATCATGGGCGTCGGCTTCCTGAAGCCGAACATCTCGACGATCGTGGGCCAGCTCTATCCCCAGGGCGACCCGCGCCGGGATTCCGGCTTCACCCTCTACTACTACGGCATCAACCTCGGGGCGTTCTGGGCCTCGGTCCTGTGCGGCCTCCTGGGCACCAACTTCGGCTGGTGGGCGGGCTTCGGCCTCGCCGGCGTCGGCATGCTGGCCGGCTTCATCGTCTTCGTGCTGGGCAAGAAGCACCTGGAGGGCAAGGGCGAGCCGCCGAACCCGGAGCTGCTGGCCAAGCCGGTGGCCGGGCCCATCAACCGCGAATGGCTGATCTACCTGGCCGGGGTGGCGGGCGTGCTGCCGATCTGGTGGCTGGTCCAGCGCAACGACGTGGTGGGCACGGCCCTGACCTGGTCGTCGGGCCTCGCGTTCCTGTTCATCGCCTACGTCATCGCCTTCGTCTGCAAGACCTGGGTCGAACGGCAGCGGATGATGCTGGCCGTGGTGCTGATCCTGGGGGCGGTGGTGTTCTTCACCCTGTTCGAACAGGCGGGCACCTCGCTCAACCTGTTCGCGGCGCGCAACGTGGATCTGGTGGGCGTGACCGCCGCCCAGACCCAGTCGTTCAACGCCGGCTACATCCTGATCTTCGCCCCGATCTTCGCCGCGGCCTGGGCCTGGCTGGCCGCGCGCAAGCGCGACCCGAACCCCACGCTGAAATTCGGCCTGGGGCTGCTGCAGGTGGGCCTGGGCTTCATGATCGTGGTCTGGGGCGCGGGCTTCGCCGACGACCAGTACCGCCTGCCGATGATCTTCCTGGCGCTGCTCTACATGTTCCACACCACGGGCGAGCTCTTCCTCTCGCCGGTGGGCCTGTCCGAGATCACCAAGCTGTCCCTGGCCAAGGTGGTCTCGTTCATGATGGCGGTGTGGTTCCTGGCCTCGTCCATCGCCCAGTACGTGGGCGGCACGATCGCCGCCATGGCCGGCACTCACACCGTGGGCGGGCAGGTCACCGATCCCAAGGCCTCGCTGGAGGCGTCGCTGACGGTGTTCAACATGCTGGGCCTGTGGGGCATGGGGATCGGCGTGGGCTTCATCGTGCTCAGCTTCTTCATCAAGGGCTGGGCGCACGGGGTGAACGACCCGGAAAACCACCCTCAGCCCGAGCCGATCGCCCCGGTTCTCGACGGCGAGCGCCAGGCGGTGAACCCCGCCGCGATCCGCGCCGACCGCCAGAGCTGAGGCGAGGGCCGGACATGACGAAGGCCGCGGAGCGATCCGCGGCCTTCGCTGCTTTCCGCGCGAGGATCAGGCGCCGAAGGTCTTGCGGATCCGGACGTAATACATGCGGCCGAACTGGATATCCTGGTCGTCGATCCGGGCCGCAACAGGGTTCGTCTTCCGCGAGCCATCGAAGACCTCAACCGTCCGGCGCAGGCCGCGGGAGGTGACGTTGGGCAGTTCGAACCGCACCTGGATATCGGGCCGCGGCCGCCATTCGGCGAAGGGACGCACGTAGGTCTTCAGCTTCACCGTCTCGATCAGCGCCACGCGGTAGGAGGTCTCGCGCCAGGCGCCGTAGGCGTCGACGCCGTAGCTCAGCCGCCATTGGGGCAGGTCGTGGCTGAAGGTGGCGTTCCAGTCGAGCGGATGCAGGTCGGAGATCTCGCGCTTTCGGCCAGTGGTCGGGTCCTTGACGCTGGACCAGCGTTTGGTGATGTCGCCCTTGAGCTGGGCGCCCTTCAGGCCGAAGCGGGTCAGGGGCAGGGTCAGCTCGGCGCTGATCTCGTCCTTGGTTCCGCTGCCGATGTTGGTGGGGCTGTCGAAAACGGCGCCGCCGGGGCCGGGCAGCGGGCCCACGTCGACCACGTCGCTCAGCTCGGAATGCCGGGCGGTCAGCACAAGCACGCCGTCGCCCAGGAAGCGCTGCTCGACGGCGACCTCGGCGACCCAGGCCTGCTCGGGCTCCAGATCGGGGTTGCCGGCGGTGACGCCGGAGCCGGAGTTGAAGCTGGAATCGGCCACGAAGTCCGCGAAGTCGAGCTGGCCGACGACCCGCTCGAACCGGGTGCGGAGCTGAGTGTTCGGGGTCGGCGACCAGGAGACCAGCAGGCGCGGCTTGGCGAAGTGCAGGGTCTTCTCGAGCGAGACGTCGCCGTCGGAGGAGATCTTGGAACCCTCGAACCGCAGGCCGCCTTCCACCGTCCATTGCGACGTGGGCCGCCACACCGCCTTGCCGAACAGCTCGCCGCGCTTCTCCTCGACGGTGACATTGGCCGCGGGCAGGTCCTGCGGCACGCCGTTCTCCGTATAGAGGGTCGTGCTGTCGAGCTTGTTGAACGCGCCCTCGGCGCCCGCTTCGAGCGACAGCTTGTCGTTGAACCGGTACTTCAGCACCGAGCGGGCGATGGTCTCGCTGGTCTCACGCTCCAGGGCGAACAGACCGCCGCTCGGACCGAAAGCCGACTGCGAGGTGACCTCACGGTCCCGGGTCTGGTGCAGGCCGATCAGCTCCAGCTTGGTGCGGGCGCCGAAGTCGCGATCGAAGCGGCCGCCGATCTCGTTCTCGAACAGGCGGACGTTGTCGTCGATGGTGATCAGGCCGGGCGCCGGGAAGCTGATGACCTCGTCCTGCTCGAACTTGAACTTGGCGCCGAAGTGCCGGGCGTTCAGGCGCACCTTGCCGCCGGCCAGCGGCTGGGCGTAGGCGCCGGTCAGGGTGTAGTTCCCCTCGGTGCCCTCGGAATCGATGTCCGAACGCCGCAGCACCTCGCCGTCCGGTCGGATGCGGATGCCGGGCCCGTCGCCGGCGCCGTCGTCCGCTCCGAAGCCATAGCGCGCGGAGGTCTCCCAACTGCGGCCGTCCTTGTCGCCAGACAGTTCCAGGCGCACGCCATGCAGGTCGCGGCCGTCGTAGATGTGGTTGGCGGCCACGGCGAACAGGCCACGGAAGCCGCCGACGCCCTGGCGGCGGACGATGTTGGCGATCACCGACTTGCCCTGCATGTCGATGCCCGGCGCGCCGCCGCGGATCACTTCGATCCGCTCGACCTGGCTGGCGGGCAGGCGACGAAGGATCTCTTCGAGGTCGTCGGTCTTGCTGGTGGGCCGCTGGCCATCGATCAGCACGTTGCCGCCGCCCCCTTCGAAGCCGCGGATCTCGTCGCCATCGTCGAAGGCGAAGCCGGGCAGGCGAAGCACCATCTCATGGGCGTTGGATGGCTGCTGGGCGGCGAAGAACGCGGCGGGATAGGCGATCACGCCTTCCTGCGGCGTGGCGGCGGCTTCCGGCGCGGCGGCGACGGCCGCCTGCGCCAGCAGGTGCATAAGCAACATTCGAGAACTCTCCCCAAGTCAGGGGAAGAGGTGCCCGCGCAATGTTACGTCGGCGAGTTAAATGGCCGTAAGGTGCATTAAATCTGAGACATAATTGCCGAAGTCAGGCCGTGGGCGGCCACTCGGGGAATTGCGGCGCGTCGTCGCCGATGACGGCCCAGCCGGGCTTGTCCGCGACGAAGATGTGGCCCGAGACGGCGAGCTCCGGCTGGTCGTCCAGGCTGCCGGCGGGGACGAACCAGCGGCCGTGCGGACCCAGGTGCGGCATGGGGCAGCCGCAGGTCTCGCAGAAGGTGGTGCTCCAGCCGGACGGCAGGGCGAAAGTCTTCAGCGCCGCTTCGCCGGACAGCCACACCAGCCTGTCGGCCTTGACCGAGAGGACGGCGTTGGAGCCGGCGCCGGACACGCGCCGGCACTGGGAGCAATGGCAGAACCCGACGGGCGGCAGGCGGCCGGTCACGCCCCAGCTCACCTGGCCGCAGAGGCAGCGGCCGGTGGCGGAGAAGGGCTCGGCCGCCCGGCTCAAACCGCGGTGCCGCCGACCGTCAGGCCGGTGATCTTGAGCGACGGCTGGCCGACGCCGACGGGGACGCTCTGGCCCGACTTGCCGCAGACGCCGACGCCGGGATCGAAGTCGAAATCGTCGCCGATCATGGTGACGCGGGTCAGGGCCGAGGGCCCGTCGCCGATCAGGGTGGCCCCCTTCACCGGCGTGGTCAGCCTGCCGTCCTCGATCAGGTAGGCCTCGGTGCACTGGAACACGAACTTGCCGTTGGTGATGTCCACCTGACCGCCGCCGAAGTTGGCGCAGTAGAGGCCACGTTTGGTCGAGGCGATCATCTCCTCGCGCGGGGTGTCGCCGCCCAGCATGCCGGTGTTGGTCATCCGCGGCATGGGCATGTGCGCATACGACTGCCGGCGGGCGTTGCCGGTGGGGGACAGGCCCATCAGCCGGGCGCTCATCCGATCGTGCATGTAGCCCACCAGGATGCCGTCCTCGATCAGGATGGTCCGCTCGGTGGGCGTGCCCTCGTCGTCCACGGTCAGCGAGCCGCGGCGGTTCAGCAGCGTGCCGTCGTCGAAGACGGTGACGCCCGGGGCGGCCACCCGCTCGCCGATCTTGCCCGAGAAGGCCGAGGTGCCCTTGCGGTTGAAGTCGCCTTCCAGCCCGTGGCCCACGGCCTCGTGCAGGAGCACGCCGTTCCAGCCCGGGCCCAGGACCACGTCCATCTCCCCGGCGGGGCAGGGGACGGCGTCGAGGTTGGTGAGCGCCTGGCGCAGCGCCTCCTCCACCTGGGCCTGCCACTTGTCGGGGCTGATCCAGGCTTCGAAGCCGGCGCGGCCGCCAGCGCCGGTGTAGCCGTTCTCGCGCTTGCCATCGCGTTCCACCGTCACCTGCACGTTGATGCGGCACAGGGGGCGGACGTCGCGGATCAGCCGCCCGTCGGCGCGCAGAATCTCCACCGTGCGGCGCTCGCCGGCGATGGCGGCCATGACCTGGACGATGCGCGGGTCGCGGGCGCGGGCCCAGGCGTCGATCTCCTGCAGCAGGGCGACCTTGTCCGAGAAGGCGGGCGAGGCGAGGGGATTGTCCTCGCCGTAAAGCTTGGCGTTGGTGGCGCGCGGGGACACCGCGGCCGTGCCGGCGTAGCCGCGCTTGGCCAGCCGCGCGGAGTCGGCGGCGCGACGGATCGCCGCTTCGGAGATCTCGGACGAATGGGCGTAGCCGGCCGTCTCGCCCGCCACGACCCGCAGGCCGAAGCCTTCGGTGGCGTCGTAGGACGCCGACTTCAGCCGGCCGTCGTCGAACAGGAACGACTCGCTCTCGGAGCGCTCCACGAACAGTTCGCCGTCATCGGCGCCGGCCAGGGCGTCGCCCAGGATCTCGCGGGCGCGGGCCGGATCGACGCCGGCGGAATCGAGGATGGAGGGCGCGGGGACGGGAGCGTTCATCGGTCAAAGATAGGCGCCCGGGCGGGCGGCGTCACCCGCGACGTGTCACCGCTTCAGCGGATCGTGGGCCCAGTTCATCAGGCTCCAGCGCCAGCGGGTGTCGGTGACGTCCCCCCAGGGGCGCTGGGCCAGGTGCCGGCGGCAGTAGCCGATGACCTTCTTCATGTGGCGATAGTCGGCGTCGGTGAGGTCCTGCGCCGGCGTGTCGCGGATCTGCAGGATCTTCCTCGCCGACTGGCGGCCCACCGATTCGGTCTCGCCCTTGCGGACCATTCCGACCTTCCGGCTCTCCGGCGTCTCCAGCCAGGCCTGCAACTCGGCCTGCGTCATGTTGGCCAGCCGACCGAATTCGCGCCGGATCGCGGCCTCCTCGTCGGGGCTCAGGTGCATCGGGAACGGCCTCCGGGAACGGGGTGCGGCGCGAGCACCCCCTGTAAGGGCCGCCAACGCCTTGGCAAGCTCCGGGGATGCGCGTATGGACCCCCGCGAAGGGGCCGGTCGGGCGTCGCGAAAGCTGCGTCTGCGCGTCCCGTTCCGAAGTCGTCGGAGGCGTCCGCCCGGTTCGCGGGGCCCCCGGCCAGATAGACCGAGGGGACATGAAGTCGAGCTTTCACGGATTGCGGACGCGGGCGGCGGGGGCCCTCGCGGGCGCGGCGACGGCGTTCTGGGGCGCCGCGGCGATGGCCGCCGACAAGTTCGGCCAGCCGACGGACAAGGCGATCGACCTGCAGCCGGGCGTGACGCCCCTGCGCGAAGACGCCATCTGGTTCCACAACGTGATCCTGCTGCCGATCATCACGGTCATCACGCTGTTCGTGCTGGCCCTGCTGGTGTGGGTGGTGGTGCGCTACAACAAGCGCGCGAACCCGGTGCCGGCGAAGTGGAGCCACAACACGCTCATCGAGGTGGTGTGGACCCTGGCGCCGGTGCTGATCCTGGTCTTCATCTCGATCTTCTCGTTCCGGCTGCTGTTCGCCTACAACGACATGCCCAAGCCCGACCTGACCATCAAGGCGACGGGCTACCAGTGGTACTGGGGTTATGAATACCCCGACCAGAAGATCGGCGAATTCGTCTCCAACATGCTGCCGGAGGACGAGGCCAAGGCGAAGGACGCACCGTTCCGCCTGGCCGCCACCGAGCCCCTGGTCGTGCCGGTGAACAAGGTGGTGCGGGTCCAGGTGACCGGCGCCGACGTGATCCACGCCTTCGCGGTGCCCTCCTTCGGCATCATCACCGACGCGATCCCGGGCCGCCTGAACGAGACCTGGTTCAAGGCCGACCGCATCGGCACCTACTACGGCAACTGCCGCGAGCTTTGCGGCGTGGACCACGCGTTCATGCCGATCGAGGTCCGGGTGGTGAGCCAGGCCGACTTCGACGCCTGGGTCGCCAGCAAGGGCGGCTCCAAGGCGGGCGCCGCGCCGGCCGCCCCCGCAGCGGCTCCGGCCGCCGCGGACGCCGCCGCCGCGGGCCAGCCGGCCGCCGCGACCTCGCAGGTCAATCCTGCCGCCCCGCCTCCCGCGACGCCCGAGCCTAAGGCTCCCGCCGCCGCCACCACGCCTGCGCCCACGGCGCCGGCCGCGAAATAACCTCAGGATCCGCGTAAGATGGCTCAAGCCGCCGCTCACGATCACCACGACGACCACGGGGAGCACATCCCCGGGTTCTTCACCCGCTGGTTCCTCTCCACGAACCACAAGGACATCGGCACGCTCTACATCATCTTCGCCATCATGGCGGGGATCGTGGGCGGCGCCCTGTCCGGCCTCATCCGCTGGGAGCTGATGGAGCCCGGCATCCAGGTCTTCACCAAGGGCAGCCTGCTGGACAGCCTGGGGATGATCGAGGCCTCGAAGCACGGCTACAACGCCGTGGTCACCGCCCACGCCCTGATCATGATCTTCTTCATGGTCATGCCGGCGATGATCGGCGGGTTCGGGAACTGGTTCGTGCCGCTGATGATCGGCGCGCCGGACATGGCGTTCCCGCGGATGAACAACATCTCCTTCTGGCTGCTGGTGGCGGCCTGGGTGCTGCTGCTGTGCTCGATGTTCGTCGACGGCGGCCCGGGCAAGGGCTTCGGCGGCGGCTGGACGCTCTATCCGCCGCTCTCCACCTCGGGCCACACCGGCCCGTCGATGGACCTGGCGATCCTGTCGGTCCACCTGGCCGGCGCCAGCTCGATCCTGGGCTCGATCAACTTCATCACCACGATCTTCAACATGCGCGCGCCGGGGATGACCCTGCACCGCATGCCGCTGTTCGTCTGGTCGGTGCTGGTGACCGTGTTCCTGCTGCTGCTCTCGCTGCCCGTGCTGGCCGGCGCGATCACGATGCTGCTCACGGACCGCAACTTCAACACGCACTTCTTCGACGCCGCCGGCGGCGGCGACCCGGTCATGTACCAGCACCTGTTCTGGTTCTTCGGGCACCCGGAAGTGTACATCCTGATCCTGCCCGGCTTCGGCATCATCTCGCACATCGTGGCCACGTTCTCGCGCAAGCCGGTCTTCGGCTACCTCGCGATGGCCTACGCCATGGTCGCCATCGGCTTCATCGGCTTCGTCGTGTGGGCGCACCACATGTACACGGTCGGCATGGGCATCGAGCTGCGCGCCTACTTCGTGGCCGCCACCATGGTGATCGCCGTGCCCACGGGCGTGAAGGTGTTCAGCTGGATCGCCACGATGTGGGGCGGCTCCATCGACTTCAAGACGCCCATGCTCTGGGCGATCGGCTTCATCTTCCTGTTCACCGTGGGCGGCGTCACGGGCGTGGTGCTGGCCAACGCCGGCATCGACTACAGCCTGCACGACACCTACTACGTGGTGGCCCACTTCCACTACGTGCTGTCGCTCGGCGCCGTGTTCGCGATCTTCGCGGGCTTCTACTACTGGTTCGAGAAGATGTGGGGCGTGAAGTACAACGAGTTCCTCGGCGCCACGCACTTCTGGATCACGTTCGTCGGGGTGAACCTGATCTTCTTCCCGCAGCACTTCCTGGGCCTCCAGGGCATGCCGCGCCGCTACATCGACTATCCGGAAGGCTTCGCCTACTGGAACAAGATCTCGACTTACGGCTACGTCATCACGGCCGTCGGCGTGGGCGTGTTCCTCGTCATCCTGCTGGAGGCGGCCGTCCGTCGCCGCAAGGCCGAGGCGAACCCCTGGGGCGAAGGCGCCACGACGCTGGAGTGGACGCTGTCCTCGCCGCCGCCGTTCCACCAGTTCAACGAACTGCCGGTGGTCAAGCCCGACGTCCACTAGGACCGCCGGGCCCCATCCGGGACCACATTCGGGGGGCGCGCGCCGCACGGTGCGCGCCCTTCGGACATTCTGAGAGTAAGATCGCATGGCCATGGCCACGGCCCACACCAATCCGCGCGCGATCGCCCGCTGGCAGGACTTCCTCCAGCTGCTGAAGCCGCGCGTGATGTCGCTGGTGATCTTCACCGCCCTGACCGGCCTCGTCTGCGCCCCGGACCGGATCAACCCGATCCTGGCGGCCGTGGCGGTGCTGTGCATCGCCGTGGGCGCCGGCGCGTCGGCCGCGCTGAACATGTGGTACGACGCCGACATCGACGCGAAGATGCGCCGCACGCGCGGCCGTCCCGTGCCGGCCGGGCGGGTGCAGGGCGCCGACGCTCTGGCCCTGGGCGTGGTGCTGTCGCTGTTCTCGGTGATGCTGATGGGAATGGCGGTGAACTGGTTCGCCGCGGGCCTGCTGGCCTTCACCATCGTCTTCTACGCCGTGGTCTACACCATGTGGCTGAAGCGCTGGACGGCGCAGAACATCGTCATCGGCGGCCTGGCCGGCGCGCTGCCGCCGGTGATCGGATGGGCGGCGGCGACCGGCACGGCGCCGCTGAACGCCTGGCTGCTGTGCGCCATCATCTTCATGTGGACGCCGCCCCACTTCTGGGCCCTTTCGCTCTATACGTCCGAGGACTACGCCAAGGCCGGCGTGCCGATGATGCCGGTGGTCAAGGGCGCGGCCTCCACCCGCCTGCAGATCCTGATCTACAGCCTGCTGCTGATCCCGGTCTGCGTGGCGCCGGCCTTCACGGGCCTGGGCGGCGCGGGCTATCTGGCGGTCTCCACGCTGGGCGGGCTGGTGTTCCTGCTGCTGGCCTTCCGGCTCTACCGCAGCCGGGCGGGCGAGGCGGCGGACCCGCGCAACGACGACGGCCTCTACGACGTGCGGGCCGGCGCGCGCGACGCCCGCAACCTGTTCGCCTTCTCGATCCTGTACCTGGCGCTGCTGTTCGCGACCCTCCTGGCCGAACACCTGATGGGCGCGCGCCCCCTGGAGCTGTTCCGATGAGCGATCCCGGCCGCGAGGACGAAGCCGCCGCCAAGGCCCGACGGGGCCGCAACATCGCCATCGCCCTGGGGCTCGTGGCGTTCGTGATCCTGGTCTATGTGGTCACCGTGGTGAGGATGGGCGCAAGTGTCGCAGACCGGCCTTTCTGAGATCGAGCGCAAGCGGAACGCCAAGGTCGCGGTCATCTGCGCCTTCACGTTCTTCGGCATGATCGGCGCCTCGTTCGCGGCGGTCCCAGTCTATCGCGCCTTCTGCCAGCTCACCGGCTTCGACGGGACGCCCCGGCGCGCCACCGCGGCGGCCGACGCGGTGCTGGGCCGCACCCTGACCATCCGCTTCGACGCCAACGTCCGCGACCTGCCCTGGACCTTCACCGCCGAACAGGTCGCGCAGGAGGCCAAGATCGGCGAGACCAAGATCGCCTTCTTCAAGGTGAAGAACAATTCCGACAAGCCGATCACCGGCCGGGCGCTGTTCAACGTCGTGCCGGAGCAGGCGGGGCCCTACTTCCAGAAGCTGCAGTGCTTCTGCTTCGAGGATCAGACCATCGCGCCCGGCGCCACGGTCGACATGCCGGTGCTCTATTACGTCGACCCGAAGTTCGTCGACGACATCAACACCAAGGGCAAACAGGAGGTGACGCTGAGCTACACCTTCTTCCCCAGCACCTCGAAGGAAGCGCAGGCTGCCCCGGCGAAGGATCACAGGGTCGCGGCGCCCACGGCGGCCATCCAGGGCGACTGACGCCCGCGCTCGCCCGCATAGCGGTCCGATCCGGAACCCAGGCGCGGGCCCGCC
>NZ_LSJI01000095.1 GCF_001557235.1 Phenylobacterium sp. CCH9-H3 | reverse complement strand
GTGTGCGTGCCGGGGGAGGGCCGATGGGGGAGGGACGAACGTCGCGCGTCATCGGCGCGCTTTGCGCCGCCGCCGTTCTGATTATCGGCGGACTCGCGATCGGCGCCGGGCGCGCCGCGACGGCCGCGCCCGAAGGCGCCGGCCGCGCGACCCATGAGGGCGTGGCGTCCTGCGCAGGCTCCACGTGCCACAGCCGGCAGGTGGATTCCGGGATCAACATCCGCCAGAACGAACTCATCACGTGGCAGGACCCGTCCAGCGTGGCGGGCGCGCACAGCCGCGCCTATCGCGTGCTCTATGAGGCGCGTGGCCAGGCGATCATCCGCAAGATGGGCCTGGGCGCCAATGGGGTCGCCCAGCAGTGCCTCGGCTGCCATGCCGATCCGGCGCCGGCCGGCCAGCGCGGTGCGCGCTTCCAGCTCTCGGACGGCGTCGGCTGCGAGGCCTGTCACGGCGGGTCGAGCGCGTGGCTGGCCAGCCACCGGACGGTCACGGGCACGCACGCGGACAACGTCTCGCGGGGGCTGCGGCCGCTCGAGAACCCGAAGGTGCGGGCCGGCGTTTGCCTGGACTGCCACTTCGGCGGCTCCAAGCCGGGCCAGTTCGTCAGCCACGAGATCATGGCCGCCGGCCATCCGCGGGTCGCCTTCGAACTCGACCTGTTCTCCAGCCTTCAGCAGCACTGGGACGTCGACGCCGACTACGTGAAGCGCAAGACCTATGCGGGCGGCGTGAAGACCTGGGCCGTGGGTCAGGCGCTGGCCCTCGATCGCGCGCTCACCCTCTATGGCCAGCCCGGTCGCAACAACGGCGCATTCCCGGAGCTCTACTTCTTCGATTGCCACGCCTGCCACCGGCAGATCTCGGACGATCCGAAGGCGCGGCCGCAGTGGCAGGCCAATCCGGGCCGGCCGATCCCGTCGGGCACGCCGCCGTTC
Organism: Phenylobacterium sp. CCH9-H3; assembly: GCF_001557235.1. Lineage (GTDB taxonomy): Bacteria > Pseudomonadota > Alphaproteobacteria > Caulobacterales > Caulobacteraceae > Phenylobacterium. The sequence goes on along the minus strand of NZ_LSJI01000095.1, from coordinate 7,565 downwards.
AACGACGAGAACATGATCATGCTCTCGGCCGCCGCGAAGGTGGTCGCGCCGGGCTTGGCCGCCCGCTTCGACGCCGACAGCCGCGCGTTCCACGCCGCCCTGGCCCGCGACCGCGCCGAGTCCATCCGCGCCGCCGGCAAGCTCGCCGCCACCTCACGCGCCCTGGCGGATGCGTTCGCGGCGCGCAACTTCTCGCGGGCCGAGACCCTGGCCATCGTCGACGTGGTGCTGCAGGGCGAGATCGCGCGGCGGTACACGGACTATGCCGGCAGCGCCCAGGCCGTGATGGCGGCCGACACCCTCCTGAACGCCCTGGTCAAATCGGGCCAGGTCGATCCGGACGCGGCCGCCCGCATCCGGCCGAATCTGGACCGCGCCTATGCCCAGGTCCGCGATCCCAACAGCTATCGTCCTGACGCTTTCCGGGCCTCTCTGGCCCAGGTCGCGCAGGCCGCGAGGTCGCTGCGATGAGTTCCGTTTCGCGCTGGGCCGTCTCCGCGGCTGCGTTGGCGCTTGCGTCCTGTGGCGGCGGCGGAGGTGGGGGAGGCGGCACGACCACGCCGCCGCCCACGACGCCACCCCCGGCGGCGCCGACCTACACCCTGCCGGCCGCGCAGGCCCTGAGCGCCGCCGATGTCCAGCAGGTCATCGCCCAGGCCGTGGCCGAGGCGCGCGCCCGCAATCTGCCGGCGGTGATCGCGGTGACGGACCGGGTCGGCAACGTGCTTGCGGTCTATTCCATGACCGGCGCCCGCGGCACGGCCACCCTGCGCGCCGCGCCGAACGGCCAGAACATGGACGCCCAGGGCGTCGTGGTTCCCGCCGCCGCCGGCGCCATCGCCAAGGCCATCACCGGCGCCTACCTGTCGTCGGGCGGCAACGCCTTTTCCACCCGCACCGCCAGCCAGATCGTGCAGGAGCATTTTCCGCCGGCGCCCTCGACCGTGGGTCTCGAGGGCGGACCGCTTTTCGGCGTGCAGTTCTCGTCGCTTCCATGCTCGGACGTGACCACGCGGACGACGGCAGCCAGCATCGGGCCACGGCGTTCCCCGCTCGGCCTGTCCGCGGACCCTGGCGGGTTCCCGCTCTACAAGAACGGCGTGCTCGTCGGCGGCGTCGGGATCATGGCCGACGGCGACTATGGGTTCGACAGGAACACCCTCGACGTCGACGACGACCCGGAAGAGGCGATCGCCTATGCCGCGGCGACGGGCTTCGACGCGCCGACCGACATCCGGGCCGAGCGCATCACCGTCGACGGAACCTCGCTCCGGTTCAGCGATGCGACGGCCGCGGGTCTGCGCAGCGTTCCCTCCAGCGCCCCGTCCTTCGGCAGCCTGCCGGCCGGCGCGGGCGCGTTCACGCCGGTGATCGGCTATTACGCCGGCGGCGGCGCGCTCTCCGGCGCGACCTATGGGACCGAGGCCTCCGGCCTTCGCCTGGCGACGGCGGCGGAGTTCTCCAACGCCAGCGCCATGGTGCTCACCGACGGCGCCGGGGCGAACCGGTTCCCCATCCGCGGTGGCACCGATGGGGCCGATGGGCTGACCCCGCTCACCGAGGCCGAGGTCCGCGCGGTGCTGGAAGAAGCCTTCACCATCATGAGCCGGGCGCGGGGTCAGATCCGCCGGCCGCTCGACAGCCGCGCCCAGGTCTCGATCGCCATGGTCGACACGCGCGGGCAGGTCCTGGGCCTCGTCCGCGCGCCCGACGCGCCGGTCTTCGGCATCGATGTCTCGGTCCAGAAGGCCCGCACAACGGCCCTGCTGTCGGGCCCCACGGCCGCGTCGGACCTGCTGGCCGATCCCAGCGCCGACGTCCGCAGCTTCGTGCAGAAGACGCGCGACTTCTTCCCCGACCCGGCGGCCCTCACGGGCAAGACGGCGTTCGCGGCCAAGGCCATTGGCAATCTCTCGCGTCCCTATTTCCCGGACGGTGAGGTCGGCCGGCCGAACGGACCGCTGTCGCGTCCGATCGCCCAGTGGAGTCCGCTTTCGACCGGTCTGCAGTCGGCCCTCATCATCGGCAATATCGGCCAGCACCTGACGTACGTCAGCGGCGCCTCGGCGACCGATACGCCTCAGCGGTGCACGTTCCTGCCGGACGTGGCGCCCGGACAGAACCGGTTGCAGAACGGACTGCAGATCTTCTCGGGTTCGGTTCCGATCTATCGCGGCAATCGGCTCGTCGGTTCGATCGGCGTTTCCGGTGACGGCATCGACCAGGACGACATGATCTCGTTCCTGGGCGCCCACAACGGCGGCCTCAGGGTCGGCGGCATCGGCAACGCGCCGGCCGCGATCCGGGCCGACAACCTGCTGGTCGGGCCGACCTCCACGCGGCTCCGCTACGTCGGCTGTCCCTTCGCGCCGTTCCTGGACACCAGCGAACAGAACGTGTGCCAGGGGAAATAGGCATGCGCGCGGGCTCCCTCCTTGCTCTGACGGCCTTCGCCGCCCTTGCCGGGCAGGCGCAGGCTGCGCCGGAGCGTGGCGGCCCGCTGACCATCGAGGACATCCTGGACGGCCGGGTCGTCGACTCTGGCGCGGCGCCGGCCGGGTCCGCGACCGACGCGGCGGCGCAGGAGCCGGCCACGGTCGCCCAGCCGGAGCCGCCGCCCGCAGACGGCGAACCTGCGCCGACGATCGACGACATCCTGGAAGGCCGGCGCATTCCTGGGCGGCAGAAGGATCTGCCGCCGCCGGTGGTGCAGGACAACCCCGGGGCCGTCCGCGCCCCGCCGCCGGAGGCCTTTCCCAGGGACGAGGTGCCGGTCCCCGACCGCTGGCGTCTGGCCGGCGCCCTGGGGGTCACCAAGCCGCGACTGTTCGATCCCTACAATCAGAACTTCCTGAAGGGCGATATCCCGATCAAGGGAACGCACGACTGGTTCATCGCCCTGACCGGGATCTCCGACACCGTCGTCGAGCCGCGCAGCTTCCCGATCCCGGTGGGCGTGCAGACCACGAGCCGGCCGGGCAGCCTGGATGTCTTCGGCGAGAACACCAGTCTGGTGCTGGCTCAGACGTTCATCGCCAGCGCGTCGCTGATCAAGGGCTCGACGGCCTACAAGCCGCCCGAGTTGGAGTTTCGCGTCGCCCTGGCGTTCCAGCATAACTACGTCGACGTGCCGGAGAGGCGCGTCCTCTACGTGGAGCCCAGCCGCAAGAGTCACCGGAACGACTCGTTCCTGGGCGTGCAGGAACTGTTCGTCGACTACCACCTGCGCAACGTCTCCGACCGCTACGACTTCGACAGCCTGCGGGTCGGGATCCAGCCGTTCTCGTCGGAATTCCGCGGGTTCCTGTTCCAGGACAACCAGCTTGGGGTCCGCCTGTTCGGCAACCGCGACAACAACCGTTTCCAGTACAACCTGGCCGCCTTCTGGCGGATCGAGAAGGACACCAACTCGGGCCTGAACGATGTCACCCAGGACCTGCGCGACGACTACGTCTTCATCGGCTCGCTCTACCGACAGGACCTGCCGTTCCCCGGCCTCACCTCGCAGGTGATGGTGGCGCACAACCGCAACCGCGAAGGCGACGAGATCTACGTCGACAAGAACGGCTTCCCGCAGCGGCCGGCCCTGCTGGGCAGCCTGCGCGGCCGCGACTACGACGTGACCTACCTGGGCTACAACGCCGATGGCCGCATCGGGCGGATCAACCTCACCGCCTCGGCCTTCTATGCGTTCGGCGAGAACCGAAACAGCATCCTGACCGACCGCAAGGCCAAGATCCGCAGCTACTTCGTGGCCGCCGAGCCTTCGATCGACTTCAGCTGGGTGCGGCTGCGGCTGCAGGGCCTTTACGCATCCGGCGACAAGGACCCGTATGACAACAAGGAAACGGGGTTCGACGCCATATTCGAAAACCCGCAATTCGCGGGGTCAGACACCAGCTATTGGATTCGCCAGACCATCCCCTTCGCCGGCGGCGGGCGGGTCATCGGGGTCAACGGCCGCAACGGCATTCTGAACAGCCTGCGCCCGTCCAAGGAGGAGGGGCAGTCCAACTTCAACAACCCGGGCACGGTCCTGTTTGGCGGCGGCGCCGACTTCGACGTGACGCCGGAGCTGCGGGTGTCGGCGAACCTCAACCACATCTCGTTTTCGAACACGGCGGTGCTCCAGGCGCTGCGGCAGGAAGGCTCGATCCCGAAGTCGCTGGGCTGGGACGCCTCGGTCTCGACGATCTGGCGGCCGCACATGACCCAGAACATCGTGTTCCGCGCCTCCGCCGCGGCCTTCGACCCGGGCAAGGGCTTCAACGACCTGTTCGAAAACCGAGATCGTGATAAGCGCTACTATTCGATCCTCTTGAACGCCGTTCTCACCTTCTAGGGGCAAGATGCTGAAATTTGGGACAAACTGGCTGAGAACGGGAGCGCTGATCGCAGCGACTCTGCTCGCGCCCCTGTCCCTGAAGGCCAGCGAGGCCGAGAAGCCCGTCGCCCGCAAGTACGTCGCCGCCGCGCCGGCGAAGCTGGGCATGACGGACGCAGAAGTCGACCGCGACAGCGCCGGCTGCGTCTCGTGTCACACCGACAGCGACGCCAAGACCATGCACATGTCCCAGGCGGTGAAGCTGGGCTGCGCGTCCTGCCATGGCGGCGACGCCGCGGTCATCGCGCCGGCCGGCCTGGCCAAGACGGCGCCGGAATACGTCGCCCTGCGCGACCGGGCCCACGTCCTGCCGCGCTATCCGAAGACCTGGCACTATCCCAGCTCGGCCAACCCGAAGCAGAGCTACACCCTCCTGAACAAGGAGGCGCCCGAATACATCCGCTTCGTGAATCCTTCGGACTATCGGGTGGCGCGCCAGGCCTGCGGCGCCTGCCACATGGAGCTGATCGAGAAGGCGGAGCGTTCGCTGATGGCGACGGGCGCGATGTTCTTCGGCGGCGCCTCGTACAACAATGGCATCCTGCCGTTCAAAAACTACATCCTGGGGGAGGCCTACACGGCCCACGGCGAACCGGCCCGGCTGCTTTCGCCCGGAAATCCGCCGGGCACGGTGACGCCGGAGCAGGCCAAGCGCGGCGCGCTGCCGACCCTCTATCCCGCGCCTACCTGGCAGGTGACGCCCCCCGGGGACATCTTCCGCGTCTTCGAGCGCGGCGGCCGCAACATCAACAGCCAGTTCGCCGAGGTTGGCCTGCCCAACGCCAACGGCCAGATCCAGCGGCTGGAAGAGCCCGGCCGCCCCGACATCCGCCAGTCGAACCGCGGACCGGGCACCGGCCTGCGCGCGGCGATCCCGCTGCTCAACATCCACAAGACCCGCCTGAACGACCCCTTCACCTGGTTCCTCGGGACAAACGACCAGCCGGGCGACTACCGCTCCTCGGGCTGCGCCTCGTGCCACGTGGTCTACGCCAACAACCGCCAGCCGCATGCCAGCTCGACCTGGGCCCAGTTCGGCCGCGACGGCCAGAGCGCCCAGGCGGACCCGACGATCCCGAAGGACGAGCCGGGCCACCCGATCAAGCACGCCTTCACGCGCGCCATCCCCACGGCCCAGTGCATGAACTGCCACATGCACCAGCCGAACATGTTCGTGAACACCTACCTCGGCTACACGATGTGGGACTACGAGGCCGACGCGCCGTTCATGTGGCCCGAGCGGCAGAAGTATCCGACCTCGAAGGAGATCCGCGAGGTCCTGAACCGCAACCCCGAGGGCGCCGCGCCGCGGGGCAAGTGGGCCGACCTCGACTTCCTGCGCAACGTGTTCAGCCTGAACAAGAAGCTGAAGGACACCCAGTTCGCCGACTACCACGGCCACGGCTGGAACTTCCGGGCCATCTTCAAGCGCAACCGCGACGGCGAGCTCCTGGACAAGGACGGCGCGGTCATCGCCAACGACGACCCGGAGAAGTTCCACAAGGACGGCGCGCCCGAGTTCACGCCGGTGGGCCAGAACGCGCCCGGCAAGGCGGTCCACATGATGGACATCCATGCCGAGAAGGGCATGCAGTGCGCCGACTGCCACTTCAGCCAGGACAGCCACGGCTCGGGCTTGATCATGGGCGAAGTGGCCAATGCGGTGGAGATCCGCTGCAAGGACTGCCACGGCACGTCGTCGGCGTATCCGACCCTGCGCACCTCAGGGCCCGCCGCCGATCCGAAGGGCAACGACCTCTCGCTCCTGCGCAATCCCGACGGCCAGCGCCGGTTCGAGTGGGTGGAGCGCGACGGCCGCCAGGTGCTGATCCAGCGCTCGCTGGTGGACCCCAAGCTGGAATGGCGGGTGAAGCTGACCAAGGACACGGTCGACCGCGCCTCGCCCGACTTCAACGCCAAGTCGGCGCGCGCCAAGCTGATGGGCAAGATCAGCAAGGACGGACGGCCGTTCACCTGGGGCCCCGGCGTCGACCCGGCCAACCGGGCGCACAACGACGACGAGATGGAATGCTTCGCCTGCCACACCTCGTGGACCACGGCGTGCGCGGGCTGCCACCTGCCGATCGAGGCCAACTGGAAGACCACGACCCACAAGTACGAGGGCGAGGAGACCCGGAACTACGCGACCTATAATCCGCAGGTCGCCCGGGACGATATGTACCAGCTGGGCCGCCACCAGACGACGAAGGGCTCGACCATCGCGCCGGTGCGCTCGTCCTCGGCCCTGGTCCTGTCCTCGACCAACGTGAACCGCGAGCGGATATACGTGCAGCAGCCGCCGATCGCCGCCTCGGGCTTCTCCAGCCAGGCCTTCGCGCCGCACTTCCCGCACACGGTGCGGACCACCGAGACCAAGACCTGCTCGGACTGCCACGTCAGCGCGGCCAACGACAACAACGCCATCATGGCCCAGCTCCTCTTGCTGGGGACCAACTTCGTGAATTTCGTCGGGCTGAACGCCTGGGTCGGCCTGGAGGACGGCATCGAGGCCGTTCGCGTCTCCGAATGGAGCGAGCCGCAGGCGGTGTTCGGCTCGTACCTGCACCGGTACGCCTATCCTGACTTCTACAAGCTGCACGTGGACCAGAATAAGCGTGAGCTGAAGAACTGGGTGCGCGGCAAGCCCTTCGTGAAGGGGGCGTTGGGCGGCGAGGAGGACAGCGCCGAGGAGATCTCGAACTTCGTCTCCAAGACCGACGGGGCGGCCCGCTGCCTGCAGCTGCGCGGCGAGTACATGTTCGTGGCCGAAGGGAAGGGCGGCTTCCGGGTGTTCGACGCCGCCAGCGTCGGCAACAAGGGCGTCTCGCAGCGGGTCGTCTCGGCGCCGTTCTCACCCCTGGGCCACAACACCCACGTCCCGTCGAAGAACGCGACCTGCATGGCGCTGCCGACCAACCAGAACATCGCCCCGCTCCGCAACGAGGCGATGCAGAAGATGATGGTCAAGGACGCCGTCACGGGCGCCGATATCAGCCTGCTGCAGGCCAACCAGGAACAGACGTTCCATCCGCTCTATTCCTACGCCGTCGTCACCGACAGCGAGGAGGGGCTGATCCTCGTCAACGTGAACACCCTGGCGGACGGCGAGCCGCGCAACAACAAGCTGAAGCGGGCGGTAACCTGGAACGCCGGCGGGGTGCTGAACGGCGCCCGCTTCAGC
>NZ_LSJI01000094.1 GCF_001557235.1 Phenylobacterium sp. CCH9-H3 | reverse complement strand
CGACCCCGGCGTTCAGGGCCAGCAGGTTGGTCTGGAACGCGATCTCGTCGATCACCCCGATGATCTGGCCGATCTGGCTTGAGGACCCGTTGATCTGATCCATGGCGCCGATCGCCTGGGCGACCACGTCGCCGGAGCGCTCGGCGTCGGACTTCGCCGCCTGGACGATCCGGCTCGCGTCCTGGGCGCTCTCCGCGCTCTTGCGGACGGCCGCTGTGATCTCCTCCAGAGCGGCCGCGGTCTCTTCGAGGCTGGCGGCCTGCTGCTCCGTCCGCCGCGAGAGGTTGTCGGCCGCCGAGCCGATCTGCGCCACGCCTTGGGTGACCACGTGCGTCACGTCGACGGCCGAGCCCATGGCCTGTTCCAGGGCGCTGACTGCGGCGTTGAAGTCGTCCTTCACGCCCATGAATTCCGGCGCGAGATCGGCGTCCACCCGGGCCCGCAGATCGCCTTGCGACAGGCGCGACAGGGCCGCGCCGAGGGCCGCCATGGCCGCGTCCTGAGCACGCTTGACCGCCACCTGTTCGGCGTGGAGGCGCTCCCGCTCCGCCTGCAGGCTCTCGAGGTAGATCGAGATCGCGAAGTCCATGTCCAGGAACACGGCCTTGACCAGGGTCGCGGTGGCGTCGGCGGTTTCTTCTGCGCCCTTGGCGCGCCCGCCGAAGCCCTTCGGCCAGCGGGTTTCCACCAGGCGCCGCAGCAGGTTCTCGATGATCAGCGCATAGCCGGCGATGTACCAGCGGGGCTCCAGGCCGATCCGCGCGTGGGTCTGGCCGATGGTGCGGACGCCGGTGACATAGGTGTCGTCGAACCGCCCCTCGGCGATGGTGGTCCAGTGGCGGCCCTGGGCGTTCTGGGCCGCGGCCATGTGGCCGGGGTCCTTGAAGAACCGGCTGACCTGCGGCGTCTGGGCGATCTTGGCGTAGAAGAGGCTCAGCGCCGGTTGGATCTCCGCCGCGATGAACGGCTGCAGCGATCGCAGCGTCTCCCGCGCCTTGCTGTCCAGTCCGATGAAATCCAGGCGTTCCTTGACGGCGTAGGTGTCGGTCACGGGGAGGTCCTTTCGTCCTCCGCACTAGCCAAGCCATTGGTTAACGCAGGTTTGCGGAACGCCTCCCGCCCCTGCGACGAATTGGCGAAGCTCTGCCTTTAGCCTCCAACCGCCGGATGTCGGAGACCTGCGTTAGGCTAACGGCGACCCGAAATGACGCGGAAACGGCGCCGACAGGTGCGCCTCACGTCTTCGCCTGCGCGGCGAGGCCCGCCTGGGCCAGGCCGAGAACGCCGCCGGGATTCAGGGAGTCGACCATGGCGGTGGGCAGCAGAATGGTGGCGCCGCCCTCCTTGGTGGTCTCGTAGATGATGTTCATGGCGCGCAGCTGAAGCGCGGCGGGCGATCGGCCATAGATCTCGGCCGCCTCCACGAACCGGGCGGCGACCTCCTGCTCGGCCTGGGCCAGGGCCACCCGCGCCAGCCGCTCGCGTTCGGCCTGGGCCTGGCGGCTCATGGCGTCCTGAAGCCCGGAGGGTACGCCGATGTCGCGGATCTCCACCGAGATCACCGAGATGCCCCAGTCGGCGGTCTTCCGTCCGATCACATCGCGAAGGATCTCGTCGCCCTTGGTGCGTTCCGCCAGCAGCGTCGCCAGCAGCGACGAGCCCACGATCTCGCGCAGCGAGGTCTCGGACACCTGGGCGATGGCGCGCCGGTAGTCCTGGATCTCCAACGCTGCGCGTTCGGTGTCGTGCACCTGCCAGAACACCACGGCGTCGATATTGACCGGCACCGTATCCTTGGAGAGCGCCTGCTGGGCGTTGAACTCGGTGGTCTGGATGCGCTGATCGATCCAGTAGGCGACCTGGTCCACCACCGGGATGATGAAGAAGAGGCCGGGCCCAGCGATGCGGTCCAGCCGGCCCAGGCGCAGGACCACCGCCCGCTCCCACTGGTTCGCCAGCATCAGGGTGAGCGGAATGAGCGCGCCGAGAATGATCAGGATAGCCCCGACCCACCTGGCGGTCGGCCCCGTCACGGCCACAGCCAGGATCACGCCACCGGTGATGGCCAGGCTGGAGAGTACGATCGCGAGCGGGTTGGCGCCCCGCAGCTTGGAGATGCCCCCGAACTCGAGCCTGAGGTTGGGGCTGGCGGCGTTCATCATCGGACTTCCTCCTTCGCGGCGGCGAGCGCCGTGATCTTCTCGGCCAGCGCCAGGGGGTCGACCCCGGCGGCGGCGGCGGTGGCCAGGGCCTGGCGGGCGAGCCGCTCGACCTCGGCGGCGTGATCGGGGCCCTTCAGGGCAGCGGCCGGCTCGGCGACGAAACTGCCCCGGCCGCGGACCAGCACCAGCGCGCCCGCGCGCTCCAGCTCGTCATAGGCGTGCCGTACGGTGTTCAGGTCGATCCGGAAGGCCACCGCCACCTGGCGCATGGTCGGCATCTGGTCGCCCGGCTTCAGCGCGCCGGCGCCCATGGCCTGCAGGAACTGTTCGCGGAGCTGCACATAGATCGGGACTCCAGTGTCCTCGATCCGGATGCGGCCCAGCAATTGCTCCTGTGTATGCATACACTCATACAATCATCGGAGCCGCGTTTGGTCAATCGGGATCCGAATGCGTGACTCCGCGGCGGTCCCAGGCCACGCTCTGGTCAAACGAAACCAAATTCGAGGAAACCCTGATGACGCCCCGTTTGTTGGCCGCCGCGACGGCGGCCGCCCTTCTGTTTGGTGCGGGGGCGGCTTCCGCCGCGAAGGCGCCGCCTAAGGGCCTGGAACTGTACGCCATCGACTGTGGCAAGTTCCCGGTGCCCGACGCCGACATGTTCGCGGACGACGGGGCCTATAAGGGCGTGCAACGGACGCTGATCGTGCCCTGCTACCTGGTCCGCCATCCCAAGGGCGATTTGATCTGGGACACGGGCATCCCGCAATCCAAGCAAATCCTGCTCGACGCGCTGAAGCAGCTCGACCTGACGCCGGCGGACATCGAATTCGTGTCGGTCTCGCACAGCCACTTCGACCACATCGGCAACGCCGGCCTGTTCGCCGGCTCCACCTGGGTCGTGGATCCGGACGAGAAGGCGACCGCGTTCAGCGAGGCGGCGCGGAAGAACGCGGGGCAGTTCGCGGCCTACTCCGCGCTTGAGGCGTCGAAGACCAGGCTGATCGAGGGACCGACGCTCGACCTGTTCGGCGACAAGACGGTGGTGATCCACCAGACGCCCGGCCACACCCCCGGGCACACCATCCTGGAGTTGAAGCTGCAGGACGCCGGGGTCGTGCTGCTCACCGGCGACCTCTGGCACCTCGCCGAGAGCCGCGAGGCCAAGCGGGTGCCACGCTTCAACTTCAACCGGGCCGAGACGCTGAAGAGCTACGAGGCCACCGAGGCGCTCGCCGCCAAGACCAAGGCCCGGGTCGTGCGCGAGCATGTGATGGAGGACTTCGAAGCCCTGCCCAAGTTCCCGGCGGCGCTGAAGTAGGGGGCCTGCCATGGGCGGACTGATCAGCGGGGCGCGGAGCCTTTCGCCCGAGATGCTGGCGGAGCGGGCCGCCCGGGCGGCGGCGGGGCTGGCCAGCCTGGGGATCGGCGCGGGCGATCTCGTGGCGCTCTATCTGCGCAACGACTTCCCGTTCTTCGAGGCCAGCGCCGGGGCCGGCCTCATCGGCGCCTATCCGACGCCGGTGAACTGGCACTACACGCCGGACGAGGCGGCCTATCTGTTCGAGAACTCCGGCGCCAAGGCCATCGTCATCCACGCCGATCTGATCCCGGCCATCCGCGAGGCCCTGCCGCCGGGCGTGCCGGTGCTGGTGGTCCCCACGCCGCCCGAGATCGCGGAGGCCTATGGGATCGATCCCTCGCCGGCGCCGCCCGGGTTCCTGGACTGGTCGTCGTGGCTGGAGGGCTTCCCGCCCTACGCCGGGCCGCCCACGGAGGCGCCGGGGACGATCATCTACACCTCGGGCACCACCGGCCGGCCGAAAGGCGTGCGCCGCCGCCCGCCAAGCGCGGAGCAGGCGGCCCTCACCGGCCTAATCATCGGCCGGGCCTTCGGCTTCATGGGCTTCGGCCCGCCGGAGGAGATCGTCACCGTGGTGACGGGACCGATGTACCACTCGGCCCCCAACGCCTATGGCCTGGCTGCAGCCCGGCTCGGCGCCACGGTCATCCTCCAGCCCCGCTTCGATCCCGAGGAGCTGCTGCAGCTGATCGAGCGCCACCGAGTCACGCACCTGCACATGGTGCCGATCATGTTCCACCGGCTGCTGAAGCTGCCGGATGAGGTGAAAGCCCGCTACGATCTCTCGTCGCTGAGGTTCGTGGTCCACGCCGCGGCGCCCTGCCCGCCCCCGATCAAGCGGGCGATGATCGAGTGGTGGGGGCCGGTGATCAACGAGTACTACGGCTCCACCGAAGTCTCGGCCGTCACCTTCTGCACCTCCGAGGACTGGCTCAGTCACCCCGGCACGGTGGGCCGGCCGTGGCCGGAGACGGACGTGCGGGTGATCGGGTTGGACGGTGAGAGCCTGCCGCCCGGCGAGGTCGGCGAGGTGGTGGCCCGGACCCGCGGCATGGCCGACTTCACCTATCACGGCGACGACCAGAAGCGGGCCGACAGCGAGAAGGCCGGCCTGATCGCGCCCGGCGACATCGGCTACTTCGACAAGGACGGGTTCCTCTACCTCTGCGACCGCGCCAAGGACATGATCATCTCCGGCGGGGTGAACATCTATCCGGCCGAGATCGAGGCCGAGCTGCTGAAGATGCCCGGCGTCGCCGACTGCGCCGTGTTCGGCATCCCCGACGAGGAGTTCGGCGAGGGCGTCTATGCGGTCGTCCAGCCCAGCGAGGGGGCCGATGTCACCGAAGCCTCGGTGAAGGCGTACCTGCGCGAGCACGTGGCCGGCTACAAGATGCCCCGCCGCGTCGATCTGGCGGCCGAGCTGCCCCGCGAGGATTCCGGCAAGATCTTCAAGCGCAAGCTGCGCGAGCCGTTCTGGGCCGGGCTGGAGCGGCGGATCTAGGCTTCGCCGGGCAGCTTCTCGGTGTCGATCGAGGCCTGCATCGCCGCCGAGTAGCGAGCCCCCGCCACCGTCTCGGCGTTCACGGCAGCCTCCACCTTGGCGACGATTTCCGGCGCAAGGACGATCCCCGCCGCGGCGGCGTTCTCGCGCATGTGGTCCGGCCGGGAGGTGCCCGGAATCGGAATGATGTGCTCGGCCCTCTGCAGCAGCCAGGCCAGGCACAGCTGGGCCGGCGTGCAGCCCGCCTGGGCCGCGATCGCCTTGAAGGCGTCCAGCAGCTTCAGGTTCGCCTGGTAGGCCTCGCCCTGGAAGCGGGGCATGGCCTTGCGGAAGTCGGCGTCCTCGAACTGCGACGGATCCGGCGCCCCGCCGGCCAGAAATCCCCGGGCGACCGGCGAGAAGGCCACGAACGCCACGCCGAGTTCGCGGCAAGCCTCCAGGACGGCGACCTCCGGATTGCGGGTCCACGGCGAATACTCGGTCTGAAGGGCCGTGATCGGGTGGACGGCGTGGGCGCGGCGCAGGGTCTCGGCCGAGACTTCCGACAGCCCGATGGCGCGGATCTTTCCCGCCTGCACCAGCTCGGCCAGGGCGCCGACGCTCTCCTCGATGGGCACGCGTTTGTCGTAGCGATGCAGGTAGTAGAGGTCGATCACGTCGGTCTGCAGGCGGCGAAGGCTGACGTCGCACAGCGCCTTGATCGTCTCGGGGCGCCCGTCGATGCCGCGCTGCGCGCCGGTGGCGTCGGTCAGGCCGCACTTGGAGGCGAGGGTGAACCGCTGCCGATGTGGGCCCAGCACCTCCCCCACCAGGGTCTCGTTGTGGCCCAGGCCATAGACGACCGCGGTGTCGAAGAAGGTGTAGCCCGCGTCCAGCGCGCCCAGCAGCACCTCCTCGGCCTGGGCCCTCGGCGGCGGCGAGCCGTAGGCGTGGGAGAGGCTCATGCACCCCAGTCCGATGGCCGAGACGTCGAACGGACCGAGCTTGCGGGTCTGCATGAGGCGATCTCCTTGAGGGTTGCGGGCGAAAGAGGCCGCCCGTCGTACGTAGGTCAACCCAGCTTGGATTCCAGCTCGGCGAAATCGGCCACGAACCAGACGTGGCGGCCGCGGTTCGACTCGCGCACGAAGTCGCGAAGGGCGGCGCTCTCGGCGATGGCCGTCGACACGTCGCCGACGAAAGCGACCTGGAAGCCATAGTTCACGAACTTCTGGATGACCTCGCCGGCGATCCGCGTCCGAAGCCTGAGGAACTCCTCACCCAGCCGCTCGACCGGGATCGCGATCACCTTGGCGTCGACGCCCAAGGCCTCGCCGATGATGTCCGTCGCGGCCCGTTCGCTGTCCAGCTTCGGACCGTCCGGCGCACAAGTCCAAACGGGCACGCCACGGACCGGGAGGAGGCTCATCCGGCCACGCCTAGGCCGCGACCCTTGCCCGCGCCTGCTCGAACCAGGGGACGAGCCGACGGATCGCCTCCTCGATCTCAGGCGTCGAGACCGCGAAGCTCACGCGGATGTAGCGGCGCCCGTCCACGGGATCGAAGTCGATGCCCGGCGCCGTGGCCACGCCGGTGTCCTGCAGGAGCTGCTTGCAGAAGGCGAGACTGTCGTCGGTCAGCCGCCCCACGTCGGCCCAGATGTAGAAGGCGCCATCCGGCGGCGCGATCTTCTCCAGGCCCAGCGCCGGCAACGCCTCCAGCAGCAGTTCGCGGTTTCGGCGATAGGTGGCCAGGTGGCCCTCCAGCTCGTCGCGGCTGTCCATGGCCACCAGGGCCGCGTGCTGGGCCAGCGACGGCGCGGTGAGGAACAGGGCGCCCATGTAGGCCACCGCCCGCGAGGCCTCGGCCTTGGGCACGATCAGCCAGCCCAGCCGCCAGCCGGCCATGCTGAAGTATTTGGAGAAGCTGTTCACGACGATGGCCTGGGGTTCGTACTCCAGCATCGAGTGCGTCGGCTCGGCGTAGCTGAGGCCGTGATAGATCTCGTCCGAGATGATGCGGATGCCGCGGTCGCGGCACACCTGCGCGATGGCGGCGAGCTCGTCGCCCGGGATCACAGTGCCGGTGGGATTGGCCGGGCTGGCCAGGATGACGCCGGCGGGCGCAGGCTCGATCCGGGCGAGGAGGTCGGCGGTGAGCTGGTAGCGGGTCTCAGGCCCGCAGGGGATCTCCAGCGGGACCATGTGCAGGGCTTTGACGTTGTTGCGGTAGGCGACGTAGCCCGGCCGCGCCATGGCGATCACGTCGCCCGGCTTGAAGGTGGCCGACAGGGCCAGCACCAGGGCCGGCGAGGCGCCGCAGGTGAGCGTGATCTGCGACGGCTCCACCGTCACCCCGTAGGTCTCGGCATAGTGGCGGCAGATGCGGGCCTTCAGCGGCGCGCTCTCCCAGTAGCCCATGGCCTCGGCGTCCAGCACGGCGTGCGCGGCCGCGATCGCGGCCTTCGGGGCGCCGGTCGACGGCTGCCCGAACTCCATGTGGATGATCGAACGGCCCTCGGCCTTCAGCCGATGGGCCAGGCCGCTGACGGAGATGGCGTAGAAGGGATCGATCTCGGCGCTCATGCCGCAGAGGTAGTGCGAAGCCGGCCAAAACGCCATGCGGCTTGACCGCCGGCGCTGCGGGCGCGAAGGCCTCCTGCGTCGAGGGGGATCTCCAGTGGCTTCATCGCAGACCGGCGCCGGCAGCGCCTCCAACCGCCGCGTCCTGGCGGCCAGCCTGGTGGGCACGGCGGTCGAGTTCTACGACTTCTACATCTACGCCACCGCCGCCTCGCTGGTGTTCCCGCACCTCTTCTTCCCCAAGTCGTCGGATTCGGCCCAGCTGCTGCAGAGCTATGCGACCTTCGCCGTGGCCTTCTTCGCGCGGCCGGTGGGGGCGGCGTTCTTCGGGCACTTCGGCGACCGGATCGGGCGCAAGTCGACCCTTGTGGCCTCGCTGATGATGATGGGCGCCTCGACGCTGCTGATCGCCTTCCTGCCCACGTACGCCATGGTGGGCTGGGTGGCGCCGGCCCTGCTCTGCCTGCTGCGGTTCGGCCAGGGGTTTGGCCTGGGCGGCGAATGGGGCGGCGCGGCGTTGCTGGCCGTGGAGAACGCCCCGCCGGGCTGGCGGGCCCGGTTCGGCATGTTCCCGCAGCTGGGGGCGCCGGTCGGGTTCATCGCGGCGAACGGGCTGTTCCTGATCCTGGGCGCGGCCATGCCGGCCGACGACTTCCTGGCCTGGGGATGGCGGCTGCCGTTCCTGGCCAGCGCGATCCTGGTGGGCCTGGGCCTCTGGGTGCGGCTGCGCATCGGGGAGACGCCCGCCTTCCAGAAGGCGCTGGAAGAGGCCGAACCCAGCCACGTGCCGATGGCCGAGGTGATCCGCCGGCACGGCGGCGCCCTGCTGGGCGGGACCTTCGCAGTGGTGGCCTGCTTCGCCATCTTCTACCTCTCCACCGCCTTCGCCCTCGGCTACGGCACGACGACCCTGGGCTACAGCCGCGAGACCTTCCTGGCCGTCCAGCTCGGCGCGATCCTGTTCCTGGCGGTGGGCATCCTGGCCGCCGGCTGGTGGTCGGATGTGGCCAATCCCCGCCGGGTGCTGATGGCGGGATGCGTCGGCACGGTGGTCGTCGGCGCGGTCATGGGCGCCATGATGGGCGCCGGCTCGCTGCCGCTGATCTGGCTGTGGCTCTCCCTGGCCCTGCTGATGATGGGCTTCGTCTACGGCCCGCTCGGCGCCTTCCTGCCCAGCCTGTTCCCGCCCCGGGTGCGCTACACGGGCGCGTCGATCGCCTTCAACGTGGGCGGCATCATCGGCGGGGGCCTCGCGCCCATGGCGGCGCAGCTGCTGGCCGACCGCGGCGGGCTGGCCCCCGTGGGCCTCTACCTCGCCGCCGCCGCCCTGCTGAGCTTCGTGGGCCTGATCGCGCTGAAGCCGCGCTATGCGGAGTAGCGCGCCCGCGGCATGATCGCGGCCATGCTTATCGAGACGCCCGAACAGCTCGCCACGATCTACGACCTCGCGCCCGTGCCGGCTTCCACGGTCAAGGAGACCGACCACATCACCCCGCACTACCGGGCGCTGATCGAGGCCTCCCCCTTCGTCGCCCTGGCCACCGTCGGGCCGGAGGGACTGGACTGCAGTCCTCGCGGCGATGCGGGCGCGGCGGTCCGGATCGACGGGCCGCGGACCCTGGTGATGCCGGACCGGCGCGGCAACAACCGGATCGACAGCCTGTCCAACATCGTCCGCGACCCGCGCGTGGCGCTGCTGTTCCTGATCCCGGGCTCCGGCACGACGTTCCGGGTGAACGGGCGAGCCGTCATCTCCGCGGCCCCCGACCTGCTGGCTTCCCTCGCCGTGCAGGGCCAGGCGCCGCGGACCGCCATCGTCATCACCGTCGAGCGCGCCTACTTTCAGTGCGCCCGGGCCGTGGTGCGCTCCAGGATCTGGGACCCCGCGGCCCACGTCGATCCCGCGTCGCTCCCCACGCCCGGCGAGATCCTGGCCGCGCTCAGCGCCGGCGAGGTCGGCGGCAAGGCCTATGACGAGGCGTGGCCCGCCCGCGCGGCGAAGA
The DNA here is from genome assembly GCF_001557235.1 of Phenylobacterium sp. CCH9-H3. GTDB lineage: Bacteria > Pseudomonadota > Alphaproteobacteria > Caulobacterales > Caulobacteraceae > Phenylobacterium. Next base: position 54,056 of record NZ_LSJI01000094.1, on the reverse strand, counting down.
CCCTCTGGTAGGCCTCAGACCGGAACCTCGCCCGCCACGGTCGTGCGGTGCATGACGCGGAGGTGGCCGTCATAGCCGCCCTCGGCGAAGTGCATGGTGCAGCGGTTGTCCCACATCAGCACCATCCCCGGCTTCCAGGTGTGGCGCAGGCGATAGGTCTCCTGCAGCAGGTGCTTGTAGAGGAAGCCCAGCACCGCATCGGCCTCCATGTCGCTCAGCCCCTCGACCCCGACCGTGTAGGTCGGGCTGACGAACAGCGCCTTGCGTCCGCTCACCGGATGGGTGCGCACCAGCGGATGCGGGTGGGTCTTGTCCGCCTCGGGCGAGGAGATGATCTCCATCGTCCGCTTCTGCGTCTCGCGCGCGAAGAGGCCGTTGGCGCCATAGGGCCGGCCGGCGGAATGGATCGCGCGCAAGGGCGCCAGCATGGCCTTCATGGTGGCGGACAGGTCGTCGTAGGCGCGGGCCGCGTCCACGAACAGGGTGTCCCCACCAACCGGCGGCGTCACCTCCGAGCGCAGGATGGTCGCCGACGGCGGCGCCGGCTGGAAGCTCCAGTCCGAATGCCAGCCGCCGCCGAAGTTCGGGGCCTTCTCGTCGGGCTCGCGCCGCAGCTCCAGCACGTTGGGCCGGCCGGGCATGGGCTTGATGAACGGATCTTCCCCGAACGGGCCCATCTGCAGCGTGAACGCCTCCAGCGCGTCCAGGCTGAGCGGCTGGTCGGGAAAGGCCAGCACCGCGTGGCGCGCCCAGGCGGCCTTCACCTCGGCCAGCACCTCGGGCGGGAGCGGCCGGGACAGGTCGACGCCGGTCACTTCGGCGCCGAAGCCAGTTTCGCGCGGCTGGACCCTGATCGTGCGATAGGCGCTGTGCGCTTCCATCAGCATGGCCGTTCCTCCTCAGCCTCTGGACAAAACACCTGTTTGCGTACGCGACGGCAAGCTTGTAATCGAAGCCCGTCATGGCCGCTTTCGACACCACCGAAGACAAGCTGATCACGCTCACGCCGGACCGGGAGGTCGACGTACGCGAGACCTTTGGCGTGGATATCGACATGAAGGTCCCGGCCTTCAGCGAGCGCGACCCCCACGTGCCGGACGTGGATCCCGCCTACAAGTTCGACCTCGAGACCACGCGGGCGATCTGCGCGGGCTTCGCCTTCGACCGTCGGGTGATGGTCCAGGGCTATCACGGCACCGGCAAGTCGACCCACATCGAACAGGTGGCCGCGCGCCTGAACTGGCCGATGATCCGGGTCAACCTGGACAGCCACATCAGCCGCATCGACTTGGTCGGCAAGGACGCCATCGTCCTGAAGGACGGCAAGCAGGTCACCGAATTCCGCGAGGGCATGCTGCCCTGGGCGCTGCAGCGGCCCATCGCGCTGGTGTTCGACGAGTACGACGCCGGCCGGCCCGACGTGATGTTCGTGATCCAGCGCGTGCTGGAAGCCTCGGGCAAGCTGACCCTGCTGGACCAGAACCGGGTGATCCGGGCGAACCCCTATTTCCGCCTGTTCTCGACCACCAACACCATCGGCCTGGGCGACACGACCGGCCTCTACCACGGCACCCAGCAGATCAATCAGGCGCAGATGGACCGCTGGTCCATCGTCACCACGCTGAACTACCTCAGCCACGACGTGGAGGCCGAGATCGTCCTGGCCAAGGCCCCCGGCTATCAGAGCGCCGAGGGCAAGCGGACCATCAACGCCATGGTGCGGGTCGCCGACATGACCCGGAATGCGTTCATGAACGGCGACATCTCCACGGTCATGAGCCCGCGGACGGTGATCACCTGGGCCCAGAACGCCGAGATCTTCGGCGGCGACATCGGGCTCGCGTTCCGGATGACCTTCCTGAACAAGTGCGACGAGCTGGAGCGCGGCACGGTGGCCGAGTTCTACCAGCGCGCCTTCGGCCAGGACCTGCCCGAGAGCACCGCGCGGGTCCGCGTCGCGTAGGAGCGGCAACGCCTGTTGGTCGGCTCCGGCTGGGCGAAGGACGCGGGGCGCGGATAAGCTCTCCGCCCACCTTCACCGGAGACCTCTTGCGATGCGCTTGCTGGCGGCCCTGGCTCTCACGCTGGCGGCAGGCTCGGCCGTGGCCCAGCCCCCGTCCATCCCGCCCGAGGTGATCGCAGCGGCGCGGCGGACCGTGGTCATGACCGTGCCCGGCATGGACCGGGTGGCGGTGACCAGGAACCTGCCCTACGCCGGCGGGAGCGATCCCCGCATCGCCATGGACGTCTATCGGCCGGAGGGGCTGAAGCCCGGCGAGCGGCGCGGCGCGGTCATCTTCATCCACGGCGGCGGCCCGCCCGGCGCGCCGATGAAGGAGATCGGGGCCTTCACCTCATACGGCCGGCTGACGGCGGCTCAGGGCCTCGTGGGCGTGACCTTCACTCACCGGCTGGGCTTCCCGCAGGGCGTCGCCGAAGGCGCGAGCGACGTGGCCGCAGCCGTGGCCTACGTGCGGGCCCATGCGGCCGAGCTGAACATCGACCCCGACCGCATCTGCCTGGCCGCCTATTCGGCCGGCGGCGCGATGCTGGCGCCCTATGTGAAGGATGCGCCGCCGTGGCTGCGCTGCCTCGTGGCCTACTACCCCATGATGGACCTGGAAGGCTCGGCGCAGCACCGCGCCAGCAACGGGGCCGGGATCCTGGCCGCCCAGTCGCCCCTGCGCCAGCTCGCCGAGCCGGGCCGCAAGGCGCCGCTGTACCTGGCCCGGGCCGGCGCCGACGAGATCCCCGAGCTGCTGCCCGGCGTGGACCGGTTCGTGGCCGAGGCCCTGCGCCGGGACTACCCCCTGACGGTCGCCAACAATCCCGGCGCGCCGCACAGCTTCGACGTCACCGGGCCGACCCCGCGCACGCTGGAGATCCTGCAGGAGACCTTCGCGTTCCTGCGGCGCAGCCTGGAGGGCTGAGGGCTACTTCAGGGCGTAGGCGACGACATAGTCCCCGCTGGCCGGGCTCATGGCCGCGCCGCCCGCGCTGACCACCACATACTGCCGGCCGGTCCTGGGCGAGACGTAGGTCATCGGCGTCCCCGCCGCCGCGACGGGCAATGGCGCCTGCCACAGCACCTTGCCCGTGGCGTTGTCGTAGGCCCGCAGGTAGGCGTCGGTGGTAGCGGCGCGGAAGGTGACCCCCCCGGCCGTGGTGATGGGGCCGCCGATGCCGATCGTGCCGATGGGGATCGGCAGGTTCGACTTCAGGCCGAAGGGCGCCTGGGCCTCGGCCGTGCCGGCCGGCACCTGCCAGACCACCTGGCGTGTCCGCACGTCGATCGCGGTCAGCATCCCGTGCGGGGGCTGGATGCAGGGCGCGAACACCGGGCTCAGGAACCACTGGTTGCGCACCTTGTAAGGGATGGCCTTCAGGCTGGGCGGCGGACGGTCCTTCACGGCCCGGCTCAGGGCCACGCCGGGCTCGTCGCTCTTGGTCAGGGCCACGATCTGGGGCATCCGCACGTCGCTGACGATCAGCAGGCCGCGGCGGGCGTCGAAGGCGCCCGAGCCCCAGTTCATCCCGCCCGCATTGCCCGGGTACTGCAGCGACGGCTGCTTGGCGCTGCCGGGCGGCGTGAAGTCGCCCTCGTACCGCACCGACTGGAACATGATCCGGCACGCCAGCTGGTCCAGGGGCGTCGCGCCCCACATCATCTGCTCGGTCAGCCGCTCGACCCCGATGGTGGGCATCTCCACCGAATAGGGCTGGGTCGGGAAGACCCACTCGCCGGGCTGGGCCCCGCCGGGCACCCGCACCTCCACCACCCGGGTCAGCGGCTTGCCGTCGCGGCGGTCGAGCACGAAGATCTGCCCGCGCTTGGTCAGCTGGACCAGGGCCGGCGCCGTGCCGCCCTTGACCGGGAAGTCGATCAGCATCGGCTGGGACGGGACATCGTAGTCCCAGAGGTCGTGGTGCACCGTCTGGAAGGTCCAGCGCATCTTGCCGGTCGCCACGTCCACCGCGACCACCGAGGAGGAATACCCCTCCGCCGCCATGGAGCGGTGCGAGCCCCAATAGTCCGGCGTGGCGTTGCCCACCGGGAGGTAGACGAGGCCGAGGTCCGGGTCGAAGGCGGGCGTCGACCAGACGTTGGGCGTGCCGCGGGTATAGGTCTTCCCCTCGGGCGGCAGCTTGTCGATGGACGGGTCGCCCAGGTCCCACGCCCAGGCCAGTTCGCCCGTGACCACGTCGAAGGCGCGAACGACGCCGGAGGGCTCGGCCAGTTCCTGGTTGTCGACCACCCAGCCGCCGATCAGCACGCGATCGCCGATCACCGTGGGCGTGGAGGTCTGGAAGTAGAAGCCCGGCTTGACCGGCCCGACCCCCGCGGTGAGGTCGACCATGCCGTCCTTGCCGAAGCCCGGGCAGCGCTGGCCCGTCGCCGCGTCCAGCGCGAAGAGCTGGGCGTTGATGGTCGAGGAGATGATCCGGCGGCTGCAGAGCGGCGCCTCGGGCGGGACCGCGGCCTTGGCCGCCACCGCGGCAGCCTTGGGCGCGGGCGACGCGGGCGGGCCGGACAGCGCCACCTTCGGTTGGGTCCCGTCCCAGTAGCCGACGCCGCGGCAGCGGTTCCAGAACAGCGGCTTCACCTTGGGATCGTGCCGCCATTTCTCGCGGCCCGTGTCGGCGTCGAGGGCGATGACCACATTGGTGGGCGTGCAGACGTAGAGCGTGTCGCCCACCTGGACGGGGGTGTTCTGGTCCTGGCTGCCGCGGTGGCGCGCCTCGCCGGTGCGGTAGGTCCAGGCGACCTTCAGGTCGTCGACGTTCTCGCGGTTGATCTGGTCGACGGGCGCATAGCGCGAGCCGCCCGGATCGCGTCCGTAGTAGCGCCAGTCCGACACCGTCTCGGCAGGGCGCGCGGCGCCGGTGACCTGGGCCGGAATGGTGGCCTGGCCCCAGGTGAAGGTCGCGGGGACCACGGCGCCCAGCACGCCCAGGCAGGCCAGGGACAGCAGCCCCACCGCCAGGCCCGACTGATGGCGCAGGGCCGCCTTCGGCGCCGTGGGGATCACCAGCAGGATGAACAGGCCCAGCACCGCCGGGGCGAAGAGGCGCGGCACAAGCGGCCAGAACGCGAGGCCGGCCTCCCACACGCCCCAGGCCAGGGTGGCGCCCAGCACCGCCGCATAGAGGAGGCCCGCCGCGGGGTGCCGGCGCGCCAGCATCACGCCCGTGGCGACGACCGCCGCGCCCGCCAGCATGTAGTAGGGCGAGCCGTCGAGGAAGATCAGCCAGCCCCCGCCCACGAGGAGCAGGATCCCCACCAGCGCCACCAGCCCACCGCCGATCGCGGCCCAGATCCTGGCCGGCCAGCCGGCCGGTTTATCGGACGCCATCTTGTCTATCCCCGAACTCTGGGCGGGACTTTGGCCCGAATCGCCGCGCGCATGAAGGGCGCTGGACCTGGCGCAACCGACAGGCGATGATCATACGGCTTATTCGAAAATCAGAAGCCTTCCGGGGGAGACCATGACGCTACGATCGCTCGCCATTCTGGCCCTTGCCGCCACGGGGCTGACCGCCCTGCCCGCCGCGGCCCAGACCACCTATCCCAAGAACGACTACGCCAAGCCCGAGGCCTGGCTGTGCTGGCCTGGCAAGTCCGGCGACGCCTGCGCCATCGACCTGTCGACCACGGTGGTCAAGGCCGACGGATCCTCCAGCATCGAAGCTTTCAAGGCCGACCCCAAGGCGCCGATCGACTGCTTCTACGTCTACCCCACGGTCTCGAACGACCCCGGCGTCGTCTCGGACATGACCGCCAACGCCGAAGAGCTGAACGTAGTGAAGCAGCAGCTGGCCCGCTTCGGCTCGAAATGCCGGATCTTCGCGCCGATCTACCGCCAGTTCACCCTGACCGCCCTGCGGGCCATGGTGGAGGGCAAGCCGATCCCCGGCGCCGCCGACCCCGCCGTGCGTCAGGTGGGCTACAACGACGTCCTCGATGCCTGGAACCACTACCTGGCCACGCAGAACAAGGGCCGCGGCGTGGTCCTGATCGGCCACAGCCAGGGCTCGGGCCTCCTCCAGCGGCTGATCCCGGCCGAGATCGACGGCAAGCCCATCCAGAAGCAGCTGGTGTCGGCCCTGATCCTGGGCTCGAACCTGCCGGTGACCAAGGGCGGGGACACCGGCCAGTTCAAGTCGATCCCGCTGTGCAAGTCCGCCGACCAGACCGGCTGCGCGATCAGCTACGTCACCTTCCGCGACACCATCCCGCCCCCCGCCAACACCCGCTTCGGCAAGGTGGCGAACCCCGACATGGAGGCGGCGTGCGTCAACCCGGCCGCGCTGCTGGGGCGCAAGGAGCTGCACGCGTACCTGTCGAACGGGATGGAAATCGCCAGCGCCTCGGCGGCGACGCCGACCTGGGTGAAGGACAAGCCGAATCCGACGACGCCGTTCGTGTCCGTCCCCGGCCTGATCACCGGCGGCTGCGTCTCGAAGAACGGCTTCAACTATCTTGAGGCGCGCGTGAACGCCGATCCCGCGGATCCGCGGACGGACGTTATCGCCGGCGACGTGACCGGCCCCGGCGGCGTGGTCGCCCAGGACTGGGGTCTGCACCTCATCGACGCCAACATCGCCATGGGCGACCTGGTCGAGGTGGTGGGCCGCCAGGCCAAGGCCTACGCGGCGAAGAAGTAGGCGCAGGCCTCACCTCCCGGTGCGGGAGGTGAGGCCTGACCCCTTAGCGTCCGGTCAGCTTGCGGCCGGCGAAGACGCCTAGCGCCAGGAACAGCAGGAAGCCGACCACGGCGACGAAGAACAGCAGCTTGGCGATACCGGCCGCAGCGCCGGCGATGCCGCCGAAGCCGAGCGCGCCGGCCACGATGGCGACGATCGCGAAGATCAGGGCCCACTTGAGCATCAGGTTTCTCCTCGGTCCGAAAACTCGGCCTGGAAACGCGGGCGGACCTTCACTGTTCCTCGACACACGATTCCTTGTTTCACCCCGGGTCACGCCTGATCTATGACCGACTGATATGGCGAAGAACCCGGAAAGCCCCCTGGAGCCCTTCAAGCGCGCGCTGGCCCATGCCGCGCGCTCGCTGGCCGAGACCCCGGACCTGGAGATCGTCTACTCGGGCGAGGGGCCGCAGCTTTCCGGCAACCGGGCCGTGCTGCCGCACCCGCCGCGGGACCTGACGCCCGAGGACGCCGCCCGCATCCGCGGCCTGGCCGACCAGATGGCCTTGCGCATCGCCCACCACGACCCGGCCGCCCATGCGAAGACCCGGCCGCGGTCGGGCGCCGGCCAGCCGATCTACGACGCCCTGGAGCAGGCTCGCATCGAGGCGATCGGCGCGAACGCCATGGGTGGGGTCCGGGGCAACCTGAAGGCCGTGATGGATCACGCCTGGGCGCGCAAGGTCTACAACGAGGTCGAGGCCATGGCGAACCCGCCCCTGGCCGAGATCGTCTCGCTGATGGTCCGCGAGCGCCTGACCGGCGAGCCGCCGCCCCCGACCGCCCGGGCGCTGGTGGACATGTTCCGCGGCGACATCGAAGCCAAGGCCGGCGAAGACCTCGCGAAGCTGGAAGGCACGCTGCACGACCAGAAGGCCTTCGCCCGGATCGCCCGGGCGATCATCCGCGACCTGGAGATGGGCGACGACCTGTCGGACGCGCCGGAACAGCCCGACGACGACAGCGAAGGCAAGGACGAGGGCGATCCCGAGGCCTCCGAGGACAACGACGACGGCGAGGGCGAGAGCCAGTCGCCGCAGCAGACGGCGATGGACGACGACGAGACCACGGCCCGCGAGGCCGAGGACGCCGACAGCCAGATGATGCAGTCCGAGGAAGACCCCGACGCCGAGGACACCGACGAGCCGCCGGACATGGGCGACGGCGACCAGCCCGCGCGTCCGGACCCGTCGGGCGACAACCGGGCGATCACCTACAAGGTCTTCACCACCGCCCACGACGAGATCGTGGCCGCCGAGGAGCTGTGCGACCCTGAGGAGCTGACCCGCCTGCGGGCCTACCTCGACCAGCAGCTGGCCAGCGTGTCCAACGTGGTCTCGCGCCTGGCCAACCGCCTGCAGCGCAAGCTGCTGGCGCAGCAGAACCGTTCCTGGTCCTTCGACCTGGAAGAAGGCCTGCTCGACACCGCGCGGCTGACCCGGGTGATCACCGACCCCACCGCCTCCCTCGCCTTCAAGGAGGAGGAGGACACCGAGTTCCGGGACACGGTCGTCACCATCCTGATCGACAACTCGGGCTCGATGCGGGGCCGCCCGATCATGGTGGCGGCCGTCTGCGCCGACATCCTGGCGCGCACCCTGGAGCGGTGCGGGGTCAAGACCGAGATCCTGGGCTTCACGACCCGGGCCTGGAAGGGCGGCTCCTCGCGCGAGGACTGGCTGAAGGCCGGCAAACCCGCCCAGCCCGGCCGCCTGAACGACCTGCGCCACATCATCTACAAGGCCGCCGACGCGCCCTGGCGCCGCGCCCGGCGCAACCTGGGCCTGATGATGCGCGAGGGCCTCCTGAAGGAGAACATCGACGGCGAGGCCCTGATGTGGGCGCACCAGCGGCTGATCGGCCGGCCCGAGGCCCGCCGGATTCTGCTCGTCATCTCGGACGGGGCGCCGGTCGACGACTCCACCCTGTCGGTGAACTCGGGCCACTACCTGGAGCGCCACCTGCGCGAGGTGATCGGTGAGATCGAGGCCAAGAGCCCGGTCCAGCTCATCGCCATCGGCATCGGCCACGACGTCACCCGCTACTACAAGAACGCGGTCACCATCGTGGACGTGGAGCAGCTCGCCGGCGCCATGGTCGAACAGCTGGCCGACCTGTTCGACGAGGAGGTGCGGCGGGTCACGCGCAAGAACGCCAACCTGCTGGCGCCGCCGCCCAACACCCAGGGCCCGCAAGGGCCGGCGCGGCGCTCGACCTTCAAGGAAGTGCGGAGGGCCACCGCTTGAGGCGGATCGCCGGCCTGGCGCTTGCGCTGGCGCTGGGATCGTGCGCGGCGCCGATGGCGCCGTTGCCTCTGCACCCCGTGGCCGTTGGCGCGGCGATCCAGGTGGACGCCGAGGCCGTGCCCATGGATCCAACGGATCCGGGTCGTGAGCGGATCGGGAATTTCACCTACGCCGGCGGCCTGGTGCTGACGTCACGCCAGACGAGCCGCCTGCACGGGCTTTCGGACCTCAAGGTCTCGCCGGACGGGCGGCTGCTGGCGGTGGGCGACCAGTCCGACCTTCTGGAAGCCCGCGTGGTGCTGGACGCCCGCGGCCGGCTGGCGGGCCTCGCGGACGCCACGATGATCGCCCTGAAGGAGACGACCGGCGCCGACCTCTACCTCGGCGGCCAGCGCGAGTACGATTCCGAAGGGATCGCCCGGCTCGCGAACGGCGACATCCTGGTCAGCTTCGAGCAGCACGACCGCATCCTGCTGTTCGCCAAGGGCGGCGCCCTGCCCCGCCGGGTTCCGCAGCCCGACGTGAAGTTCACCGACAACAAGGGGATGGAGGCGTTGGTCGCCGCCCCGGACGTGGCCGCCGACGCCTATCGCGTGGGGCTGGAAGACCGCGGCTGGACCTTCGTCTGCCGCATCTCGACGACCTGTGTCCGCGACCGCGATCTCGATCTTGCCGGCTCGGAACTGGTGGCGATGGACAACCTGCCCGGCGGCGGGCTGGCCTACCTGCTGCGGAGCTACTCGCCCTTGCGCGGCAATGTGGTCCAGCTCCGGATCCTGGACGGCGCCGGCCGGCTGGTGGACAGCCTGGAGATCACCCGGCCGCTCACCGTCGACAACCTGGAAGGCCTCGCCGCCGCGCCGCAGCCAGACGGCCGCGTGCGGTTCTACCTCGTCTCGGACGACAACTTCGGGTTCTACGACGGCCGGCCTACCGGCCAGCGGACCCTGCTGCTGGCCTTCGACTGGACGCGTCCGTAAGGCGCCGCCGCGATTCCCACGGGCAGCCGACCCAAACAAAAAGGCCGCCCGGCGAGGGGCGGCCTCTTCGAATTCGCAGAGCGTGACGGCTTTAGGCCGCGGCTTGCTCGGCCAACTTCGCCTTCACCTGGCGCTTGATCTTCAGCGCCTTGGCCGAGAGGACCTCGTCCTTGGCCTTCAGCAGGACGGCGTCGAGGCCGCCGCGGAAGTCCAGGGTGCGCAGCGCCGCGTTGGTGATGCGCAGGTTGAACGACTGACCCAGCGCTTCCGACTGAACGGTGGTGGCCACCAGGTTCGGCATGAACCGGCGCTTGGTCTTGATGTTCGAGTGGCTCACGTTGTGGCCGACCATCGGCCCGACACCCGTGATTTCGCAGCGGCGCGACATAGCGAATACCTTCGCGTGGAAATGGATGTGCGACGGACCAGGTCCGCGCAGGGAGCGGGCGATATAGAGGAAGGCCCCCTTCCGCGTCAAGGCGAGGCGCAAAGAAGTCCAATCGGTCGCGCCCGAAGATGAAGCTTCGTTGTGGGCCGAAGCGATTCAGATACAATATGTCGTAGGGAACGAAAGCTGAATCGCTGCGAGTCAGTGATTCGGTCGCGATTCGTTTCGCGCCCGTTCCCTGCTTCAGCTTCCAGCGTTAAGCCTTGCCATGGGAGGGTCCGATGACGACTCCGTCCGAGAAGCGCGCGCGATTCCGGAAGCTGCACGAAGGCGGCTGCTTCGTGATCCCCAACCCCTGGGACGTGGGCAGCGCCCGGATGCTGCAGGCGCTGGGCTTCCAGGCCCTCGCTTCAACCAGTTCCGGATTCGCCTGGTCGACCGGCCGGCTCGACAACGAGGTCCCGCTGGCCGACATGCTGGCGCACCTCGCGGCCCTGGCCGCCGCCACCGACCTGCCGCTGAACGCCGACTTCGAGAACGGCTATGCCGACGCGCCCGAGGCGGTGGCGGCGAACGTGCGCCTGGCGCTGGAGGCGGGCGTGGCGGGCCTGTCCATCGAGGACATGAGCCACGACAGCGGCAAGCCCCTCTACGAGACGGCGCTTGCGGTGGAGCGCGTAAAGGCGGCGCGGGCCGCCGTGGACGCCGAGGGCTCGGGCGCTGTCCTGGTGGCGCGGGCGGAGGGGCTGCTGATCGGACAGATGGACCTGCGCCAGACGCTAGACCGGCTCGTCCGGCTGGCCGAGGCCGGCGCGGACTGCCTCTATGCCCCCGGCCTGCGGACCGCGGACGACGTGGCCGCCGCGGTCGGCGCCGTGGCGCCGAAGCCGCTGAACGTCCTGATGTGGACCCGAGGCCTGACCGTCGCCGAGCTGGCCGACCTGGGCGTGCGCCGGATCAGCGTCGGCGGCGCCCTCGCCCGGGCCGCCTGGGCCGGATTCCTCAGCGCCGCGCGCGAGATCGCCGCCGAGGGCCGCTTCGACCGCCTGGGCGAGGCAGCGACGGGCGCGGAGCTGAAGGCCCTGCTGCGGCCGTAAGGCTACAGCCTGACCCAGCCTCGGCCCTCGTGCCCGAAGGCGAACCGGTCGGGGTGGAGGATCTCGGCGATCATCTCGGCGGACTCCACCAGCCGCGGGCCCGGGCGGTTGAAGTAGTGGTGGCCGTCGATCACATAGACCTGCCCCCGGCGCACGGCGGAGAGCGCCGCCCACTCGGGCCGCGCCTGCAGCAGCGGCACGTCCGCCAGGCTCTGTTCGAGGGTGAAGCCGCAGGGCAGCAGAAGGATCACGTCGGGGTCGGCCGCCGCCAGCGCCCGCCAGTCCAGCCAGGGCGAGTGCTGGCCCGGCGTGGCGAACAGGCTCTCCCCGCCCGCCGCCTCGATCAGCTCCGGCATCCAGTTGCCGCCGGCCATCAGCGGGTCGATCCATTCGATGGCGGCGACGGTCGGCCTGTAGGCCGCGCGGCCGGCGGTTTCCCGGATCGCGGCCAAGCGGCTCTGCAGCGCCGCGATGGCCCGCTCCGCCGCCGCGTCCGCGCCGAGCGCCTGTCCCACCCTGCGCATGTCGCCCCAGACGTCGGAGAGGTCGTTGGGCTCCAGCGAGACCAGGGCCGGCGCCATGCCGGTCCATTCGCAGAGCGCGTCCTCCAGGTCGCCCGGCGTGACGGCGCAGATGGCGCACTGGGTCTGGGTCACGATCACGTCCGGCCTCAGCGCCCGCAGGCGCTCGGCGTCGACGCGGTAGACCGAGACGCCCTGGGCGATGATCTCGTTCACCCGGCGGTCGATGTCGCGGGACGTGCCGTCGAGGCGGACCTTGGTTTCGCTCAGCGCCGGCAGGTGGCGTACCTGCGGAGGAAAGTCGCACTGGTGCGAGCGGCCCACGAGCTGCTCGGCCATCCCGACGGCGGCGACGATCTCGGTGGCGCTGGGCAGCAGCGAGACGATCCGGAGCGCGCTCACGCCGCGCGCCCGAACGCCGGGAGCTTCGGACCGGCGCGGCGCACGGCGGCGTCGATCAGGAGGAGGACCGCCAGCCAGACGCCGTTCACCAGGCCCACGAGGCTGATGACCCCGGGCCGCACCTCGCAGGCGCCGGTGACCACCTGCTCCACGCCCAGGATCGCCACCTGGTTGGCCACGAAGGCCGCCACGAAGGCCGCGCCCCCCCGCAGCCATACGGGCTGGCCGGCGAAGGCCCGCAACGCCGGCGCGGCGGCGAGCGTCGCGGCCAGGGCGGCGAGGCCCAGTCCCACGCCCCAGGACATCGTCTGGGCGTCGCGCGGGTAGTCGTGCAGGCCGAAGCCGACGGCCTGGCCTGCCAGCCAGACGGCGGCGGTCAGCAGGAGCGCCCGTCCGAGCGGCAGGGCGCCGGCGGCGATCACCGCCACGGCGACCAGGGGCTCGAGACAGCCGGCCAGGAAGGAGCCGCCCACGACCAGGGCGACGAGACCCGCGGACCACAGGCCGGCGCGGGCGGAGGGTGAGACGATGGAAGACATGGGCCGAAACCTCGCGGCGAACGTGACACGTCACCGCGACGAACATGGGCGCCCCCGGAGGAGCCCCGGAGCCGGTCCATCCACATCGGCGCACCCCGTCCGACGCGGTCGCGCGTGACCACGGCTTGTGGCAGGTCTCCTGGCTCGCGGGTCGTCGCCTCGGACCGGCCTTCCCAGGACCTTTCGGCCCCAGTGGCTGTGTTGGTCTTCGGCTCGCCGCTTACAGTTGCGGGGGCAGCCGCGGCCTTGTGCGCGAGCGCACGCACCGCATTCCCTTTTGAGCCCTCACGGGCGCCACGGCCGATGATTGCCCCGACGCGGCCGGGGCGGTCAAGGCGCGGCCCGCGCCGGGCTAGCGGATGCGGCCGATGCGGACGTCGGTGGAGCCCACCGGCAGGGTGTAGAGGCTGCCGTCGTCGGCCAGGTCCCACTCGCCCCGCCGCGCGTCGCCGAGGCCGCGGGTGAACAGCCTGCGCAGGATGAAGTTATCCGGCGCCGGCAGCAGGTGGTACAGCACCAGCAGCTTCACCCCCGCCGTGTCGGCCAGGCCGCCCGCCTCGGTGGGCGAGATGTGATAGCTCTGGATGTCCGCCATGATGTGGGCGACCCGCGGCCGGTCGGCCTTGCGCGCGATCCGCTCCATGTCGGCGATCATCTCGCGGTTCAGCGCCTCGGACAGCAGGATGTCGGCGCCGCGCGAGGCGGCGGCCAGGGGCAGGTAGTTGGCCGTGTCGCCGGTGATCACCACCGAGCGGCCCTTGTAGTCGAAGCGGTAGGCGTAGGCCGGGTGGACCGGCGCGTGGTTGGTCTCGATCGCCGTGATCCGGAGCTTGCCGTCATCCAGCAGCACGCCCGTGTGGGGCAGCGGGCCGTTGGCCGCCACCGGCACGGGCCGGGCGACCATCGGCCAGGTGGCGGGCGGCATCATCGCCGGCGTGTGGTGGGCGGTGCGATAGCCCTGGTCCTGGGCGTAGGCCTCGTTGAACCCGGCGACCACCCGCTCCACCCCGGGGCCGCCGTAGACCGCCAGCGGCCCGGGCCGCCCCTGGACCCAGGTCTGCAGGTTCAACTCGCCCAGGTCGCCGATGTGGTCCGAATGGAAGTGGGTCAGCAGCACCCCGCCCACTCGGTCCAGCGGCAGGCCCCACTTCAGCAGGTTCTCGGTGGACTCCGGCCCGCTGTCCACGACGTAGAGCTTGCCGCCCGCAATCACCCCGACGCAGGCCTTGGCCCGGCGGTCGCTCGGCAGGGGAGCGGAGGTGCCGCACAGCACCACCCGCAGCGCGTCGTCCTTCATGAGCGCGTTGTTGTTGTGCCCGACGCCCGCCGTCGCGGCCTGCAGGAACAGGCCCTGCTGCACGCCCGGAACCAGCAGCGCGCCGCTGGCCAGGGCGACGAGGCCCACCACGGCTCCGGCGAACCAGAGGCCTCCGCCGCGCCGCGCCGCGGGATCGGCAGCCAGGGCGCGGGCGTAGAGCGCCAAGAGGACGATCGCCACCACCTCGACGCCCAGCGACGCCGCCTGGCCCCCGAGGTCGCCGGTCACGCCCCAGCCGATCAGCCGGCCCGCCGCCGCCGCGCCCAGCATCAGGGCCGCCGCGATGGCGGGCAACCGGCGCTGGGTCCAGGCGGCCGCGAAGCAGAGGACCGCGAGCGTCAGGAACAGGCCGCCGAAATCCGCGCGCAGGGTCGCCAGCCCCGGAACGTTCACCGCTTCCAGGTGGAAGCCCTGCGCCAGCCTCTGCGGCGCGATCCAGAAGCCGAGGCCGAGCCCGGCGAACAGCAGGCCATAGAGGGCCACCAGGGCGCGGAGGATAGGCATGGCGAGGCTCCGTTTCAGGCGGGGGCGAAGAGGTCGGTGGCGGCGCGGTCGGCGATGGTCCATCCCTCGGCCGGATCGACCGCCAGGGCGCGCAGCAGGGCGGCGGCCATCTCCCGCGCCAGGGCCGCGGCCTGGGCGGGTGCGTCGTGATCCAGCACGCGGGCCACGGTGATCTGGACCGTCCCGACGGCCATCAGCACCGCCGCCTCCAGCGACAGGCCCGAGAACCGGCCCGCCGCCAGCCCCGCCTGGATGTCGGCGCGGACGCCCGCGTTCATCGGCGCATCGGGGATCGCCGCGCCGTGGAACAGGCGCAGCATCATGCGCACCCCCTCGGGATGCTCGACCGCCTGGCGCGCGAAGGCGCAGAGGGCGCGGGCCACCCGCTCGGCCGGGTCGGCCACGCCGGCCCCCACGTGGGCGACCATCGCCTCCACCGACGCGCGCGCCTGGTCGGCCAGGGCCTGGGCCAGGGCGTCCTTGTCGGGGAAGTGGTTGTAGAAGCTGCCCTTGGCCACGTCCGCGGCGGCCACGATGTCGTCGATGCTAACCCCGTCCACCGACCGTTCCGCAAACAGGCTCTGTCCGGCGCGCAACAGGGCGGCGCGGGTGCGCACACGGCGCCGGTCGAGGGTTTCCACGTTTCTGACCATATCGTCACTATTGAACGAATTGGTCATAAACGCAAGCGTCATCCCTCCGGGGCCGCTGGCGGTTTCGCAGCCATGCCGCGTCGGCTATGGATCGGACGATCCGCGGGAGGGGGCGCCTGCCGGGTTGCCTTCCAGGGTCGGGGTCGGCGGCTCCTCGGTGACCTTGCCGGGTCGAGGGTCACGGCGGGGAGTGCGTTGCGATGAAGTCTCTGGCGTACGGTGTCTCGTGGGTGGCGTTCGGCGTCGCCGCCCTGGCGGCCGGACCGGCCACGGCGGAACGGGCCCACGAGGCCGTCTCCGAACTGGTGGTCACCGCCCAGCGGGTGGAGGAGAACGTCCAGCGGGCGCCGGTGGCGGTCAGCGCGTTCCCGGCCTCCGCCCTGCGCCGCCAGTCGATCGAGAGTTTGCAGGACATCGCGCTGCGGGCGCCCGGCTTCACCGTCGGGGCGGTGGACCCGATCCAGACCAACCCTGCGATCCGCGGCATCGGCTCGCCCTTCGGCATCAGCCAGAACGCCGGGGGCGATCCCTCGGTGGTGGTCTTCGTGGACGGGGTGTATGCCGGCCGCGGCGGCACGCCCGACATCGACGCCCTGGACCTGGAGCGGGTGGAGGTGCTGCGCGGCCCGCAGGGCGTGCTGTTCGGCCGGAACGCCGTGGGCGGTCTCGTCCAGTTCGTCAGCCGCAAGCCGTCGGCCGAGCCGTCCCTGCGCATCGCGGGCGGGTACGGCAACCCTGACCGGCGCACCCTGAACGCCCGCGGCAATGTCCCGCTCTCCGACACCGTGTTCCTGTCGCTCGGCGGCTCGCTCAAGCTGCGGGACGGCTATGCGTTCAACGCGCCCACCGGACGCCGCGTGGACGACCAGGACCTGCGCACCGCCGCCGCCGCCCTGCGCCTGCAGCCCGGCGCGGACCTCGACATCGTCCTGGCCGCCGACCTCACCCAGCAGGACCAGCGGGGCGTTCCCCGCGACAACATCTGCGATGCGACGATCCGGGGCGGCGTCCACTGCGCAGGGATCGACCCCGATCCCCGCGTCACCAACGCCTATATCGACGGCTACCTGCGCCGCTGGCTCCAGACCTACCGCGGCGAGGTGACCTATACGACGCCGGTCGGAGTGCTGACCTCGATCACCGCCTGGCGCGCCAGCACCTTGAACTTCCGAACGCCCTTCTTCTCCAACCCGGTGAACCCGCCCAACCAGATCGAGTACACCCAGACCGACCACGAGAAGAACCGCCAGTTCAGCCAGGAGGCGCGCCTGGCGTTCGGCCTCCTGCAGGGCCGGCTGAAGGGCCAGGTGGGCGTCTACTTCCTGGACGAAGACAACAACCGCATCCAGGACGCGCAGCAGGACCTTCCCTCGCCCGCCCAGCGGGGCCTGGCCACCTATCCGCAGGCGGTCGACGGGCGCAGCTGGGCGATCTTCGGGCAGGCGACCTACGGGGTCACCGAAACGCTGGAGGCCACCGTCGGCCTGCGCCAGACCTGGGAGCGCAAGCGTGGCCGTTTCATCGGGCGCAAGGTCGCCGGGCCCGGCCAGCCGCCGCCCCTGGCCGCCGACTACGACGTGCGGGCCCGCGAGAGCTGGAAGGCGCTGACGCCCCGCTTCGCCCTCGACTGGCAGGCGACTCCGGACGCGCTCGTCTACGTCTCGGCGACCCGCGGCTTCAAGAGCGGCGGCTTCCAGGGGGTCGGCGGTTCGGCCGCCAGCCAGGCGACGCCTTACGATCCCGAATACGCCTGGAGCTACGAGGCCGGCGCCAAGACCGAATGGCTGGATGGGCGCCTCGTCCTCAACGCGGCGGTCTTCCACACCGACTACAAGGACCTGCAGGTCTCGCAGCTGGTGCCGCTGTGCTGCGTGGCGGTCGGCAACGCCGCCACCGCCGAGATCGAGGGCGTCGAGCTGGAGTGGATCCTGCGGCCGACGCCGGGCCTGCAGATCGACGGCAGCTTCGGCTACCTCGACGCCGTCTTCGAGAGCTTCGCCGCCGGCGTCCTGGCCGACTACACCGGCAACGACCTGCCGCGCGCGCCGCGCCACAAGCTGCACCTGGGCGTGCAGTACGGCCGCGACGTGGCGGGCTGGGGCGTGCTGGGCCGCGTCGACTACACCAACCAGTCGCACATGTTCTTCGACGCCTCGAACGTCGCCGGGCAGAAGCAGGCCGGGTTCATCAATGTCGACGCCCGCCTCGCCGCCACCTCGCCGGACGGGCGCTGGGAGGTCTCGCTGTGGGCCAAGAACCTGACCGACGAGCTGGTCGCCACCTATGCCAACGGCTTTCCGCCCTACGGCCAGGTGGTCGTCCCCTACGCCCCGCCGCGCACCTACGGCGTGACCCTGGCCTGGAAGATGTGAACAGCGCCGCAGGCGCTGTGTTCAAGGCACGAAGACCCCAAAGATCGCGAAGGCGCCGGGATCGGATCTACCGGTTCGGGCTCAGGAAGTCCGAAGCGTTGAAGCCCTCGGGCGCCGCCACCTCGACGATGGGGTCCTCGCGGTTGTCGTACTCCATGCGCAGGGCCCGGGTGATGACGGCGTGCATGGCGTAGAGCGTCGTGATGTAGGTGAACTCGAAGATCTCCTCGTCGCCCCAGAACGTGCGCAGCTTCTCGAACACCGCCAGCGGCGTGCGCCCGGCGCCCGAGGTCAGGCAGTCGGCATAGGCCAGCACCGCCCGCTCCTTCTCGTCGAACACGTCCGAGACGGCCCAGTGCGGGATGGCCGCGATCTTCTCGTCCGAGACGCCCAGGCCCCGCAGCGACTTGCAGTGCTGGGAGAAGACGAACTGGCTGCCCTGCACCCAGCCGGCGCGGGTCTGGCCCAGCTCGCGCAGCACCGGGTCCAGCTTGCGATCCGGGTGGCGATAGACGGCGAACCCGTCCACGGCGTGCTTGAAGATGTCCGGGGCGATGGCGAACACGGTCCACCAGTCGCCGGGCGTGCCGGTGGCGGTGCCGGGGCTCGCCACCGGGTCGCGGTCGGGGCCGAACAGGCGGTCGTAATAGGCCTTCACGACCTCGGAGGTGACTTCGTAACGCGGGACCTGGCGCAGGACGGGCATGGGCTTCCTCAGGCGAACTTGCGGAACTCGGCCACGCGGGCGGAGTCGAAATACTCGTCGAGACGGGTGATCTTCCCGTCCTTCACGGCGCAGACGATACAGGCCGGCAGCGCCAGCCGCTCGCCGTCGTGCTTGCGGGTCCCGCGCAGCACGTGCTGCTGGACGAAGCCGCCGGGGAACACCTCGACGCGCCGATCGTCGTACACCCGGTCCAGGATGCGCGTGACCATGCCGGCCAGGGTCTTGCGGTTGTCCTCCGGCCCCTGGATCTGCTCGTCCGTGTTGTGCCAGATCTCGGCGTCGGGGGCGTAGCAGGCCACCAGGCCCTCGATGTCCCCCGCCTCCACGCAGTCGAAGAAGCGCTTGGCCAGAGCCCGCATCGCATCGTCGTCGGACATGACGGTCTCCTCTCTAGGCGTCGGGCGCGGCGTACGGCCGGCCCTGCATGTCGTGCTGGAACAGCTGCGCCCACTGCTCGGGCGTCACCGGCATCTTCTTCGAGCCGGACTGGAGCTGGTGGTTGTCGGGCGGCACATAGGCGCCCTCCTGCACCGCCGGACGCTCGCCCACGCGGGCGAACCAGTCGGCCAGGGCGGGATAGTCGGCGATCTCGATGTCGATGGCCCGGGCCGCGCGGACCCACGACCAGCAGGCGATGTCCGCGATGGAATACTCGTCGCCAGCCAGGTACGGCGCCTTGGCCAGCCGCCCGTCCATCACGGCCAATAGCCGCTTGGCCTCGGTCAGGTAGCGGTTGACGGCATAGGCCGGCGGGTCGGGGCAGTAGCGGATGAAGTGGTGCGCCTGGCCGTGCATGGGGCCCAGGCCCGCCATCTGCCACATCAGCCACTGGTGCGCCCGATAGCGGGCGCGCGGCTCCCTGGGCAGGAATTGGCCGGACTTTTTGGCGAGGTAGATTAGGATCGCGCCCGTCTCGAACATCGGATAGGCCGCGCCGCCCCCGATGGGGTCGTGGTCGACAATGGCGGGCGCCTTGCCGTTCGGGCTGATCGCCAGGAACTGCGGCGTCTTCAGCTCCCCCGCCAGCAGGTTGTAGCGGATGATCCGGTGGGGCAGGCCGGTCTCCAGCAGCATGATCGACAGCTTGTGGCCGTTGGGCGTCGGGACGAAGTGCAGGTCGATCATCGGTTCACCGCCACGTTCATGCGCCGGGCGCCGTTGGCCGCCACCAGTCCGGCAATGTCGTCGCCGGCGTAGGCCGGGTCGGCGGACTCGCCGAACGCGGCCAGCATCTCGGCGAAGCCGGCCTCCGCCATGGGTTTCCATTCCGGATGGGTGAAGACGAAGAACTCGCCGGCCTGGATGGCGCGCGCCATCCGCTCGCCGATCCGGGCGGGGGACATGCCGGAGGCAAGGACGCCCGACATGTTCTGCGCGGTCTGGGCCGCGGCGCCCTGTTCGCCGGCGCCGGGCCGCAGCCTGGCGGTGGTGGCGACGATGTTGGTGGCCGACATGCCCGGGCACAGCACCGAGATGCCCACCTGGGTGTCTGCCAGCTCGTTGCGCAGGGCCATGGCGATGCCCAGGGTCGCGAACTTCGACGAGATGTAGGCCACCGAGATCGGCGGCGGCACGATGGCCACCATCGAGGCGGTGACGGCCAGATGCGCCGGCTCCCCCGCCGCCTTCATCGCGCCCAGGAAGGTGCGGCAGGCATAGAGGTGGGCGTGGGCGTTGACGGCATAGGCCCACCGCCACACCTCGGTGTCATAGGTCTCGAACGCGCCAGAGCCGCCCCCGACGCCGGCGTTCGAGAACAGGATGAGCACCTGGCCGAACCGGGTGGCGGCCTCGCCCGCCCGCGCCCAATCCGCTTCCTCGGCGACGTTCAGGGAAAGGCCCATGGCGTCGGCGCCCTCCGCCCGCAGCTCCGCGGCGGCGGCCTCGGCGGCGGCGCCGTCGATGTCGGCTAGGATGGGGCGGGCCCCGCGGCGGGCCAGGGCCCGGGCCGTCTCCAGCCCGATCCCGCTGGCGCCTCCGGTAACGAAGGCGGTCTTGTCCTTCAGGTCGTTCACGCGGCGGCCTCCCTCTGAACGGCCTCGGCGTCGCGGCCCACCACCCGCGAGAGGGCGAAGTACACGCACGCGGCCAGCACGGCGACGGGCGTCGCGCACAGCAAGGCGGTCCTGAGCGGCGCGTCCTGCCCGGCGGCGGACAGCCCATCGCTCATCATGCCGATGGCCAGCGGGCCGCCCCCCAGCCCCACGATGTTGAACGCCAGGAGAACCAGCGCCGTGGCCGTGGCCCGGGCGCCCACGGGCGACAGGTTCTGCACCAGCGCCAGGGCCGGGGCCGTGAACATGGTGCAGCACACCATCGGGACCAGCATCAGCAGCAGCGAGGTCTGCCAGGACGAGGCCATCACCGCCAGCGCCAAGGTCGGCGCGGTCACCAGCACCGCGAGCCCGGGCACATAGGCGTAGGCGCGCAGGTCCCGCTTGCCGAGCCAGTTCACCAGCGCCCCACCGCCCCAGATGCCCAGGCCCATGCAGAGCCCTGCGGCAGGTCCGAACCAGCGCGCGATCTCGCCGAGCGGCATCCCCTGCACCCGCATCAGATAGGCCGGGATCCAGTTCAGCATGCCGTAGCTGACGAAGGCCGACAGGCCGCTGGCCAGCAGCAGAAGGCGAAGCGTCGGACGCGAGAGAAAGACCTTCAGGGTGGCCGGCAAACTCGCCGCCTTCGGACGTTCGGCCGCGCCGTGCCCGGGGTCGAGCCCGCCGCGCACCGGCTCGCGCACCAGGAGCGCCAGCAGCAGGGCGGCGACCACGCCGATGCCGGCCACGAGGATGAACGCTCCGCGCCAGCCGAACTGCTCGGCGGCCCAGCCGCCGAGGCTGGCGCCGACGAACACGCCCAGCGGGCCGTTGACGGTGAACAGGCCAATGACCGCCGCCCGCTTCTCCGGCGGATAGTAGTCGGCCAGGATCGAGAGCGAGGGGGCGGTCCCGCCGGCCTCGCCCGTCCCCACGCCGAACCGCGCCAGGGCAAGCTGCCAGAACGAGCCGGCGAACGCGCAGGCGCCTGTGAAGCCGCTCCAGATCAGGCAGGCCGCCGCCACCAGCCGCACGCGGTTCACCCGGTCGGCCAGCATCGCCGCCGGCACGCCCATGACCGCGTAGAACAGGGCGAAGGACAGGCCGGTCAGCAGGCCGAGTTGGGTGTCGTTGAGGTGGAGCTCCTGGCGGATCGGCTCGGCCAGCACCGACAGGATCTGCCGGTCCACGAAATTGACCGTGCCCACCGCGGTCAGCAGCAGCAGCGCCACTCTCCGGCCCGGCCGCGCCGCGGCGGGCGGGCTCATCGCGGCAGTCGCGGCCTGGTCCATGTCGCTCCCTCTCGGCGCTGTTTCGCGCCTTGCCGGCAACCCTATGGCGGGGTCCCGTAGTGTCAATCAAGTTTACGTTTCGGCTCTGCTCGGACTAGGCTGGCGACCAAACGAACGGAGGGATGGAACGCCATGGATATCGAGGGCAGTACGTGCGTCGTCACGGGGGCGGCGGCGGGGATCGGCCGGGCCGCGGCCCTGGCCTTCGCCCAGCGGCGGGCCTGCGTGATCCACATCGCCGACGTGGACGCCTCGGGCATGGGCGAGACCGCGCGCCTCATCGACGAGCTCGGCTATCAGACCCGCGTCCGCGCCTGGACGGTTGACCTCGCCGACCTCCAGGCCGTTCAGGCCTGGATGGCCGCCCTGGCCGAGGCCGGCGGCTATGACGTGCTCTACAACAACGCCGGGGTCGTGATGGGCGCGCCGCAGTTCCCCGAGGCGCCGATCGAGCGCCTCCAATGGATCATCGGACCGCGGCGGCGGCGTCATCGTGAACACCGTCTCCACGGTCGCCCTGGGCAAGGGCTTCTCCGACGCCATGTACGCCACCACCAAGGCCGGCGTGATGATGTTCACCCGCTGCTGCGCCGGGCTGAAGGAGAGCTGGAACGTCCGCGTCTGCGGCGTCCTGCCGGGCCTGACCAAGACGCCGATCCTGAAGAAGACGGGGGCGGATGGCGATTACGCGCCCTGGATGGCCCCGATCCTGGCCAGCAACGCCATGTGCATGCCGGAGGACATCGCCGCCGCGGTGATCGACATGGTCGAGGATGACAGCCTTCCCGGCGGCGACTGGGTGGCCGTGCGCCATGTGGATGGCCGGATCGAACGCCAGTGGGGCCACGACGAGGGCGGGTGAGGCGGAGTCCTTTGGCGCGTCAGCGCCCATGAGACACGAAGACCACAAAGGACACGAAGGCCACCAAGAGGCTCCGCCCCTTCGCGCCCTTTGTGATCTTCGTGGTCTTGGTGTTTCGAACCTGTTGCGCCTGCGGCGCGCGCCGCGATGCGACGTGGAGCAGGGCACGAGCCTCACGCCTCGCTGCTCTTCAGCATGTTCTCGCCGAACAGGTTGGACCACTGCTCTGGGGTGAGGGCCGGCCGCAAGCTCGACAGGTTCGGCGCGTTCTTGACCTCGGTGCCCTGGATCACGGCGGGCCGCGCGCCGACCGCGGCGAACCAGCGGCCGATGTTCGGATAGGGCTCCAGGCCGAGGGCGATGGCGCGCGTGGCGCGGATCCAGGGCCAGGCCGCCATGTCGGCCACCGAATATTCTCCGGCCAGGTACTCCGCCTCGCCCAGGCGCCGGTCCAGGACCGCCAGCAGGCGCTTGGCCTCGTTGGTGTAGCGGGCGACGCCATAGTCCTGGCCCTCGGGGGCGTAGCGGACGAAGTGGTGCGCCTGGCCGTGGGACGGACCCAGCCCCGACATCTGCCACATCAGCCACTGCAGGCAGAGCGAACGGCCGCGCGGGTCGGCGGGCACGAAGGCGCCGCCGGCTTTCTCCGACAGGTAGAGCAGGATGGCGCCGGACTCCATGACGGCGAACGGCGGGCCGCCGCCGATGGGGTCGTGGTCCAGGATCGCGGGCAGGCGATGGTTGGGGTTCACCCGCCGGTACTCGGGCTTCAGGTGATCGCCGGCCAGCATGTCGTACGGGATCAGGCGGTGCGGCAGGCCGGTCTCAGCCAGCATGATGCTGACCTTGTGCCCATTCGGCGTCGGCACGAAGTGGACGTCGATCATCGGCTTCCCCGCGCACACGCGACGGGCGGCGGCGGCCCGGAGGGACCGCACGCCGCCTTGGTCTGGACTAGAACTTCAGCCCCGCCTCGACCGCGATGCTGCGGCCTTCCTCCAGGTAGAGGATCGCCCGGGGGGCGGCGGTGATCGGTGCGGGCAGGTTGAAGGCGCTGCCGGTGGTCAGCTCGTCGTTCAGGTTCTTGCCGACCACGGCCACGTGCCAGCGCTCGTCCATCGGACCGTACTGGATGCGGGCGTCCAGCTTGGCGTAGCCCTTCTGGCGGCCGTACAGCGGGCTCTGGTTGTCGCTGTCGAAGTACTTCGAGCGGCCGTGCAGCGCGATGGTGGTGTCCAGCGCCATCTCGTTGGCGAACTCGAACCGGTAGTGGCCCTGGGCGCTGAAGCTGAACTTCGACGTGTAGGGCAGCGGCGCGCCCTTGATGTTGTTGGCCGCGATGCTGGCCGGGACCGCCGGGTTGCATTCGGTGATCGGCTGCGTCGCCAGGCACGCCGCGCCCGGATAGTCGTCGTACTTGGCGTCCTGGTAGGCGGCCGCGAAGGTGAAGTCGAAGCCGCGGAACGGGTAGAACGCCGCCGAGCCCTCGATGCCCTTCGAACTCGCGCTGGCGGCGTTGCCCGTCTGGTAGGCCGAGATCACCGGGTTGTAGACCGAGACCTGCAGGTCCTTGAAGCTGGTGTCGTAGACCGACACGTTCAGCACCACGCGCCCGTCCGCCAGCGTCGACTTGACGCCGGCCTCGATGTTCTCGGACTTCTCCGGCTTGTAGGCGAAGGTCGCGCTGGTCGTGCCGTAGGTGTTCGAGACGAAGCCGCCCGACTTCGAGCCGCGCCCATAGGTGGCGTAGACCATGATCTGCGGGGCGATGTCGTACTGGAGGGTGACCGAGGGGTCCCAGTTGTCCTCGTTGTTGATCTTGCCGTTGGCCACGGTGTTCACCGGCCGCAGGGCGAAGGGCCCGTACAGCAGCTTGCCGTAGAAGTGGCCGCGCTTGTCGACGGTGGTGTAGCGCAGGCTGCCCATCACCCTCAGGTCGTCGGTGACGTTGAACGTGCCCTGGGCGAAGGCGGAAATCGTCTCGCTGCGCTGGCGGAACTCGGTGTTGAGCAGGCCGAAGTAGTTCAGCGAGGCGATGTTGAACCCGCCCAGCTGGGTCAGCTGGTAGAGCGCGGTGTCGTAGTACGCGCCGACCACGTACTCGAACGTCCGCCCCGTGGGCGACAGCAGGCGGATCTCCTGCGACCACTGCCGGAAGTGCTCGGGATAGCTGTTGTAGACGCTGTTGGGCGTGACCGCCCCGCCCGCGCCCGGGATCGTCTGGTCGAAGCCGTTGATGATGTTCGAGCGGAAGAACGAATAGCCGGTGACCGAGGTCAGGGTGAAGTCGCCCAGCGACAGGTTGCCGGTGCCCGACACCAGCCAGGAGGTCGCCTTCGTGCCCTCCGGCCCCAGGGCCGACTGCTGCAGGTAACGGGTCTTGTGCGGCTGCTGGCCCGTGGTCAGCGGGCTCGACACCGTCAGGCCGCCGCGCACCTCGCGATCCGAGAACTCGGTCTTCAGGGTGTAGTCAAAGGTCTCGGTCGGCGCATAGCGCAGGGTCAGGCGCGCCAGGGCCATCTTGTTGGCCGGGTCGTGCTTACCCGTCGCCAGGTTCTTGATGTAGCCGTCCTGGTCGACGAGCTTCACCGCCAGGCGCGCGCCCAGGGTGTCGGTGATCGGGCCCGAGACGTAGCCGGACACTTCTGGCCCCTCGAGGTCGAAGTTGTAGAGCGCGGTCACGCCGCCCTCGAACGACGAGGTGGGGCCGGCCGAGACGATGCTGACCGCGCCGGCCGGCGTGTTCTTGCCGAACAGGGCGCCTTGCGGGCCGCGCAGCACTTCCACCCGCTGCAGATCGAAGAACGGCGCCTGGGCCTGGCGGTTACGGCCGGCGTAGACGCCGTCCATGTAGAGGCTGACCGCCTGGTCGAACGAGAAGTTGGCCGGCGGCGAGCCGAAGCCGCGGATGTAGATGGTGTCGTTGCCCGCGGTGGTCTCCACCGACACGTTCGGCGTGAACTTCACCATCTGCTTGAAGTCGTTGGTGGCGAAGTCCGAGAGCTTTTCGCCCGACACGACCTCCATCGAGATCGGCACGTCCTGCAGCTTCTCGGTCCGCTTCTGGGCGGTGACGACCACCTCGCCCAGGGTCGGCTGCGCTTCGTCGGCCTCGGCGGCCATCGCCTGGCCCGCGCACAGGCTCACCAGCATCGTCGTGGATAGCAGAATACGGGCGATCATCGCCGCTTCCCCCTCTGGAATGGTTCTTGGCGTTCTGTTGGTCGAACGTTGTCGCGAATATCTGCGCCGAGTGGCGTCAAGTGTCAATTTACTTGACGTTTTGAGCCCGAGGCGCGGCTTCTAGGTACGGTCGTGCGGACGCGTCGTTCGCGCCTCGGTAGTTGCGGGTTTCAGACGGATGCGGGGCGCGGCGGAGCTCGGGATGATGAGATCGGCGGCGAAGGGACACGTCCGCGCCTCCCGCATGGGCGATGCCCGTATCATTAGATTGCTAAGGGTTGTTGTCAATCGGCTCCCGCGCGGTGGGTTCCGCTACGGGAGCGGGTCTGCGGGGGCGGCCTATTTCGCGGTTTCGAGCGCCTTGGCGTCGTTCGCGGCCAGAGCCTGTTCGGCCTTGAGGACCACCGGGCGCGATTTCCGTCCCTCGGCGTCGACCGCCTCGTGCGCCACGTCCTTCTCGGTGAAGCCAGTGTGCGTCCAGGAGGCGAACTCCAGCATCACACCGTCCGGGTCCCAGAAGTAGACCGAACGCACGAAGACGTCGTCGGTGACCTCGGCGGACACCTGGCTCTCGGAATTGTCGTGGTTCAGCACCACGCCCAGCTTCACGCCCTTGGCCTTCAGCTTCTCCACGTACGCGTCGAACTTTTCGGCGGGGATGTTGAAGGCGATGTGGTTCATCGAGCCGTGGGCCGAGCGGATGTCGCCGCCGCCGGGCAGGTCGGCCGGCGCCGAGATCCCGGGGACCGCCTCCGGCGCGTTCGGGAACCAGAAGAACGCCAGCGAGTCGCCGTTGCCGATATCGAAGAAGAAGTGCTGGCCGCGCCCGCCCGGCAGGTCCAGCGTCTTGATCAGGGGCATCCCCAGGACGTCGCGGTAGAACTCCACCGTGCGCGCCATGTCCTTGCAGACCAGGGCCAGATGGTTCACGCCGCGGATGTCGAACTCGCGGTTGGTCGGGGTGGCCATGAACGTCCTCCTGTCGGGCGCAAGCCCGATCTTCGTTGGCTCCAGTAAACGCCTGGCGAGGTGGGGCGTCAATTTGATTGACGCTTCCCGGCGCCGCTGGACCAATTTCGCTTAGGGTTCTAACTATCTATACCGTGCCATCGGAAACCGAAATCGTCGAGGCCCTGAAGGCGGCGGGCTATCTGCCGCCGGACGCCCGGCCGCGCCTGGAGTGCCTGACCGGCGGCGTCTCCAGCGACGTCTACCGCCTGGACACCCCGGCCGGCCCCGTCTGCGTCAAGCGCGCCTTGGCCAAGCTCCGCGTCGCCGCCGACTGGCGCGCCCCGGTCATACGCTCGCAGTATGAGGTG
This sequence comes from Phenylobacterium sp. CCH9-H3, assembly GCF_001557235.1. Taxonomy (GTDB): domain Bacteria; phylum Pseudomonadota; class Alphaproteobacteria; order Caulobacterales; family Caulobacteraceae; genus Phenylobacterium. The sequence continues at coordinate 26,909 of NZ_LSJI01000094.1, read as the reverse complement.
GAATGGCTCCGCACCGCCCGCCGGTTCGCCGGGGCCGCGGTTCCCGAAATCCTGTTCGAAGACAGGTCCCGGAACCTGTTCGTCATGAGCTTCTACGACCCGCAGGCCCACCCCGTCTGGAAGTCGGAACTGGCCGCCGGCCGGGTCGACGCCGGGTTCGCCGGCCAGGTGGGCCGGATGCTGGCCACGATCCACGCCGGCACGGCGGGCTCCTCCGAGATCGCGGCGCGGTTCGAAACGACGGCCCTGTTCGAGGACCTGCGGCTCGCCCCCTTCCTGCGCCGCTGCGCCGAGGTCCACCCTGCCCTCGCGCATCGCCTGATCCCGCTGGCGGACCGGACGGCGGCGGCGCGGATCGCCCTGGTCCACGGCGACGTCAGCCCCAAGAACATCCTGCACGGCCCCGATGGCCCGGTGCTGCTGGACGCCGAGTGCGCCTGGTACGGCGACCCGGCCTTCGACCTCGCCTTCTGCTCGGCGCACCTGCTGCTGAAGTGCGTATGGAAGCCCGAGCACGCGCCGGCCTACCTGGACGCCTTCTACGCCCTGCAGCGCGCCTACCTGCCCGGGGTCGACTGGGAGAGCCCCGCCGACCTCGACGGCCGCGCCGCGCCGCTGACCGCCGCGATCCTGCTGGCCCGCGTGGACGGCAAATCGCCCGCCGACTACGTACGGACCCCGGAGGACAAGGGGTTCGTCCGCGACGTGGCCAAGCGCCTGCTGGCGGAAGGCTCGCCGGCCATGGCGGCCCTGGCCGCCGTCTGGAAGGAAGCTTTGGGGACGAGATGAAGACGACCATCGCCGCGATCCGCGGCCGCCAGATCTGGGACAGCCGCGGCCGTCCGACCGTCGAAGCCGAGGTGACCCTGGCCGGCGGCGCGACAGGCCGGGCCATGGCCCCCGCCGGCGCCTCGCGCGGCGCGCACGAGGCCATCGACCTGCGCGACGGGGGCGAGCGTTTCGGCGGCCTGGGCGTCGAGCGGGCCGTGGCGGCGGTGAACGGCGAGATCGCCCGACTGCTGACTGGCCGGGACGCCGCGGAGCAGGCGGGGCTGGACGAAGCCATGATCGCCGCCGACGGCACGCCGAACCTCGCCCGGCTGGGCGGCAACGCTACGGTGGCGGTCTCCCTGGCCGCCCTGCACGCCGCCGCGGCCGCGGAGGGCCTGCCGCTCTGGGCGCACCTGGCGCAGGGCCGGCGCGTGCGGATCCCGCTGCCCGAAATCCAGATCTTCGGCGGCGGCGCTCACGCCGGCCGGCGGACGGACGTCCAGGACTTCATGATCATGACGCCGCGCGCCGCCACGATCCGCGAGGCGTTCGAGATCACCGCCGACGTCTTCCGCGCCGCGGGCCGGCTGATGGAGGACACTGGCCGCCTGGCCGGCGCCGCCGACGAGGGCGGCTGGTGGCCGATGTTCGACTCCAACGAGGACGCCCTCGGCGTCCTGGTGCGTTCCATCGAGATGTCTGGTCACCGCCCTGGCGAGGACGTCTTCATCTCCCTGGATGTGGCCGCCAACGAGTTGGACGGCGGTGACGGGCGCTACCGCCTGGGCCTGGACGGCGCCGAGTTCGCCCGCGAGGCCATGGTCGAGCGGGTGGCCGACTGGGTGCGCCGCTATCCGATCCTGTCCATCGAGGATCCGGTCAGCCAGGACGACCTCGAAGGCTTCGCCCTCGCCACCCGCGCCTACGGGGAGCGGGTGCAGCTCATCGGCGACGATATCCTGGTCACCAACGCCGACCGGGTCCGCAAGGCCGCCGCCGCCCAGGCCGGCAATGCGGTGCTGGTGAAGGTGAACCAGGCCGGGACGGTCACCCGCGCCAAGGCCGCCCTGGACGCGGCGAAGGACCTCGGCTGGGGTGCCATCGTCTCAGCGCGGTCCGGCGAGACCGAGGACCTCTCCATCGCCCACCTCGCCACCGGCTGGGACGCGGGCCAGATCAAGGTCGGCAGCTTCTCGCGCTCGGAGCGGATGGCCAAGTGGAACGAGCTGCTGCGGATCGAGGAGGCCATGGGCGCGGACGCGGCCTTCGCCGGCCCTTCGGCATTTTCGGCAAGCGTCGCGGCGGGGCTCGAATGAAGGCGGTCCTGCACTATCGCGCCAGCGCCGGCTTCCGTGCGGCCCTGGCCGACCATGCCCGCGCCGCGGGGGTCGAGGCGGTGGTGGCCGACGAGTTCGACGACGCGGCCTTCGCCCGGGAAATCGCGGACGCCGAGGTCCTGCTGCATGTGCTGAAGCCGGTCACCGCCGCGATGATCGCCGGCGCGCCAGGGCTGCGGCTGGTCCAGAAGTTGGGGGTCGGGGTCAACACCATCGACCTGGAGGCCTGCCGCGCCGCGGGCGTCGCCGTCTCCAACATGCCCGGGACCAACAGCCAGGCTGTGGCCGAGATGGCGCTGGCTCTGATGCTGTCGGTGCTGCGCCGGCTGTCCTACCTCGACCCGCTCACCCGCCGGGGGCACGGCTGGACCCCGGACCCCGATCTCATCGACGGCGTCGGCGAGCTCTGCGGCCGCACGGTGGGTTTCGTGGGCTACGGCGGCTCGGCCTCGCGGCTTGGGGCGGCGCTGGAGGCCCTGGGCGCCTCGGTGATCTACACCGCCCGCAGCGCCAAGCCGGATCTGCCCGGCCGCTTCGTGCCCCTGGAAAAGCTGCTGGAGACAGCCGACATCGTCTCCCTGCACCTGCCCCTGACGCCGCAGACCGAGCGGATGATCGACACAGGCGCCCTGGCCGCCATGAAGCCCGGCGCGATCCTGATCAATACCGCTCGCGGCGGGCTGGTGGACGAGCCAGCCCTGATCTCGGCCTTGGTCTCGGGTCACCTCCGCGGCGCGGGGCTGGACGTCTTCGATCGCGAACCGGTGGACCCGGACAACCCGCTGCTCGGCCTGCCCAATGTGGTGTTGGCCCCGCACCAAGCCTGGCTGACGCCCGAGACCCTCGACCGCAGCCTGGCCGCCGCGTTCGAGAACATCCGCCGCCTGCAGGCCGGCGAGCCGCTCCTGAACCAAGTGGTCTGAACGATGCCCCGTCCCACCGCCGTCTTCGCCTCCGGCCAGCTGCTCACCGTCGATTGCTGGGCGCCCCAGGCGGTGGCCCTGGCCGACGACTACGATCTGCGTTTCGCCGACCACACCCGGGACGAGACCATCGCAGGCATGGGGGCCCGCTTGCTGGATGAAGCGCCGGACCGCTTTCACCTGGTCGCCCACGCCATGGGCGGCTTCACCGCCTTCGAGGTCCTGCGCCGGGCGCCGGAGCGGGTGATCAGCCTCACGCTCATCGCCACCCTGGCCCCCAACGACGGCCCGGCCCAGACGGAGCGTCGCCAGGGCTATATCCGCCTGGTGGAGGACGGCCGGTTCGTCGAGGTGGTGGAAGAGCGTATCCCCATCCTGGTCCACCCCGCGCGCCGCGAAGACGCGCCGCTGTTGACCGTGGTGCGCCGGATGGCCGCCGACACCGGCGCCGAGACCTTCCTGCGCCAGCAGCGCGCGATCATGACCCGTCCGGACAGCCGCCCCTCGCTGAGCGCGATCCGCGTCCCGACCCTGGTCATCCGCGGCGCCCAGGACGGGATCACCACCCCAGCCCACGTGGACGAAATCGTCGGCGAAATTCCAAATGCCCGCTTCGAGGAGGTCCCCGACTGCGGCCACCTGCCCACCCTGGAAAAGCCCCAGACCACCAACCGCCTGCTTGCCGCCTGGCTGGCCGAACGGGGCTGAATGGCCGCGGCGGTCAGGCCTTGCGCAGGCGGTTGTGCATGGCCGTCGCCGCGATCGCCGCCTCGCCGGCGGCCACCGCGATCTGGTTCAGGCCCCGCACGACATCGCCGACAGCATAGAGGCCGTCGACGCTCGTCATCTGGTGCGAGTCCACCACAAGGTCGCCCCTGTCGTCCTGGCCGGCGCCGAGCGCGAGGGCGAGGGCAGTCTGACTCGCACAGCCGAGGGCCAGGTACAGGTGGTCGAAGCGCGTTTCACCGCCGGCGTCCGATAGCCGCACCTGGTCGCCCTCGAACTGCAGGTCGGAAAGGGAGATGCGCGCTGCGTCGGAAGGCGCCTCCTCGGCCTCGCCCACGATCAGGACCGTAACGTTCGGGCTGTAGGTGCGCAGGAAGTCCGCCTCCCTCTGGGCCAGCGGCCCGGCGCCCAGTACTGCGATCTTCGCGCCCGTGGCCTCATAGGCGTCGCAGATGGGACACATGCGGACTTGACCCCTTTTGATCGCAGCCTCCAGACCCGGCACGTCGGGCAGACGATCGACCACGCCCGTCGCGAGCAGGGCCGTGGGCGCCTCGAACCACACGCCGCCGACCTCCAGCTGAAATCCCTCGGGGATGGGCTGGAGCCGTTCCACGCGGCCGGGGCGGATGACGGCGCCATACTCCTCCGCCTGGTCCCGCAGCCGGGCCAGCAGCTCGTCCCCGCCGATGCCTCGCGGGAAGCCAGGGGTGTTGTGGCTTTCTGGGATCCAGGTGGCGCGCGAGGGGCCGCCGTCCAACACCAGCACGCGGCGGCGGAACCGACCGAGGTAGGTTGCGGCCGTGAGCCCGCCCGGGCCCGCGCCCACGACGACGGCCTCGTAACGTTCGGGGGCTGGCGAGGCGTCCATTCCCCTGCAAACGCATGGCGAAGCTGTTGGTGGCGCCCTGGCTACCGGGGCCGCGACACCCCATCTACGACAAGCGCCGCCGGGCGCGTGCCGCCAGCCAAGCGGTCGATCCCTCTCGGCGCGGCGCCGCTGCGAGGTCTCATGAGCCCACCTGCCTCAAAACTCCGCGCTGCTGCGCGGATGGCCCCCGTCGGAGGGCGCTGACGCGATGCTTACCCGCGACATGAAATCGGCCGCCTACAACACGCGCGCCGCCGAAGCGACCGCGCTCGCCGAAACCTGCGTCCTGGACAATGTGCGCGAGAAGCACGAGCTGTCGGCCGCCCGCTGGCGCGCCCTGGCGGCCTTGAACGAGCGGGACGTCCCGCAGGCCCGCGGCCAGGAGATTTCCGACCGGGCCTGCTCGCGGCCTGGCTGATGGAAGAGGCCTGAGGCTCAACCACCCTCGAGCGCGGCGATCACCTCCGCATTCCCGGTCCGGCGCGCCCGGGCCAGGGGCGTAACCCCGTCTGCGCCCGCCCGATCTCTGCGCGCGCCCTTCGCTAGCAGCGCGCGGACGATCTCCGCGCGCCCATCTTGGGGCAGTGCGGCCCACGACGGCGCCCGGTCCACGGCATAGTCCAGCGCCGAATAGCGGCCGCCGTTGACGGCGTTCGGATTGGCGCCGGCCTGCAGGAGGATCTGCACCACGTCCACGGCGCCGGCCTCGGCCGCCTGCATCAGCGGCGTCATGCTGGTGGGCCCCAGCCGCATCAGGACATCAAGCCCCACGCCCCGGGCGGCGATCGCGCGCAACACGTCCAGCGCCGCTGCCCTCCGGGCCGGTTCCGGCGCCTCGTCGCGCCCGAGCAAGGCCACGCCGTTCATGGCGAAGAATGCGGCGCTCACGGCGTTCCCGCCATTCGGGCCCGGGGCCGCGGGATCGGCGCCAAGGTCGAGCAGCGCGCGCACCGCGCGCGCCTTTCCCGACATTGCTGCGATCGCGAGCGGCGAGCCGTTTTCCCCGACGGCGCGCGGATCGGCGCCGGCCCGGATGGCCCCGGCGATGGCCCCCGGATCGTCTTGCAAGATGGCCACGCGCAGCGCTGCGTCGGTCTGCGCGGTCGCAGGGGCGGCGAGCGTGAGGCTCAACGCCAGGGCCGCTGAGGCGAGCAAGGTCTTGTGCATGTCACTTCCGCCCGTAGAACGTCACCGCCCGCCGCGCCGCCGCGTCGTAGTAGAATAGCGCCTGTTCCGCCGCCTCCTCCCCCTCGCCACTGCGGGTCACGCGAAGGTAGGTCGCCCAGTGGCCGTAGGCGTTGCGGCAATGGGTGTCGCGTTCGTTGATGGCGCTGGAGAAGCGGAAGGTCGAATAGTTCTCCAGTGTATAGCCGGCGCAGGCGGCCTCGGCGGATAGCCATTCCAGGCGACCGTGCGTGGCCATGAGGCGCTCCGACAGGCTCGGCTCCCTCGGCGGCGCAGTCGCGCCGGCATAGGCCCCTTCCCGCACCTGTTGCTCGATCTCGTCGGCCTGCTTGAGCATCTGGGCCTGCTGTTCGGCCGGCAGCTTGTCCTTCAGCTGCTCGACGCTGGCGCGAATTTTCTGGGCCGTGGCCAGCATCTGATCGGCCGTGGTCTCGGCGAAGACGGGCGTCGGCCCCAGCAGGACGAGCGTCAGGGCCAGCAAGGGGACGAAACGCGAGGCGGGCATTCGAAGGTGTTCTCCGGTGAAGCGTGGGAACTCCTTTTACGGCGTAACAGTGGATTCGGACGAGGCGGCTTGGCGCGGCCTATCCCGCCAGCTCCCGCCGCACTATCGCCGCGCCGTCCGACATCGCCTTCAGCTTGCCGAACGCGACCGCCCGGCTCTGGTACTTCATCCCGCAATCGGGGGCGACGATCAGGCGCTCGGCGTCGATATACGGCAGCGCGCGGCGGATGCGCTGGGCCACGGTCTCGGCGCCCTCGACGTTGGGGTCGTTCAGGTCGATGACCCCATACATGATGTGCTTGGTCGGCAGTTCGCGCAGGATCTGCGGATCCAGGTTCGGCTGGGCGGCCTCGATGGAGATGATGTCCACGTCCGAGGCTTCCAGCTCCTCGAGGAAGGCATAGCCGCCGGGCTTGGACGCCCCCTGGTGGACGTGCGCATAGCCGAAGCAGATGTGCAGGGCGGTGATCCCGCCTACGCCCTTCACCGCCCGGTTGATCGCCTCGATGGCGAAGCTGCGCGCTTCTTCGGCCTTGGCCTGCAGATAGGGCTCGTCAAGCTGGACGATGTCGCAGCCGGCGGCGAACAGGTCGCGCATCTCGGCGTTGACCGCGTCCGCATAGTCGAGCGCCAGGCTGCGCGCGTCCGTATAGTGATCGTTCTGCGCCTGCTGGGTCATGGTGAAGGGGCCGGGGATGGTGATCTTCACCGGCCCGCCCGCCCGCGCCTTCAGGAACGCCGCATCCTGAGCCTCGATGGGCCCGAGACGCCGGATCGGCCCGGCCACCCGCGGCACTGGGTTCATGGCGCCCGTGCGATCCATGGCCATTCCCGGCGGGTCCGTCTCGATCCCGCCCAGGGCCGTGGCCAGGCGGTTCGAATAGCTCTCCCGCCGCATCTCGCCGTCGCCCACGATGTCGATGCCCGCCAGCTTCTGGTCGCTGATCGCCACCAGAGTCGCCGCCTCCTGCGCGTCGGCCAGTTCGCGCGGGTCCTTGATCCGCCAGAGCTCCTGCGCCCGCACGCGTGGCGGAAGCCGGCTTTTCAGACCCTCCCGATCGATCAGCCAATCCGGCTGGGGATAGCTGCCGACGATGGTCGTGGGCAGCAGCGGCAGGCCGGGAAGCAGCATGAGGGGTTCCAAAAGATTAGCATTCTATCTATTGCGTAGGCAGAGGCTCCAAGCCTGTCAATGAAGCCGGGGTGGCGATTGCCGCGCCCGGGCCGCGGTGGAATGGTCGAGGTATGAGCGACACCAAATTCTACGCCGACCCGACCAACAGCATCGGCTATCTGACCCGCATCGCCTTCCGGGCCTTCTCCCGGGCGCTGGAGGTGCGTACGGCGCCGCATGGCGTCTCCAGCGGCCAGTGGCGGTTCCTGCGGGTGCTGTGGCGAGAGGATGGCCTCACCCAGCGCGAGCTTTCCCGCCGCGTCGGCATGCGCGAGCCCACCACCGTGATCGCGCTCAAGAGCCTCGAGCGCTCGGGCTTCGTCACTCGCCAGAAGAGCGTCGAGGACCGGCGCAAGGTCCATGTCTTCCTGACCTCGCAGGCCCAGGCCCTGGAGGCGGTGCTGCTGCCCGCGGTCGCCGAGGTCAATGCCCTGGCCCTGGCCGGCCTGACCCCGGCTGAGATCGACGTCCTGCGCAAGGCCCTCACCCAAGTCGGCCGCAACCTCGCCGCCGACGTCGGCGAAGACGTCCCCTCGGATTCCGCCGCGTGATGGAACTCTCATGACCGTCAAGCTCCTCGCTTTTGCCGGCAGCACCCGCAACGGATCGTTCAACCAGGCCCTGCTCGCCCTGGCGGTGAAGGAGGCGCGTGCGCGCGGCGCGGAGGTGACCGAGATCAGGCTGAAGGACTTCGCCCTGCCGCTCTACGACGGCGACCTGGAGGTGTCCGACTTTCCCCCTGCGGCGCGGGAGCTGAAGGCCCTCTTCCGCGCCCACCACGGTTTCCTGATCGCCACGCCGGAATACAACGGCTCGGTCAGCGGCGTGCTGAAGAACGCCATCGACTGGGCGTCGCGGCCGACCGACGGCGAGACCCTGGTGGCGTTGAGCGCCTTCCGGGGCAAGGTGGCGGGGTTGATGGCCGCCTCGATCAGCCCGTTCGGCGGTCTGCGCGGTATCACCCACATGCGCCAGATCCTGGGGACCATCCAGACGGTGGTGGCGACGGAGCAGGTGCTGGTGCCGTTCGCCCACGGCACCTTCGACGAGAACTGGGCGCTGAAGGAGGCCCTGCCGGCGCAGCTTTTGGGCGGGCTTGCGGCGCGGGTGATCGAGCTGGCGAAGAGGTTGGAGCCGCCGGTGGGATAGGGCGGGCCCGCGCATGATCGAAAGCTCGTTCCTGGATGACGTCTGAAGCCTCAGCCGCCGCCGACGGCCTGGGTCGCGGTCAGGAACCAGGTGAGGAGAACGCCGCAGAGGAGCGCGCCGGGCAGCGTGTCGCGCGTCATGCGGGTCGTCGCGACCGCCAGGATAGAAACCAGGACCATGGCCGCGAGCAGTGGGATCGCGACGATCACCCGCAGGCCTTCTGTCGGCGAGAGCAGCGCGCCTGTGGCGAGCAAGGTCCCGTACTGGAGGGCGAGGAAGAGGGCGAGCGGCGCTGCGAGGACGCCTGCCGTGAAGACGACGGCGCGCCAGGCGGGGCCCCACGCCAGCGGGCGCAGCGCGTCGACCATCCTCAACGTCATCACCGCATAGAACAGGAAGGCCGGAAGATAGACGAGGAAGTCGCGCCACCGGCCCGGCTCCAACGGGCGCCAGCTCAGGATCCAGAACTGCGGATCCACGTGGCCGACGGCATCGGCCACGCCGATGACGGCATAGAGACCTCCGGCGACCAGGATCGCCAGCCCTAACGCGCGCCAGAAGCCTCTCAGATCGGAAGAGGCCAGGCGTCCGCCCAGCTTCAGGGCCAGGAGCGCGAGCAGCGCGTTGAAGAGTGACCACACCGCAATCTGATTGCTGAAGGTCTGCCGGAAGACCGCGTTCTCGCCCAGCCATTGCTCGGCCAGGCGCATGACCGGCAGATACGCCAGGACGGGAACTGCCGCGACCGCCGCCAACTGGGTCCATCGCTTGCCGGAGCCGGCCGGCGGCGGCGGCGCGGCGGCGTCCCGCGCCAAAGGCGCGAACGGGGCCACGCGGAGCAGCACGCCGAAGAGGCCGATCAGCACCGGCGCGGTCGCCAGGAGCGCGAGCGCGGTGGCCGCCTCCTTGTAGGGCCAGATCTGGTCCCGAGACGCCAACGACCGCTCCCCTTCCAGGGTGCGGCCGAACCACGCGAGCGCGAAGCCGATCGCGGCCGGCGATTGATGCATCCCGGCGTGGATCGCCTGCGGCGTCTCCAGCACGCGGGCCGTTCCGGCTTCGATATCGCCGTACACGCGTCCGGGCGCCACCGGCGCCTGCACGCCGAACAGGGCCATCGCCTTACGGGTTGCGCCGATGCGGACCGGCGCTTCCGGCCCCCACATGAAGCTGCCGAACTCGTCGTACGCGCCGAACACGACCATTAGATTGCGCGGGAACCGGGTGTCGCCGGGCGGCGCGAAGGGCGGCCCCACGCTCGAGCCTTCCAGCACCATCGCGCGATAGCCGTCGGGATAGGCCTTCGCGGCGGCGAGCACCGTCCAGCCGCCCATGCTGTGGCCTTCAAGGCCGATGTTGTCGCGGTCGACGTACGGCAGGCGCCGGAGGAACGCGAGCGCGTCCGGCCCGCCGAAGCCGTCCGAGAAGGCGGCCGGGTCGCTGCCCCCGTGACCCCGCTGGTCCGGCGCCAGCACGACATATCCCCGCCGCGCGAACTCGATGGCGAAGTTCGACTGGATTTCCGCGGAGTTCAGGTAGCCGTGAACCGCGAGGATGCCGGGCGCGGGCGTCTCCGGCGTCGCCGAGGCGGGGCGATAGAGAAGCGCGCGCATCCGCGCGCCGGACGCGCCCTGGAAGCGCACCGCCTCGACGCTGACCCCCTGTGGCGCCTGCAGCCGCGCCGCCGCCGCCAGGGCTGCCGCCATGAAGATCAGGCCCGCCACAAGCATCGCGAGCGACCCACGCAGGCCGCCCGCGCTCCGGCCATCCGTCATCGTCAGAACTTCAGGCTGGCGTCGACGCCGAAGCGCCGCGGATACGGGACCGTCGTGAAGAACGTCGCCGTCCCCTGGTCGGTCCCCGCCCCGGTGGGAACCTCGTTCTCGGTGAGGTTCTTGCCCCAGACGCCGATCTCGTAGCGGCCGGCGCGGTCCCGATAGGCGATGCGCGCGTTCACCTCGGTGAACGCCTTGGCGTACTGCAACGACTCCGGAAACGTGTCCCGGTTGAAGGCGCTGAAGTACTGGCCCGACTTGTGCGCCAGGTCGCCGTGGAAAAGGACCTCCCCGGCATCGCCCACGGGCGCGGTGTAGTCGGCGGACACGTTGAGGCTGAGCTTCGGCGACTCGATCAGCCGGTTGCCGGAGAGGTCGATGCCCGACAGCACCAGCTTCGTGTACTTCGTGTCCAGCAAGCCGACGCCGGCGTTCACTTTGACGCGATCGGTGATGCGGGCCGTCAGTTCGGCCTCGAGCCCGTTCAGCCGCGCACTGCCGGCGTTCACCAGCTGGGTCTCGGTCAGCGAGATCGAGTTGATGAACTGCTGGTCTGTGAACTTGTAGTGGAACGCGGCGAGGTTCAGCAGGACCCGGCGATCCAGAAGCTCGGTCTTCAGCCCCGCCTCCCACGCGTCCAGGAACTCGGGCTTGGCGACGTTCAGGTCGCCCGGAAAGGCCACTGCGCCGCCATTGAAGCCGCTGCTGCGGTAGCCTCGCGCATACTGGGCGTACCCCATGACGTCGGGGTTGAACTGGTAGCGCAGGCCGAGACGCCCGCTGGGCTTGGTTTCGCTGTAGCGCAGGTCGGTGGACGGGATTCCCAGGCCCGGGATGTTGATGATCGACTGGAAATCGTCGAGCCGGCCCTTCTCCTTCGTCAGGCGCAGACCGCCGTAGATCGTGAGCTTCGACGTCGCCTCGAACGTGCCGTCGGCATAGGCGGCATAGCTGTCCCGCACCTGGCGGAAGGTCTGGTTCGCCGTGAAGCCGCCGCCGAACTGCAGGATCCGGAACACGCTGTCGAGCTCGTCGCGGAAGTAGTACAGGCCGGCGATCATATTGAACGGGCCGGCGAGGTTCGTGGCCAGGCGCAGGTCCTGGCTGTACTCCTTCGCATCGGCGACGAAATCGAGGTGCAGAAGCGGCGCGCCGGTCCCGTCGCCGTCCACCTCGTTCAGGAAGTGGCCGTCCAGGTATGAGGAGATTGACGTCAGGGTGACCGCGCCAAGATCCTTGTTCAGCGTCAGGTAGGCGCCGTCCCCGCGAACCCGGATGCGGCCTTGCCGGTCGTAGACCCCCTCGTGCGCCGACAGCCGGGCGCCGGTGGCGGGATCGATCCGCGGATCGGCGCCGAAGGCGTTCGTCCCGCCCGGCCCGAAGCCGTAGGTGATGGGACCTACGGCGTCCGGCGAGCTGCGGGTCAGGAAGAGCCGAAGGGTCGCGTCGAAACCAGCGCCGTCGTCGTAGCGCAACGAGGCCCGGAGCGCGGTCTTGTCGATGCTCGACTTGTCGCGCCCGCCGGGAAAGCGGTTCTTCACGAACCCATCGCTCTCCGCGAGATTGAACGCGACGCGCGCGGCCAGCTTTCCGGGGACCAGTTCTGCGTTCAGCGCGCCATCGATGCGGTAGTCCTGGTTGTCGCCATACTCGGCCGCGACGTAACCCTCGTTCCCGAAGACCGGCGCCTTGGTGATGAAGCTGACGGCGCCGCCGACGGTCTCCTTCCCGAACAGGGTTCCCTGCGGCCCGCGCAGCACCTCGACGCGCTGAATGTCGTAGAGTTGCGCCCCGCCGAGGAAGGACGACCTCACGAACACCTCATCGTAGAAGACGCCGGTCGGCGACGAGGCGTTGAGCTGGAACTGCGACTGGGCCACGCCGCGAATGGCGAACTTCGGCTGGTCCTCGTTGCCCAGCACCGAGACGTTCAGGTTCGGCGACTGCCGCGCGATCTCGGCGCCGCTGGCCATCTGCAGGCCGCCAAGCGCATCGCCTTCCAGGGCCGTGATGGCGATCGGCACGTCCTGCAGGTTCTGGGCGCGCTTCTGGGCGGTGACGATGATCTCCCCCAGCTCGGTCGGCGCCCGATCCTGGGCCGCTGCGGCCGTCGCGACGGCGAACGCCGCCGACGACACGCCGGCGAGTAGCATGAGCCGCATATGGGCTTCCCCCTCTTGGTCTGCTCGCTCGGCTCGGGCCGAGACTCTTGCTGGCAGCGAGACTGGGGTCGGGGCGGAAGGGAAAAAAGGAATCGCTTTTGAGCGGTTTGGCGCCCGATGCGGACGAGAGTATGTTATGTGACATAACAGACGGGGCGGCGCGATGAGCGACGGAAAGGCAAGCGGTCTGGAAGCGGCGCGGCCGCTTCGGCCGCAGGCCGTCCAGGCGCGGTCCTGGACGCTGTTCGGGGAGATCGTCGGCGACGGCGGGCGCGCCCGCTCGCGAGGCATCGAGCTCGCCGATGAGATCGAGACCTACATCACGGCCTCCCGCCTGAACGGCGGGGATCGCCTGGGAACCGAGCGGGAGCTTTCGCGGCAATTCGCGGCAAGCGGCCGAATCATGCGCCAGGCCAGCCGCACACTGCTGGCCCGCGGGGCGGTCGAGGCTCGACGGGGCAAGGCCGGGGGCTACGTCGTGGCCCCGGGCGACGAAGCGCGGGCTATCGAGGCGTTCGTGGGCGCCCTGCCCGGCGGCGAGGCGCGCCGCCAAGCCGTCGAGGCGCTCGAAGCCCTGGCGCCCGGCCTCGAGCACGAGCGCGGAACGGCCGCCACATTCGCACGCGCCGTCCTCGTTCGCTTGGCGACCGACGAGCGCCCGCCCCCGGCGCCGCACTGCGCCGTGAGGGCCGAGAGCATCGCGGCCCGGATCGAGGCGGACCTCGACTCGTGGCTCTCCGGCGCGCAAGGCGGCGGCGCGGGCGTTCTCGACGCCATGTCGGAGCACTATGCCGCCAGCCTCCCCGTAGTCGTCCAGGCCATTCGGCTTCTGGAGGACGGCGGCGTCCTCTGGCTCAGGAAAGGACGCCGCGGCGGCATTCTCGCCAGCGCGGACCGCTCGGCGGGGGCTGTGCGGGTGGCGCACGCCTACTTCGCATCGCGCGCCGTCTCGGTGGATGCGTGCGACCGCATGGTGCGCCTCGTGAACATCGCGCTCATCGACCGGGCCATTCACACGCCCGCCGCGCCGGCGGATCCAGTCGACGAGGCCTGGGGGCGCATGCGGGACGCGGCGGACGCCACAGCGGTGGGGATGCAATGGTTTACGCTCCAGCGAACGATCTCCGACCTCGCCGCCAATACTCCGCTCCACCTGCTCGCCAGGTGCTTCGCCGCGTACGTCGTGCGGTGGCGGACCTCCCGGGCGGACTTGACCGACGCCCAGGCCCGCACGCTGGCGCAGGCCAGCGCCGAGATCGTCGGCAACATCCATGTCGGACGTGGCGGGAGCAGCGCAGCCGCCCACCACCTCTGCCAGGAGGCGCTGAGGTTCAGTTGGTGACGCGGTCGGGAGGCTCGTCGACCGAATAGTCGGCGCGAGGTCGTCGGCCGATGATCTGAAGGATCGACGACGCGGACGCCGGATGGGTCTGCGCACAGTTGATCAGCCGATCGGCGCCGAGCGGAGCCGGGGCTTCGTCCTTCTGACAGCGTTGCCAAGTCGTGGCGCGTCGGGCTGACGGTCGCCGGCGCCTCCGCGCCCTTGATGGGGAATTCGCATGCCCAGAACCGGCGCGCCTCCCGCGGGTGATCATCCGCGCGCTGGGCAAGGCCAAGGCCGGGGCGGTGGTGAAGCCGCCGGTCGAACTGCTCGACATTTATCGACCTCGAAGCCGATCCCAAGGAGCGCCGCAACCTTGTCGACGACCCGGCCCACAGGAGGACCGTGGCCGAGCTGAAGACGCCGCTGCCGCGTGAGACGGTCGAGTCGCGGGGGGGGCCGCGCTCTACTACGACCGCGCGGAGGGTGTCGCGACGTCCGTGCCCTATGGGCCCAAGGGCGCCCGGGCCGGCGATACGCCCAAGCCCGGTCCCGAAGTTCCGGCGATGCGGGTGGACGGAGGCGGCTAGCGCCGCACGATGCAGCGGAAGCCGATGTGCGAGGTCGGACTGTCAATCGGCTGCGGATGGCGCGCGGCGGGCCGGTAGCGCTGGCAGTAGTTTTCGGCGCAGAGGTGCGAGCCGCCCTTCAGGACCTTGCGCGGGATGCGCACGTGCGGCGTGGCCGGGTCGTAGCTCTCGTGCTCGGCGACGGTGCGGGCGCGGGCCGGCGCGCAACAGGAGGGTCCGGGCTCGGCGGTGGTGTCCGAGTACCAGTCCCTCGTCCACTCCCAGACGTTGCCGATCATGTCGTGGAGGCCGAAGCCGTTGGGTGGGAAGGCCCCGACGGGCGAGGTGCGGAGATAGCCGTCGGCCAGCGTGTTCTCATTCGGGAAACCGCCCTGCCAGTAGTTGGCCTGCGGCCGGCCATCCGGCTCGAAGACGTCGCCCCAGGCGTATGCCTCGCCCTCGCGTCCCCCGCGCGCGGCGTACTCCCATTCGGCTTCGGTGGGCAGGGTCTTGCCGGCCCAGCGGGCATAGGCCAGCGCATCGCCATAGGCGACCTGGACCACAGGATGGTCGAGGATGTCGTCGACGCCGCTGTCCGGCCCCAGCGGGCGACGCCAGTCGGCGCCGAAGACGAAGGTCCACCAGCGTGACGGATCGTCGGTCCCCGTGGGCGGATCGGGGGGCATGAAGACCGCCGAGCCGGCGACCGCCATCTCGGGCGGCATGCCGGGATAGTCGCGCGGCTCAGGCGCGATCTCGGCGAAGGTGCGATAGCCGGTGGCGGCGACGAAGGCCGCAAACTGGCGGTTCGTGACCGGATGCTCGTCGATCCAGAAATCGCCCACCTCGGCGCGTCGACGCGGCCGCTCCTCAGGGTAGTGGCTTTCCGACCCCATGGTGAAGCCGCCGCCGCGGAGGAGCTTCATGCCCGCAAGCTTGGAGCGGCGGGGCGGCTTCGGTCTGGACAGCAGGGACATCGCGGCCTTGTGGAATGGGGATCCGGAGAAAAGAGCCTGACGCGGTTCGGCGCAAGCGCCTGGCCTGAGCGGCCCGCCACCGCCAGCGCGAATATAGTTGATTTGACAACGTTGTCTCATTTCGTATTCCTGAGCGGCTGTCGCGGTGGGAACAACAGGTTCCGTCGGGCGCGCGACCACTCTGGAGGCGGAATGACAGACGGGCGAACGTGCGGATGGCGGCGCATGGCGGGCGCGGCGTCGCTCGCAATGGCCTTGGCGCTGGGGTGGGGCGATGCAAAGGCCCAAACGCCGCCGGCGAAGCCCCCAAACATGATCTTCGTGCTGGTCGACGACCTACGCTACGACGCACTGGGCTTCCTGACGCCTGGCCTGAAGACGCCGAATATCGACTTCATGGCGAAGAACGGAACGTACTTCCCGAACGCGGTGGTGACCTCGGCGCTGTGCTCGCCCAGCCGCGCCACCATCCTGACCGGGCAGACGACGCGCAACCACGGCGTCGTGGACAACAACAATTCGTCCGAAGCCGCGCTGACCTTCTTCCCGAAGCACCTGCAGGGCACGAACTACCAGACGGCCTTCGTGGGCAAGTGGCACATGGGCCAGTCCAGCGACGCGCCGCGGCCCGGCTTCGACCGTTGGGTGAGCTTCCTCGGCCAGGGCAGCTACCTGCCCACGGATGGCCTTTCGAAGGAGGAGGTCGCCGCGGGCGTGCGGCAGACGCTGAACGTCGACGGCAAGCCGGTCCCGCAAAAGGGCTACATCACCGATGAGCTGACGGACTACGCCATCGACTGGATGGAGAACGGCCGTGACAGGTCGAAACCGTTCTTCCTCTACCTGTCGCACAAGGCGGTCCACTCGGACACGCGGGGGCCCGACCGCAACGCAGAACTCTACAAGGACCTCGACATCAGATTGC
The DNA here is from genome assembly GCF_001557235.1 of Phenylobacterium sp. CCH9-H3. GTDB lineage: Bacteria > Pseudomonadota > Alphaproteobacteria > Caulobacterales > Caulobacteraceae > Phenylobacterium. The sequence goes on along the minus strand of NZ_LSJI01000094.1, from coordinate 10,539 downwards.
CGGCCAGCGCGGCCGACACGCCGGAGAACAACCGCGGCAAGCCGATGTGGGTGCGCAACCAGCGCAACAGCTGGCACGGTGTCGACTTCGCCTACAACCGCGACACGCCGTTCAGGGAGTATCTGCGCGAGTACTACCGCACGGTCACGGGCGTCGACGACAGCATGGGCCGGATCCTTGCGTTCCTGCGCAAGAGCGGACTCGAGAAGAACACCATCGTGGTCTTCTACAGCGACAACGGCTTCCTGTTCGGCGACCACGGCCTGATCGACAAGCGCAACGCCTACGAGGGGTCGATCAAGGTGCCGATGGTGGCCTATGCGCCGGGGCTCGTGCCCAAGGGCGTGGTCAACCCGGTTCGGGTCAGCAACCTGGATCTCGCGCCCACCTTCCTGGAGCTCGCCGGCGCCCCGCGGCCGCCGCAGTTCGAGGGCCAAAGCGTCGCTCCGGTCATGACCGGCAAGGTCAAGCCGGGCGACTGGAAGGAAAACGATTTCATCTACGAGTACTACTGGGAATGGACGTTCCCGATGACGCCCACGACCTTCGCGATCGAGCGCGGGCGGGTGAAGTACATCCAGTACCACGGGATCTGGGACATCGAGGAGTTGTACGACCTCGAGAAGGATCCGCTCGAGATGAACAACCTCATCGACGATCCGGCCTACCTCGAGCAGAAGGTGGAGCTGCGCAAGCGGCTGTTCGCGGCCCTCGCGAACAACAAGGGCCAGCACGTGGTGCCCTACACCGAGAAGTATGCCCAGGGTCAGGTGTTCCGGAACCTGCAGGGCCGCGAGGCCGCCGACTTCCCGGCCGAATGGCTCCGCAAAGGCGACGCGCCGGACATCATGCACGGGCTGTTTCCGGACACGCGAGAGAAGGTCGAAGCCGAAAAGGCGGGGCGGCGCTACTTTCCGCTCCGAAACTCCGGCCGCAACCGCTGACAGCCGGGGCTAGCGTGGGCGTGAGGCGACGCCGGGATCGCGGATCAACCGGCCCTTGAGCGTCGGGGAAGCCGTCGCGCCGGGATCGGTCGCGTCGCGGGCCAGGCGCACCTCGTAGCGGCCGCCGGCGTACGAACGAATAGACAACGTTGTCAACGGGGTCGCGCCGAGAGTGCGACATTGCGAGATGACAGCGGTGGTACTACCCACCATTAGGTAGGCCGCGACCCGCTGGAGAGAGCCGACGCATGCCATCGAGAGCCCGTCGCGACAGACCACCGACGATCATCGAAGTGGCCAAGCTGGCGGGCGTTTCCTTCAAGACCGTGGCGCGGGTGGTGAACGGCGAGAGCGGTGTCCGACCCGAGAAGCGCGAGGCGGTCCATCGCGCGATGAAGATGGTGGGTTACGTCCCCAACCTGATGGCGCGCCAGCTCTCCGGGCAACGCACCTTCCTGGTGGGCTTCGCCGTCCGCGCGTCGCCACAGCTGCGAACGTCGCACGCCTACATCGCGGCCGCCATGGAGGGCGCTCTGGGCCGTTGCCGCGAGGCCGGCTACAGCCTGATCGTGGACGAAATCCCGGAAGGTCGCGGCGAAGAGGTGGCGCTGCGGCTGCGCTCCCTGCGTGTCGCTGGGGTCGTCTTGCCGCCGCCCCTGTCGCGCAGTTCACAGGCGATCGCTGCCCTGGCCGCACAGGACATCCCTTACGTCCTCATCTCGCCCGAAGTGGGCGACACCCCGGGCGCGACAGTACGCATGGACGATCGCGGCGCGGCGTTTGCGATGACGCAACGGCTTCTTGAGCTCGGCCATCGGAGGATCGGGTTCGTCGGCGCTCCCGATTGGCCGGCGTCGCGTCGTCGGCGGGAGGGACATTTGCAGGCGCTTCAAGCAGCCGGCGTCGCGCGCGACGCGCGGCTCGAGGCGGAGGGCGACTTCACCTTCCAGTCCGGTGAGGCGGCGGCCGCGCAGCTCCTGGCGCTGCAGGAACCGCCGACGGCGATCTTCGCAGCGAACGACGACATGGCGCTGGGCGTCATGGCCGTCGCCGCCGAGCTTGGGCTGGGCGTGCCCGCCGACCTGTCGGTCGCGGGCTTCGACGACAGCCCCTCGGCCGCCCTCGTGCGACCGGGGCTGACCACGGTGCGCCAGCCCATTGCCGAGATGGCCGCCGCTGCCGTGTCCCTGCTGCTGGACCCTACGGGATTTCAGGCGGCGACGGATATTTCCCTCGACTTCGAACTCGTGGAAAGGGGCTCGGTCGCACGGGCATCCCGCTAGATGCGGGGGAGCAGCGTCTGGAGAGCTGCGAAGGCGCGAATCATGCCCAGGTCCGCGCTGCCACGCGCTTCCTCTAGCCTGCTAGCCCTCGACGAGCCGCACGCGGGTCCCGCAGAGGACCACCTCGCCATCGGCGTCCACGGCGCCGCGGGCCTGGGCGCGGGCGAAGACGGCCACGGGGTCGCGAACCTTCACGTCGAAGGCGCGCAGGCCCTCGCCGCGGCCGTCCTCAGCCTTCACGAAGCGGATCTCGCCGCCGTCGAGGGCAAGGCTGAGGCCGTCCGGCCGCGCCGGCAGCCCCAGGACCTCGCCCCAGCGCATGGCCATGGCGGGCGGATCGTCCGCCTGGACCTCGGCGCCGACGATCTCCAGCGAGGTGTCGGTGTTCACATTGGCCTGCCAGTCGGGGCCGCCCCATTCCCACCGCTCGCGCGGCTCCATCCAGTCCACCGAGACGATGGCGCCGCCCACGTCCTTGGGATGCAGATGGGTGAAGGAGACCCCCTTGCCGTCGAACTGGTCGGCGATCCGGACGCCCTTCTCCGCCACGCGGGCCCGCGCGCCCGCTAGGTCGTCGGTCTGCAGGATCACCATGTAGCCGCCGTCGCCCTGGCGCTTTTCCAGCAGCCGGCCGGCGGTCGTGCCCTCACGGGTCGGGGAGACCACCTCCAGGAAGGTGTCGCCCACCGGCCAGACGGCGTTGTGCAGGCCGTACTTGCCGACGCCCGGATCGGCGTAGGCGGCGCCCAGCCCCAGCACGTCCACGATCTCCGCCCGCGCGGCCTCCAGGTCCTGGCCCACCAGGGCGATCTGCCGAAGCCGCATCGTCGTCCTCCCGCTTTTCGTTGGCGCGAACTAGAGGCGCCGCCCGGATGACGGTCAAGCGGCCAGGCCCTATCGTCTGCGCCAACCAACAACGGAGGGACCCCGCCATGGCCGACATCGACACCGGCACGACCGACCTGCTCGCCACCCTGGACGGCGGGGTGCTGACGCTGATGCTCAACCGGCCGGATGCGCGGAACGCCATGTCCGGCGAGATGAACGACGCCCTGGCCAAGACCCTGGCCTGGGCCGAGCTGGACGGGGCGGTGAAGGCCATCGTGCTGACGGGCGCCGGCAAGGGGTTCTGCGCCGGCGGTGACGTGAAAGGCATGAACAGCCGCAACGAGGGCGGCGGCGATGGGGGTGGGATCGACGCGGCCATCCACCGCCAGCGGGTGAACCAGCGCGCCACCGCGGGAAAGCTGTTCAAGATGCCCAAGCCGACCCTGGCAGCCCTGCCCGGCGCGGCGGCCGGCGCGGGCTTCAGCCTGGCCCTGGCCTGCGACCTGCGGATCATGGCCTCCAGCGCGATCATGACCACCGCCTTCGCCAAGGTCGGCTTCTCGGGCGACTACGGCGGGACCTATTTCCTGACCCAGCTGGTGGGTTCGGCCAAGGCGCGGGAGCTCTACTACCTGTCGGACCGGATCGGGGCGGACGAGGCCCTGCGGCTAGGGCTGACCAACTGGGTCTGCGAGTTCGACGAGCTGCAGGCCCGCGCCCAGGAGATCGCCCGACGGCTCGCAAACGGGCCGACCATCGCCTACCGCTACATGAAGGAGAACCTGAACCGCGCCATGGCCGGCGACGTGGACGACTGCCTGGACCTGGAAGCCACCCACCACGTCCACTGCGGCCAGACCGCCGACCACAAGGAAGCGGCCAAGGCCTTCGTCGAGAAACGCGAGCCGGTGTTCACGGGGCGCTGAGCGCGTTCACGTCCAGGCGCTTGTAGGGCTCGTCATCCCAGGGCGGATGTCCGGAGGCGAAGGCTCGCCGTCGCGACCTGAACGTCCGAGATCGGCGCCTGGGCCAAGACGTGCTTTCGACCCTTAGCGGACGTTCAGAAGGTAGCGGTCGTCAGAACGAGCACGCATGGGCCGCGCCCAGTTGCTGCCAGAGGAAGAAGCCGAAGAAAGCAAATGGGATCGCCGACGCGATCCACTGAGCATTGCTCTGAGTGTAGACGAACCGCGCCCATAGCAAGAGCCAAACCAGCGCCACAACCAGCTGGAACCAGTAGTAAGGGGCGTTCTCAGGTGCGTATGCCTGAAGACGGTAGGGAAGTTGGCCGTCCAAAGCACGACCTCGCCAGTAGCACCATTTACCTGCCAGCCCAGCACCAGCCCAAGCACCAAGGAGGCTGAGGCCCGCACTCTGCCAACGCCACCGACCGCCGGAAGGCGTGGAAATCTCGCTCATCATGGTCCCCCGTGCGCCGTGAGAGTGGCGCAGTGAGCGACCGCAATCCACCCTCCAAGGCCATCTATGATGTCCGCTCTCAGGCAACCTGCCGAAGGTCCGGTTCGGGGGGCGGCGCCGGTGACGTAGCTCGAGCCTTAGCGGACCGTTCACCCAGCGCCCGGATCATCTTGGGATGCGGGTTCGCATCGACATGCCGATATTTTCGTCCCCCGGTGACGCTTGGGGCTGTGCAAACGGAGATGTGGACATTCCGGAGCTGCCTGCTGATGGCGGATGTCTGGAGCTGCCGATGACGTCAGCGGAGCTTGAAGAGCTCGGAATGCCGTCCGCCATGTTGGTGTGGTCGGTTGTCACTTACGACGATGGCTCAAAAGGCATCCTGCTTGATGGGGTCGTTGCGGAAGACTCCACAACTGCGGCCCGGATCGCGCAGATTCTCGAAGAGGAGTTTGGCCTCTTCGTCGATGAGTACGACCATACGCCATTCCCCCATGAGGAACTGCGCGCCGCCCTCGAAGCCTATGGCGCGTCTGGCTATGTGCCCACGAGCGACACTTGGCTCAGTATCTATGGAAGGTTGCGTGAGGCAACCGTGCTTCGCGTCAGCTCCGAGGGCGCCAATCTGCGTATTGAGATTGACGATCACTGGGCTAGCGAACGCGGTGACTATCCCGCTCAGCCAGGTTCATTTGTGTTTATCGCGGCAGACCGCAGCGCGACGGAATTGGGTTCGATCGTCGGCAAGCAGGTGAGGGAAGCCGGTATGCCTGAGCGGGATCTCATGGTGTTTGAGCTCGACGGTCACGCCGACGTCTCGGTCCGCGCGCGTTGTATCGTTTGGGTGCGCCGCGATTTGCGTAGCGCCTAAGCGGCGAAGTCCATAAGCCATCCGTCTCTGACGTTCACAACCTCGGTTGGCGGGCGGGTGTAGAGCGTTCCGTTCCGGCGGCTCGCCAGGATGTAGACCGCGATGAAGGCATCCTGCCCGACCATCGTTGGAAGTCTGGCCGTCGGACGATCAGGTGCGGGCGGGGGCGAGCTCAGGTGTGCGCGGCCCGGCAATCGTCATCCGGGGCCCGGGGCGTGGTCCATTTCCGGCCAAGTGTCCGTCGCTTCGGGACGTCCTGCCAGTGGGTGCTTTCGACCCTCCGAAGACGTTGGCAAGGTCTCCTTGGCGGCAGGCTGTTTGCTGCTAGCTTGGGCTTATGCGAATGGTCCTCTTCGGAACTGCGGCCCTGCTCTGCTTTGGCGGCTGCACGCCCAAAGAGCGCCATCAGAGCGACGTTGCACAACAGATTGAGGCACGCTTGAGCGAGCGGTCTGCCTCAACGTTTGCCGTCAGGACACTGGTTCAAGGCGGAGCAGACGGGGTGGTCTGCGGCTATGCGGAAGAAGTTGGAGGGGTTGGATTTCCACAACCGATCCCATTCGTGTTCAGTGACGGCGCCGTTACGCTTCGGGATGACGACCTTGAAGCATTCAATCGAGCGCAACGTAGCTGCGGCCCCGGTTGGGTCAGCCCGAGAGACGTGAACGGGATATCGTAAGGCCCGCTGTCCACCCCGGCCCGACGTTGCGAACGTCCGCATCGGGGTCCAAGGTTGGATGTCAGCTACTAGGCCGAGAGCCACCTGGCGAAACCGACCGTCGGCGGACGCCAACCCTCGCACCTCACCTCCGTCATCCCGGGTCTCCGCGCTCTGGCGAGCGCTACGCCCGGGATGACGATCAGGATGAGGCGCCTTCAGAACACCGACCAGCGCATGCGGGCGGCGAGGCGCTCCAGGGCCAGGGTTCCGACCTGGGAGTTGCCGACGGCGTTGAGGCCGGGCGACCAGACCGCCACGGCGGCGACGTCGGGGACGATGGTGAGGATGCCGCCGCCGACGCCGCTCTTGCCCGGCAGGCCCACCTGGAAGGCGAACTCGCCCGAGGCGTCGTAGTGGCCGCAGGTCATCATGATGGCGTTGATCCGCCGCGCATGCTCTGGGCTGATCACCACCTCGCCGGTGAGGGGATCGACGCCCTCCTTGGCCAGGAACAGGCCTGCGCGGGCGAGCTGGCGGCAGGTGATCCGCAGGGAGCATTGGTGGAAGTAGGTCTGCAGCACGTCCTCCACCGGACTGTGCAGGTTGTCGAACCCCTTCATGAAGTTGGCGAGGCTGTAGTTGCGATAGCCGGTGGCGGCCTCGGACGTGGCCACCTCCTTGTCGACATCGATGGTGTCGGCGCCGGCCAGGCGGCGCAGGGTGTCGCGGATGTCGTCCACCGCCTCGCCCAGGGTGCGGCCGGCCAGCACCGCGTCGGTCACCACGATGGCGCCGGCGTTGATGAAGGGATTGCGGGGCACGCCACCCTCCGCCTCCAGCTGGACGATGGAGTTGAAGCGGGATCCCGACGGCTCGCGCCCCACCCGCACCCACAGGCTCTCGCCCATCCGCTGGAGCGCCATGGTCAGGGTGAAGACCTTGGAGATGCTCTGGATGGAGAACGGCAGCCAGGCGTCGCCGTATTCGGCCATCTCCCCGTCGCAGGTGATCACCGCCAGGCCGAAGCGGTTGGCGTCCACCCTGGCCAGAGCGGGGATGTAGTCGGCGACCTTGCCCTCGCCCCGGTGCGCGTCGGCGATCTCCTTGCCGACCGTGGCGACGATCTGGGCGAGGGTCTCGGTCGACATGGGGTTTGGACCTTGGCGCTAGAACACAGCTTTCAGGCTGACCACGGCCCGGCTGCCGTAGATGTCGCCGAAGCGGTGCTTGTCGGTGTCGTGATAGCGCAGATCAAGGCCGAGGTGATCGGTGAGCGCATAGCCCACGCCGACGTTCCAGGTGGTGTAGTCGCCGGCGCCGTCCACCTGCTGGCGGCCGAGGGCGGCGCTGAACGAGACCTTGATGGTCGGCGAGTACGAGCCGTTGACCTCATAGTAGAGGGCGTGGTCGACGCCCCCGTAATAGTTCGGCGAATAGTAGGCCTGGGCGCCCAGTGTCGCCGGGCCGAGGGGCACGCTGCCGGCGGCCTTGAACTCGACGTAGTCGAGGTCCGCCCCCGGGCCCTGGTCGGTGTAGCCGTAGTAGAGGACGCCCAGGTCCAGCGAGACCACGCCCAGGGTCGGGGTGAAGCCGGCGTAGAGGTCGAACTCCAGGTCCGTGGAGTCGCCGAAGTCGACGTTGGAGGCCCAGACGCCGGCGTAGAATTGCCCGGCCGAGACGTCGGCGCCGCCGAACACCTGCGAATCCTCGTCGGTCTGGCTCACGCCCCGGAACACATAGTCGCTGGCGACGCCGAGGTTGAACTCGAAGCTCGGCGCTGCCTGGGCTGCGGCGGGGCCGGCGAGGGCGAGCGCGGCGGCAGCGAAGAGCGCGGTGCGGAGGGTCATGCCTGATCCTTGGGAAATCCGGGCGCCAATGAGCACGCGATTCACTTAACGGGAGCTTGGCGTCAGGCCGGAAGCAGCATCTCGGTGAAGTCGCCGCGCATGCAGTGGTTCGAGCTCATGGACGCGCCATAGCCGCCGGCGTTGATCAGGGCGATGGCGTCGCCTTCGCGCAGCTCGGGCATGGGGTGGTCGGCGGCCCAGACGTCGAGGGCCTCGTTGATGTTGCCGGCCACGGTGACGGGCCGCCAGGTCGAGACGTCGAAGCTGCGGGGCGCGCAGGCCACCGGCTCGCAGGGCAGGCCGTAGTAGGCGGGCTCGGGGGCGAGGTTGAAGCCGCCGTCCACGCTGACGAAGGTGACGTCGCGCTTGCGCTCCACCTCCACCACGCCCAGCAGCAGGACGCCCGCGTCCTTGACGAGGTAGTCCCCCGGCTCGACCGCGACGGTGACGCCCCGGCCCGCAAAGCGGCGCGCGAGGATCGCCGCCCATCGCGACAGGTCTAGCGGCGCATCGCCCGCGCGGTGCGGGAGGCCCAGGCCACCGCCCACGTTCACCGTGCGCACGTCGGGCAGATCGTCCAGAAAGGCCAGGCCCGCCCCCACCGCCGCGTCCCAGGCGTCGAGCTCGCGGGTGAGGTAGCCGCAGCCCACGTGGAAGTGCAGGCTGGTGATGGAAAGGCCGTGCGCCTTCGCCATGGCCAGGGCCTCCGGCCACTGCTGGCGGTAGATCCCGAACTTGGTGGCCGCCTCGCCCGCGTAGGTCAGCTTCTCGGCGCCGGCGTAGCCCGTCCCCCGCTCCGGATTCACCCGCACGCCGATGGCGCGGCCGGGCGCGCGCGCGCCGATGCGGCGGATCTGGCCCACCGAGTCGCAGTTGATGGTGAGGTCCGGCTGGGCCAGCAGGCGGTCCAGGTCGCGGTTCGACACCGCCGTGCCGGTGAAGCTGATGTCCGCCGCCGCAAAGCCGCAGGCCAGGGCGCGCTCCATCTCGGCCGGCGAACAGACATCGACGCCGCAGCGGCCGGCGCGGGCCAGGCTCTGCAGCAGCGGCTCGAACCGGTTGGCCTTCATGGCGTAGTAGATCCGGGTCGGCAGGCCGGTCTGCGCCAGGGCGGCCTGGAGCCGGGCGAGGCTCGCATGCACCCGCGCCTCACTGTAGACATGCAGCGGTCCCGAAGCGGTCGCCGCCAGGGCGGCCAGGTCGCGTCCGGCCAGGTGAAGCCGCCCGTCGCGATAGGCCAGGTCGTCCCGCGTCCACCAGAACCCGGACGCCGCCACGGCCGGCGCGGCGCTCATGGCTTCAACGCGGCGAGATAGGTGCGGCCTTCCGCGTTGGGCGCCTCGGCCCGCCCGGTGATCCAGTGGCGGCAGGTGGGCGCGCCGCAATGGCAGGCGAACTGGCGGTAGAGCACGTCCTCGGTCTCGGCGTAGTCGATGGTCAGGAGGTCTCCGGCGCGGATGTCGCGCAGGGCCACGACCTGCGAGGCGGCCATGTCCAGCCGGCAGTCCGGCGCGCAGCTGTGCGACAGGAAGCCGATGATCTCAGTGTCGTAGATGTGCAGTCCGGGGCTGACCTGGAGGCTGTGCTGTTTGAGCTCGGGCCCGATCACGCCGGTGAAGCGGTGGATCACCTCGCCCTTGCGCCGCGGGACCAGCGTGCGCACGCCGAGCCCGTATTCGGAATCGGTGTCGCAGACCTGCAGCGTGTCGTCCGGCTGTACGCCGGCGTGGGAAGATTCAGCGGGTGTCGGCATGGGGCCCTAGGATGGCTCGTCGGCGCTCTGTCGAGAGGGTGGCGCAAAGCTCTTCGAAAACCGCAAACGATTGTGCTTACCGTCGCGCCGATAGTCGACGTGGTCCATCAGCTTGCGAACCAGGTGAATCCCCAGCCCCCCGATCTCGCGCGCCTCGATCGACAGGGTGGTGTCGGGCGCCTCGGCCGCCAGCGGATCGAAGGGCGGGCCGTCGTCGACGACGCTGACGCTGACCTGGCCGCCGGCGATCCTGACCGAGACCTCCACCGCGGACGCGCCGCCATGGCCCACCACGTTGCTGACGATCTCGTCGGCGGCGATCAGGATGGAACTGGCGACCGCGGGCGGCACGTCCCGCGCCGCCAGCGCCGCCTCGAACGCGTCGAGGAGCGCGGAGAGGCCCGCGCCGCCATCCGGGAGCGAATAGGAGAAGTCGGCTTCCATATCGCTCGCCCGATCCGGGGCCTTGCGGGGACTCACGGTTGCCAGTCTAGTCGCGCGGCGAATTATCTCAACGGCCGCGGCGACGGCGGGAACGCGAGGCGCCCCAGATGCAGATCAAGGAAGAAAACCGCGGCGGCGTGCTCCTGCTCTCGGTGTCCGGCCGGCTGGATTCCGGCACGGCCGGCGACCTGGAGGCGGTGCTGCCCGCCCGCGTCCAGGACAACGAGAAGATCGTCCTGAGCCTCGTCGAGACGCCCTACGTCAGCTCCGCCGGCCTGCGGGTGCTGCTAATCGGCGCCAAGGCGGCACGGAGCAAGGGCCATCGGCTGGTGCTGTCCGGCCTCTCGGACTCGGTGCGCGAGGTGTTCGACATCTCGGGCTTTTCCAGCATCTTCGCCATCGAGGCGGACGTGGACTCAGCCCTGGCCAGCCTGGGCTGAAGCCGGCGTCACCACCGCCAGCAGGCCGTCGGGCCTGAGCAGGGCCGCC
>NZ_LSJI01000093.1 GCF_001557235.1 Phenylobacterium sp. CCH9-H3 | reverse complement strand
CGGAGATGTGTATAAGAGACAGCCAGCGCCCAGAGGAGGCCGATGGCGCCGGTGATCACGAAGGCCGCCCGCCAGTCGTAGGCCAGGATCGCCCAGGCCACGAGCGGCGGCGCCAGCATGGAGCCCAGCGAGGCGCCGATATTGTAGAAGCCGCCGGCGAAGCCCCGCTCGCGCGCCGGGAACCAGGTGGCGACCACCTTCATCCCCGCCGGATTGGCCGAGCCCTCGGCAAAGCCCAGCAGGCCGCGCAGGACGGCGAACACCGGCCAGGTGCTGGCGAAGCCGTGCGCCATCGAGATCACCGACCAGGCGCCGGCGAACAGCGCCAGGCCATAGCGCAGACCCACACTGTCGAGGACATAGCCCACCACCGGCTGCAGGATGATGCCGGCCTGGAAGGCGGCGGTGATCCAGCCGTACTGCTGCTCGGTGATGTGCAGCTCGGTCAGCATGGTGGGCGCCGCCACGCCCATCACGGCGCGCGTCAGGTAGTTCAGCATCGCGCCCAGCATCACCAGGCCGATGATCCACCAGCGGAGCGCGTGGAGCGTCTTCATGGGACCCGCGCCGGACGGCCGGTCAGCCCGTCATGTCCTCCAGCTCCTTGCCCCGGGTCTCGGTGACCATGGCGCGGACGAAGAACAGCGAGACCAGGGCGCTGAGGGCATAGAAGCTGTAGGTGGCGGCCAGGCCCAGCGAGGCCGCCAGGGCCGGGAAGCTGACCGAGATCGCGAAGTTGGCGGTCCACTGGGCGAAGCCGGCCACCGCCAGGCCTGAGCCGCGGATCTGGTTGGGGAACATCTCGCCCAGCATCACCCACATCACCGGGCCCCAGCTGAGGTTGAAGAAGATCACGTAGAGGTTCGCCGCGATCAGCGCCGCCAGGCCCGGGCCGTCGGCCAGGTGCAGGGCGCCGTCGACCATGGCGGCGGTGGAGAAGGCCCAGGCCATGACGGCCAGGGTCACCGCCATCCCCGCCGAGCCGATGAGCAGCAGCGGCTTGCGGCCGATGCGGTCGATCAGGGCGATGGTGGCGAGGCAGGCGAGGATCGAGAGCGAGCCCGACAGGATGTTGATCTTCAGCGCGTCGTCCTCGCTGAAGCCCACCGACTGCCAGAGCACGGCGCCGTAGTAGAAGACGATGTTGATGCCCACCAGCTGCTGGAAGACGGCCAGGCCGATGCCGGTCCAGACGATCGGGCGGATCCGGCCCGTGGACTTGTCGATCAGGTCGCGCAGCGTCGGGCGGTGGTGGTCGGCGGCCAGGCTGTCGCGGATCTCGGCCACCTTGCGCTCGCCTTCCGCGGCGCCGAAGAGGCGGGTCAGCACCATCAGGGCCGGCCCTTCCTTGCCCTTGGCCACCAGATAGCGCGGGCTTTCCGGGATCAGCAGCAGTGTGGAGAAGAAGATCCCCGCCGGGATCACCTGCATCCAGAACATCCAGCGCCACGCGGGAAAGCCCAGCCAGAACTCGGCGGTGGAGCCGCCGGCCGTGGCCGCCAGGGCGTAGTTCGCCACGAAGGCGCCGGTCAGGCCGGTGATGATCATGATCTGCTGGACGCTGGAGAGCCGGCCACGGATCGAGGCGGGGGTCACCTCCGAGATGTAGACCGGCGACAGGACGCTGGCCGCGCCCACCCCGATGCCGCCGATGAAGCGGGCGATGACGAAGACCAGCGAGCTGTCCGCCGCGCCGGTCCCGAGGGCGCTGACGATGAACAGCGCGGCGGCGATCATCATCACCGTGCGCCGGCCCATCAGGTCCGCCAGCCGACCGGCCAGGAAGGCGCCGACCGCGCAGCCCAGCAGGATGGCGCCCACGTTGAAGCCGGTTCCCAGCTTGGAGAGGGCGAAGGTCTTCTCCAGCCCCTCCTGGGTGCCGTTGATGACGCCGCTGTCGTAGCCGAACATGAAGCCGCCGATGGTGGCGACGGCCACGATGGCGGCGATGAAGGCCATGTTCACCCGGGCGCTCTCCGGGGTTCCGGCGACGGCCGGACTGCTCGTGGCGGACACTGGATCACCCTTCCCTGGCAGGCCGTGGCGGCCTTGCGTTTTCCTCGACCCGCCGGCCGGCTCTCATGGGCCGGTTCGACGAACTCCCACCCTTCATGATAGCGCTATCATGGTCAAGTCCAATGGTATCACCTCGATCCCGCGCGTCACACGCGCCCCGACGTCACGCGCAGTTGCAGTGCCGCGCACCTTGCGCCGGAGCGCCAAAAACCCCATTATGCCAAGATCAAACATCGCTTTGGCTCGCCTGCGGTCCCTGCTGATCTTACGACCCGCAAGGACTCCCGCGTCCGACCTCTTCGAAGATTGATCCCGCCGCCCAGCGCGCCGCGAGACCTGATCTTCCGGGGCCAGAGCTGCCAAGACGACGACGGGCTGGCCAGCGCCGGCCCGTTTTCACATGCCAAGGAGACTACATGGCGAAGGAAGAACTGATCGAATTCGAAGGCGAAATCGCCGAGCTGCTGCCCGAAGGCCGGTTTCGCGTGCGCCTGGAAAACGATCACGAGGTGCTGGCCTATACCGCCGGCAAGATGAAGAAGAACCGGATCCGCTCCATGGTCGGCGACCGGGTGACGGTGGAAATGACCCCCTACGACCTCGATCGCGCGCGGATCATCTTCCGTCACCGCGATGCGACGCCCCGCGTGGGCGGCGGCGGCCCGCCGAAGCGCCCGTTCCGCAAGCGCTAAGCGGCCGACTCAGTGGTTGTGTCGCGGCGTCTTCGCCGCGACGCCACGGTACTTGACGGCCATCTCCAGCACGGCGCCGTCGGCCAGCTGGCCGGTCTTCTCGCGATAGAGCTCCTCCCACGGTGTGTGGCTCTCCGGGACCGGCGGCGACCCCTCGGCCTTGCGCCGTTCGATCTCACCTTCCTCCACCAGCGCATCGCAGCGGCCCGCGTTAAGGTCGATGCGGATGATGTCGCCCGTGCGCAGCCAGGCCAGGCCGCCCCCCGCGGCGCTCTCCGGCGACGCATTCAGGATCGACGGGCTGTCCGACGTCCCCGACTGGCGGCCATCGCCCAGGGTCGGCAGGCTGGAGATCCCCCGCTGGATCAGGGCGTCCGGCGGCTGCATGTTCACCACCTCGGCCGAACCCGGCCAACCCAGCGGCCCCGAGCCCCGGATCACCAGGATCGAACGCTCGTCGATGGCGAGCGCCGGATCGTTGATGCGGTGGTGGTAGTCGTCCGAGCCGTCGAACACGACCGCGCGGGCCTCGAACACCCCTTGCCGCCCCGGCTCGGACAGGTAGCGGGCGCGGAACTCCTCGGAGATCACCGAGGTCTTCATGATCGCGAAGTCGAACAGGTTGCCCTTCAGCACCACGAAGCCGGCGCGTTCGCGAAGCGGCGCCGCGTAGGGCAGGATCACCTCGCGGTCGGTGGAGCCGCGGCCGGCCACGTTCTCGGCGATCGTCCGGCCGGTCACGGTCAGGCACCCGCCGTCGATCCGGCCCGCCGCCAAGAGCTCGCTCAGCACCGCCGGCACACCGCCCGCGCGGTGGAACCGTTCGCCCAGATACTTGCCGGCCGGCTGCATGTTCACCAGCAGGGGGATGTCCAGGCCGTGGACGCTCCAGTCGTCGGGCGCGAGTTCGACGCCCGCATGGCGCGCCATGGCCACGATGTGCGGTTGGGCGTTGGACGAGCCGCCGATGGCGCTGACCGTCTTGATGGCGTTCAGGAAGGCGGCGCGATCCAGGATCTTGGACGGGCGCAGGTCCTCATAGGCCATCTCCACGATCCGCCTGCCGGTCTCGTAGGCCATCTGGCCCCTCTCGCGGTACGGCGCCGGGATCGCCGCGCAGCCCGGCAGCGACAGGCCCAGCGCCTCGGCCACGGCGTTCATGGTCGAGGCCGTGCCCATGGTGTTGCAGTGGCCGGCGGACGGCGCCGAGGCTGTGGCGCGGGCCAGGAACTCGGCCTCGTCGATCTCGCCTGCGGCCAGCTTGCGGCGGCTGCGCCAGATCACCGTGCCGGAGCCGACCAGCTCGCCCTCGTGCCAGCCGTCCAGCATCGGCCCGCCGGACAGCACGATGGCGGGGATGTCGACGGTGGAGGCGGCCATGATCCCGCTGGGCGTGGTCTTGTCGCAGCCCGTGGTCAGCACCACCGCGTCGATGGGATAGCCGTAGAGCGTCTCTACGAGCCCCAGATAGGCCAGGTTCCGGTCCAGCGCCGCGGTCGGCCGGCGGCAGTTCTCGAAGATCGGATGGACCGGGAATTCCATGGGAATCCCGCCGGCGTCCCGGATGCCGTCGCGCACCCGCTTGGCCAGCTCCACATGGATGCGGTTGCAGGGGGAGAGGTCGCTGCCCGTCTGGGCGATGCCGATGATCGGGCGGCCGTCCTGGAGCTCGGCCGGGGTGACGCCGTAGTTCATGAACCGCTCCAGGTAGAGCGCGGTCATGTCGGAGCGGGCGGGGTCGGCGAACCAGTCCCGGGAGCGGAAGGGTCGGGCCGGGGTGCGGTCAGGCATGCTGGACATCGTGCTGCGGCAGGCCCGGCGTGTCGACGTCGAACCGGAACAGGCCGCCCGCCAGGGGCTGGGCCTCGCGCTCGGCGGGTGACAGGCCCTTCCAGGCGGTCGTGGCGTAGACGGTCTTCAGGTCCGGGCCGCCGAAGGCGATCTTGGTGACGTTGGCCACGGGCAGGCGGACGAAGCCGATCTGCTCGCCCTTCGGCGAATAGCGGCGCGCGCCCCAGCCGGCGAAGAGGCCCGTCCAGACGCAGCCCTCGGCGTCGACGGTCGGGCCGTCGGGATACCCGGCGCCGTCCTCGATCCGGGCGAAGACCCGCTTGTTCGAAAGGCTGCCGTCGGGGGCGAGGTCGAAGGCGTAGAGCACCCGCTGCAGCGTGTCGGTGTGGTAGAGCGTGCGGCCGTCGGGACTGACCGCCGGGCCGTTGGTGATGCAGTAGCCGTCGTCCATCCGCCGCAGGCCGCGCTCGTCCAGGCGATAGAGCGCGCCGGTCAGGTCCGTCTCGCCGTCGTGCATGGAGCCAAACCACAGGCGGCCCCGGGCGTCGACGAAGCCGTCATTCAGGCGATTGCCCAGGCTCGCATCCTCCACCGTCGCCATCAGGTCGAAGCGGCCGCCGGCCGGGTCGAACCGGTGCAGGCCGGTCTTGAGGCCCGCGATCCACCCGCCGCCCTGGACCGGCGCGATGAACCCCGGCTGCGCCGGCGCCTGCCAGCTGAACGCCGCCCCGCTCTCGGGCTCGTAGCGGTGGATGCGCAGGCCCTTGATGTCGACGAACCAGACCGCCTTGTCGGCCGAGCGCCAGACCGGCCCCTCGCCCAGCTCGCAGGCGGACCGCAGGACGCACTCGGGCGGGGCGGCGCTCATCGCCAGCCCGCGTCGATCCAGTACTCGTGGCCGGTGCAGAACCGTGCGTCGTCCGAGGCGAGGAACAGCACCAGGGCCGCCACGTCCCGCGGCTCGATCCGGCCCTTCAGGCACTGCTGGGCGACGATCTCGGCCTCGCCCTCGGGCGTGTACCACTTGAGCTGTCGCGGCGTGCGCACGTTGCCGGGCGCGATGCAGGTGACGCGGATGCCGAAGGGGCCCAGCTCGCGGGCCAGGGCCCGGGTCATGCCCTCGATCCCGGCCTTGGCGGTCT
This sequence comes from Phenylobacterium sp. CCH9-H3, assembly GCF_001557235.1. Lineage (GTDB taxonomy): Bacteria > Pseudomonadota > Alphaproteobacteria > Caulobacterales > Caulobacteraceae > Phenylobacterium. Next base: position 73,455 of record NZ_LSJI01000093.1, on the reverse strand, counting down.
CGTAGAGCACGAGGTCCGGCAGGCCGAGATGCCAGGAGATGGAGCCGAAGTTGATGATCGCCCCGCCGCCGGCGGCCTTCATCCCCTCCACCACCGCCTGGGCGCAGAACACCATGTGGCGCAGGTTCACGGCGATCCGGTCGTCGAAATAGGCCGGCGTCACCTCCGCCAGGGTGTGGCGGTCGTCATTGCCGGCGTTGTTGACCAGCACGTCCACCGGCCCGATCGCGCGGAAGAACGCGGCGATGGCGTCGGCGTCCCGCAGATCCACGGCGTGGAACCTGGGCGCGACCCTGGCCTCGCCGAGCCGCGCCACGAGCGCCTTGGACTCCGCCTCCAGCACGTCGACGAAATGCACCTCGGCGCCCTGGCCGACGAAGGCCTCGACCAGGCCGGCCCCGATCCCGGAGCCGCCGCCGGTGACGACCACCCGCTTGCCCTCCAGGCTGGGATAGACCGCGCCCCTGGGCTGAGCGTCCACCTTCACCGTCACGCCCATGAGTAGGCCGTCTTCGTCTGGGTGTAGAACTCCACCGCGGAGAAGCCCTGCTCCCGGGCGCCGTAGCTGGACTTCTTCGAGCCGCCGAAGGGGACGTGATAGTCGACGCCGGCGGTCGGCAGGTTGACCATCACCATCCCCGCCCGCACCCGCCGCTGGAAGTCGCGGGCGTACTTCAGCGAGGTGGTCACGATCCCGGCCGACAGGCCGAAGTCGCCGCCGTTGGCCACGGCCAGGGCCTCGTCGTAGTCCTTCACCCGGACCGTGCTGGCGACCGGGCCGAACACCTCCTCGTTGTTGATCCGCATCCTGGGATCGGTGTCGGCGATCAGGGTCGGCTGGACGTACCAGCCGGGGGTGTCCAGCTTCAGCCGCCCGCCGCCCGTGACGATGCGGCCGCCCTCGGACGTGGCGATGTCCATGTAGCGGTAGCTGGTCTCCATCTGCGCCTCGCTGACCGCCGGGCCCATCTGGGTGTCGGGCTTCAGGGCGTCGCCCACCCGCAGGGCCGCCACCTTCTCGGCCAGGGCGGCCACGAAGCGGTCATGGATGCCCTCGGTGACGATGATGCGGCTGGAGGCGGTGCAGCGCTGGCCGGTGGCGAAGAACGAGCCGTCCAGGGCCACCATCACCGCCCGGTCCAGGTCGGCGTCGTCCAGGACAACCAGCGGGTTCTTGCCGCCCATCTCCAGCTGCACCCGCGCCTGGCGCTTCACCGCCGCCTCGGCCACGGTGGCGCCCACACCCTGGGAGCCGGTGAACGAGACACCGTCCACGCCCGGATGGTCGACCAGCTTCGCGCCCATGGCCCCAGGCCCGAAGATCATGTTGAAGACGCCCTTGGGCGCGCCGCATTCCCAGATGATCTCGGCCAGGGCCGCGGCGGTGGCCGGCGTCGGACCGGCCGGCTTCAGCACCACCGTATTGCCGAACGCCAGGGCGGGCGCGCTCTTCCAGGCGGGGATGGCGATGGGGAAGTTCCAGGGCGTGATCAGCCCGAACACGCCCACCGCCTGGCGGTAGGTCTGGATCTCCACGCCGGGGCGCACCGAGTCCAGGTTCTGGCCGTGGCGGCGCAGCGCCTCGCCGGCGAAGTACTTGAAGATGCGCCCCGCCCGCACCGTCTCGCCGATGCCCTCGGGCAGGGTCTTGCCCTCCTCGCGCGACAGCAGCCTGCCCAGCTCCTCGCGCCGGGCCAGGATGGTGTCGCCCACCTTGTCCAGCAGGTCGGAGCGGACCTCGGGCGAGGCTTCCGACCAGGCGGGGAACGCGGCCTGCGCCGCGTCCACCGCAGCGTTCACCTCGGTCTCGCCGCCCCGCGGCACGTGGGCCACCACGTCGGTCGTGTTGGACGGGTTGGTGCTGTCCTCGGCCGCCGCCGCGCGCACGCGCTCGCCGCCGATGTACTGGGGTAAGGTCTCGGTCATTGCGCAGCCTGGGGCAGGAGGAGGCCGCGTCCGGCCAGGTTTCGCATCAGGTCGCCGACGCCGAAGCTCCACGGCGCGGCGGCCTTCGAGGTCGTCACCTCGTTCTCGAGGGTCCCGAGGCGCGGGCTGGAGACCCGCACCACGTCGCCCACCTTGTGGGTGAACCCCTGGCCCGCCACGTCGCGATCCTGGGTCGGGGCGAACAGCGTGCCCAGGAACAGGGCGAAGCCGTCGGGGTACTGGTGCTCGGACAGCGCCTGCCGAACCAGCTCCAGCGGGTCGCGGCTGATCTGGTCCATCGAGCTCACGCCCTCAAGACGGTAGTTGTCGCGCCCCTCGATCACCAGGTCGACCCGGGCGCGGCGCACGTCGTCGAGGGTGAACCCCTCGTCGAACAGGCGGATGAACGGCCCCAAGGCGCACGAGGCGTTGTTGTCCTTGGCCTTGCCGAGCAGCAGGGCCGAGCGGCCCTCGAAGTCACGCAGGTTGACGTCGTTGCCCAGGGTGGCGCCCACCGCGCGGCCGGCGCGGTCGCACACCAGCACCACCTCCGGCTCGGGGTTGTTCCACGCCGAGTCCGAGCGGATGCCGACCTGGGCGCCATGGCCCACCGCCGACAGCACGGGCGCCTTGGTGAAGATCTCCGCGTCCGGGCCGATGGCCACCTCCAGGTACTGCGACCACAGGCCGTCGGCGATCAGGGCGGCTTTCAGCTTGGCCGCTTCCGGCGAGCCGGGCGTCACCGAGCGGATATCGGCGCCGACGCGGTCGCGCAGGTCGGCGCGGATCGCCTCGGCGCGCGCCGCATCGCCGCGCGCCCGCTCCTCGATCACCCGCTCCACAGCCGAGACCGCGAAGGTCACCCCGGCCGCCTTGACGCACTGCAGGTCGACGGGCGCCAGCAGCGGCTGGCGCGCGAAGTCGAAGGCGTCGATGGGCCCAAGGTCCCGCCCGGGCGCGGTCGCGGCGTCGAAGTTCAATAGATCGGAGACCGTCGGGGCGGTCTGGGAGACGTCGAACAGGTGTCCGTTCCGGCACACCACCGGGGTCGGACCGGCCGAGGTCTCGATACGGCCCACGAGCGTCGCAGCCTGCCAATCCTCGGGCAAGAAGGCCGTCGGCCGCGATGCGGCTTCGCCCATGGTCAGACCTCCCTATTTTTGGTAGCGCTATCAATCCAGGGGCCAACCTGTCAAGGCGAGCCTTCGCGGGCGGCCGCTCAAAGAGCCGCCATACCGAGGAGAGGAAAAGACCATGCGCCTGCCGTCACGCCTTTCGAAGCTGCGCCGCCTGGCCTCGGCCGGCCTGCTCATCCTGGCCCTGGGCGCGCCGGCGCAGGCGCGGGAGCCGGCCTGGGTGGGCGCCTGGGCCTCGTCCCAGCAGGTTCCAGAGCCGCGCAACGCCCTGCCCGACGCCGCGCTCACCGACGCAACGGTGCGCCAGATCGTGCGCGTGACCGCCGGCGGGCCGCAGATCCGCATCCGGCTCTCCAACGCCTTCGGGACCGCGCCCCTGCGCTTCTCGGCGGTCCATGTGGGCCGGCCCCGCACGCCGGGCTCCGCCGCCATCGATCCGGCGAGCGGCCGGCTTGTCACCTTCGACGGCCGCCCGGACATCACGGTGCCGGCGGGCGCGGAATATGTCTCGGACCCGGTGGACTTCGCGGTCCGCGCGCTGGACAGCGTCGCGGTCAGCTTCCACCTGCCCGCGGCTCCGGCGACCCAGACCGGCCACCCTGGCTCGCGCACGACGACCTTCCATGTGCACGGCCAGCGGGTCGCCGACGCCGACCTGCAGGGGGCGGAGAAGGTGGTGCGCTGGTACCAGCTTGCCGGGATCGACGTCCCGGCCGCGCCGCGCAGCGCCGCCATCGTCGCGTTCGGCGACTCCATCACCGACGGCTACGGCGTGGGGCCGGACCGCAACGAGCGCTGGCCGGACGTGCTGGCCGAGCGGCTGCAGCAGGTCCCGTCGCTGCGGCGCCTGTCGGTCCTGAACCACGGCATCGGCGGCAACCGCTTGCTGCTGGACGGCCTGGGCCCCAACGCCCTGGCGCGCTTCGAGCGCGATGTCCTGGCCCAGACCGGCGTGCGCTACGTGATCGTGCTGGAGGGCGTGAACGACCTGGGGACCGCGGCCCAGGCCGGGGCGATGTCGCCCGAGGCGCACGCCCGGCTCGTGGCGGACATGATCGGGGTCTACCGCCAGATGGTCGCCCGCGCCCGGGCCCGCGGGATCAAGGCGATCGGCGCCACCATCCTGCCGTTCGCGGGGTCGTTCTATAAGCCCGAGGCGGCGCACGAGGCCGACCGCCAGGCGTTGAACGCCTGGATCCGGACGCCCGGGAACTTCGACGCGGTGATCGATTTCGACGCGGTGATGCGCGATCCGGCCCAGCCCGATCGGTTGCGGGCCGATCTGGATTCGGGCGACCACCTGCACCCGTCGATGGCGGGCTATCGGGCGATGGCGGAGGCGGTTCCCCTGTCGCTGTTCAAGCCCTGAGGCGGGGAGCTACGCCGGCGGCGGCCCGTCCGACTGGCGGCGGATGAGGGTGAAGTCCTGCAGCGCGTGCGGATGCTGCGCCTTCTCGCCGGCGCGGCGGCTGCGGATCTCGTCGGCCAGCAGGGTGACGGCCTGGCGCGACATGTCGGCGATGGGCTGGCGGATGGTGGTCAACTCCGGCCACACCGTGGTGGCGAGCGCGCTGTCGTCGAACCCCACGACGGTCAGATCTCGCGGCACGTCGAGGCCGCGCCGGTGGGCCACGGCGATCGCGGCGGCCGCCATGTCGTCGTTGCTGGCGAAGATGGCGGCCACGGCCGGCCTGAGCGCGATCAGCGCTTCCGCCGCCTCGAACCCGGAGCGGTACGTGAAATAGCCCTGCGCCAGCAGCTCTTGCGGCGCCGGCAGGCCCGCTTCGGCCAGGGCGGCCAGGTGGCCCTCCAGGCGCTGGCGGCTGGCGGTCTGGTTGGGATGGCCCTTGATGAAGCCGATCCGGCGGTGGCCCAGGGCGATCAGGTGCCGGGTCATGGCCCGGGCCGCCGCGAAGTCGTCGATGCGCACGGCCGAGACGTCGGCGGGCGGCTGGCCCGTCGCCACGGCCACGGCCGGGACGTTCGCCTCGGCCAGCGCCCGGGTCACGGCGGCGTTGTCGCAGAGCGGCGGCGGCAGGATGATCCCGTCCACGCCCGAGGCCACCAGGCGCGTGGCGGCCAGCTCGGCGCGCTCGTCGTCGCACTTCTCGACGATCAGCTGGATATTGCCGCGGCTGCACTGGTCCAGGCTGCCGACCAGGAACTCGCTCAGATAGGCCGCGCTGGGGTTCGAATAGAGCAGGCCGATCCGGATCAGGTCAGCGCCGGCCAGGCTGCGCGCGGCGGGGTTGGGCGCATAGTTCAGCTCGCGGATCGCCGCGTTCACCGCCTCGCGGGTCGAGTCGCGGACGTTCTTTTCGCCGTTGATCACCCGTGACACCGTCATCGGCGACACGCCCGCGAAACGGGCCACGTCGTGAATCGTCAGGGATCCCCTCTGTCGACGCGCCGGTTTTGGCTCCAAACCCATTCTCCCAACTGCGCCCTAGCTGTCGCCCAACCTCCGCCGCTTCTCAAGCCCGCGTCCCGCCGGCCGCAACGGCCGTTTGGATTGGTCTGACCTACAATAGCACATCGGTCAGACCGTATTGACAGCAAAGAACTGACCTAGTACCAGTCTCAATGTGACCGCTATCATTCTACAGTAAAGCAGCGGCCCGAGAACAGTCTTGGATGCGGCACGGTCAAAGACCGGTCGACGCGCTTGCGCGTGAAGAACAACAGGTGTGTGCGCGGCACGCACAATGGGGACGGGAATTATGAATTCTTCACAGAAGAAGAAGCCTGCGCACGCCAAATCCTTGCTGCTGGGCGCCACATGTCTTGCGACTCTTTTGGCCTCTCAGGCCCAGGCCCAGACCGCGCCGGCCCCCGCCGGCGACGTGGACGAGGTCGTGGTGACGGGATTCCGCCGCAGCCTAGCCGAATCGACCATCGCCAAGCGTGAGGCCACCGGCTTCCAGGACAGCATCTTCGCCGAGGACATCGGGAAGTTCCCCGACACCAACCTGGCGGAATCGCTGAACCGGATTCCCGGCGTGCAGCTGACCCGCGAGATCACCGGCGAGGGCCTGAACATCGCCATCCGCGGCCTGGGCACCAACTTCACCAAGGTCATGCTGAACGGCAACCAGATCGCGGTCGCCTCCTCGGGCAAGACGGACGCCCAGAACCAGAACCGCGAAGTCGACCTCGACGTCTTCCCGACCGAGCTGTTCAACCGGCTGGACGTGAACAAGACGCCGGTGGCCAGCATGCTGGAGGGCGGAGTCTCCGGCTCCGTGAACATGCGAAGCGCCCGCCCGTTCGACAACCCGGGCCGCCAGCTCAACTACTCGCTCCAGGGCGCCTACAACGAGAATTCCGAGAAGTGGAGCCCGCGCGGCGCCCTGATCGCCAGCCAGACCTGGGACACGAACGTCGGCGAGTTCGGGATCCTGGCCGGCGTCGCCATCGCCCGGAACAAGGTGCAGACCCGGGGCTTCGAGACCATCGGCTGGTCCAACGTCACCAACGTGACTTGCGCCGGCTGCAACACCAACGGCGGCAACGGCTTCAACTTCGCCACGACGGTCCCCGCCAACGCCGGCAACGGCCTCACCCCCGGGACGGTGGTCGACAACGCCTTCCTGCTGGCGAACAACCCCGGCACGACCCTGCAGCAGCTCAGCGACGGCCTGCTGCCGCGCCTGGGCCGCCCGGCCTACAACGCCGGCCGCCGCGACCGGGACTCGGCCCTGATCTCCATCGAGTACCGGCCGTCGGAAAATCTCAGCTTCTATTTCGACACCCTGCTGGCCCAGGCCGAACGCAAGTTCGAACGCCTGGACATGAACTGGATCGTCCGCAACTCGAACAACATGGTCCCCCTGAACGTGAAGGTGGACTCCAACAACGTCGTCACCTCCGGGACCTTCGCCAACTCGCAGTTCTTCCTCGAGTACCGCCCGTACGAAGAGGACCTGGAGTTCTTCAACCTGAACCCCGGCTTCACCTGGCAGGCCAACGACTGGATCAAGGTCGAAGGCCAGCTCAACATGAGCAAGAGCCAGTTCTTCCGGGAGGCGCCCAGCGTCCTGGTGAACACGCCGCTGAACGCCGGCGTCACGGTCACCTACGACAACACCTCCGGCCCGTTCCCCAGCATCACCACCAACGCCGACCTGAACGATCCGAACCTCGGCTGGGTCTGGGCAGGCGCGCGGGTGAACATCCAGAACGAGCGGCGTGTCACCAAGACCAAGGGCGCGCACCTGGACACCACCTTCGGCGACGAGAACCTGAACCTGAAGGTTGGCGGCGCGTACGATACGGCCCGCCGCTCGATCATCGCTCTCGACAACAGCCCCGCCTGGCAGCAGGCGGTGTGCGGCGGGGGCGGCACGTTCCAGCCGGCGCCGGCGCCCCAGCCCGCCTGCAACGGCCAGGCCGGCTCGGCCGTGACCCAATCGCAGCTCGCCTCGTACCTGCGCCCGGGCCCCGACGGCTACATCACGGTGGACTGGGACGCCTTCAAGCAGGCCACCAACTACGACGCCTTCAGCGACGCCGCGCCCTTCTCGGCGGCCTCCGCCACCGCGGCCCGTTCCGGCATCATCAAGGAGGAGACGGTCGGCGCCTACGCCGAGTTCAACGGAACGTCGGAGTTCCAGGACTTCCGCCTCCGCTACAATGCCGGCGTCCGCTACATCTCCACCGAACAGAGGATCACCGGCCCCTTCACCCCACCCGGCGCCTCGGCCGCGATCGGCTTCCAGACCCTGGGCTCGCGCTACGACGCCTACCTGCCCTCGTTCAACGCCTCGCTGGAGCTGCCGCACGACGTGGTGTTCCGCCTGGCCGCCTCGCGCACCCTGACGCGGCCCGACCCCAGCGCCATGCTGCCGGGCACCAGCTTCAGCGACCCCTCGGCGCAGAACGCCAGCCAGGGCAACCCGAACCTGACCCCGTTCAAGTCGAACAACTTCGACGCCGGGATCGAGTGGTACACGGGCCAGGAGGGCTACATCGGCGCGGTGGGCTTCCAGAAGGAGGTCAGCGGCTTCACCGTCCAGGGGACCAACACCATCCCGTTCCGCCAGCTGGGCGTTCCGTTCGAGAGCCTGACCCCCAACCAGCAGCAGGCGATCAACAACCGCGGCGGCCCCGACGCCGCTACGGTCACGGTGACCCAGCAGGTCAACGCCGGCGGCGTGCTGACCATCCGGGGCTACGAGCTGAACTGGGTGCAGCCGCTGAGCTTCGTCGTGGACGGCCTGGGCTTCACCGCCAACTACACCCGCATCTATCAGAGCGCCTCGGGCGCCGGCGCGCCGCCGGTGGCCATTGGGGTCTCGCCCTACACCTACAACCTGACCGGATATTACGAGAAGGGCCCGGCCTCGATCCGCCTGTCGTGGACCTACAACGACAAGCAGATCAGCTCCGGCCCGAACCAGAACAGCGTGCCCGTGGCCCAGCTGCGCACCGACGCCCGCGGCCAGCTCGACCTGTCGGCCAGCTACTCCTTCGACTGGCTGCCCACCGAGCCGCGGCTCACCCTCGACATCATCAACATCACCGACGAGGAGCAGCGGCAGACCTTCGAATACCCGAACGCCGCCTACACCTACTACAAGCCCGGCCGCGGGATCCTGGTGGGCATCCGCGGCCGGTTCTGACGTCCGCTCGTCTCTCCCCTCGAGACCGGCAACCCTCGGGCGGCGCGCAAGCGCCGCCCGCTTTCTTTTCGTCGGAGGACCAAGGCCACGAGCCCTTTTCGGGCTCTGCGAACCGTACGAGCATCGGGCCATGCAAGTCTTTGAACACAGCGCCGCGCCCGGATCGCCGGACCGGTTCGACCTCGCCCTCGCCTATCCCCAGTGGCAGGGGTCGGGGCGTTCCGCCAACCTGCCACGGGGGGCGGAGGCCGCGGCGGAGGTCTGCGGCCGCTATGCGCCGCTCCGGCGCGTGGCCATGGCCGGCGAAGGCGATGCGGTCGGCGGGATCAATCGCTGGACGGCGATCCTCGACCAGTTCCGGGCGGCCCAGGCCATCCTCGACGAGGTGCGCCCGGCCCGCATCCTGACCGCGGGCGGCGACTGCGCGGTCGACGTGGTGGTGATCGACCACCTTCACCGGCGCTATCCGGACCTGACGGTCATCTGGGTGGACGCCCACCTGGACGCCAATACGGCCGAGACGAGCCCCAGCGGGAGCTTCCACGGCATGCCGGTCGCCACGCTCCTGGGCCGCCCGCCGGCCGCCCTGCGCGGCCTGCTTGGCCCGGCCCTGGCGCCGTCGCAGCTCCTCTATGTCTCGGCCCACGTCGGCGACCATGGGGAATGGGCCTTCCAGCGCGAACAGGGCGTGCGCTGGCTCGAACCCGGCCAGACCGTCTCCGGCCCGGTCCACATCCATTTCGACCTCGACGCCCTCGACCCGGCCCAGTTCCCGCATCTCGCCTATCCGGAAGGCCGCCTGTCCCTGGAGGCGGGCGTAGATCTGGTGCGCAACATCGCGGCAGGGGGCAATCTTGTGGGCCTGACCCTCACGGAATTCGCGCCCGCCGACGCCGCTGCGGCCCTGGACGGCGGCCGCTATCTGCAACGCCTCTGCGAGGCCGCAGGCCTGCGGGAGATGCCCACGGTATGATGTCCGATGGACGCCCCGGCCCGGACAGGCCGGGGCGTGGTCGTCAGGCCGCGGCCGGGAGGCTGTCGGCGCGCCGACGACGGATCATCGCACCCGCGCCGCCGAAGCCGGCGATCATCAGGGCCCACGAAGCCGGCTCGGGAACCGCCGCCGTGGGCACGAAGGTGATCACGCCCGAGTAGGAGGCGTTGCCGCCGCCCAGGCCGGACAGCACCAGCTGCTGCGCGGCGCCGGCCGTCAGCTCCAACCCGTTCAGGAACCGGAACTCGTTCCACCCGGCCGTGCCGGTCTCGAACTCCTCGCCGTTGAACGCGACGCTGGTCCAGGTGATGTTCTGGCTGCCCGTGCTCATGGTCGAGGTGATGACGAAATCGCCCCGGCCGGTCGGCATGCTGAAGTTGAAGACGTCACTGAACGACGCGTCGGTGATGCCCGTGTTGCCGAAGGTGATGGTGAAGCCGCCATCGGAGCCTACCGGGCCATAGTTGATGTAGGTCGCCGCCTCGGCCCCCGATGCGGCGAGGCTGAGGGCGGCGATGGCCGCGCCAAGGGAATACGCCAAGCGTCTCATACTGCACTCCGTCACGCGCCGCCGGACCACTCTTGTCGCTGGGCCGCCCTTTGGCGGCGCACGTTGGGTCCCGGCCTGCCCAGCGCCCGTGAAGCCATGGGGCGCCCGATCTCCTGAGTCCAGTTATTACGCAACTATTAATTACGAATCTTTCGCAACGCCCGTGCGATGTCCGCCAGCCTTCAGATCCCGGGGGCATAGGGGAAGCTGAGCGCCTCGTACCACTCGAGAGAGTGCGGCGGCGGCGCGTAGCCGGCCGGCAGCGGTCGTTTCGAGAAGCTCTGGAAATAGGCGATGCAGGCGTCGCGCCACCACTGGGCCTCCCGCTCCTGGATGGCCAGATAGGCCGCGACCTCCGCGTGGCGTTCAGCGTCCACATGGGGCGCCACGGCGTCCCAGGTCCGGCGCATCGCCTTCACCTCGTCGACGCCCCGCGAGTAGCGGACCACCAGCTCGTCCCACAGGGTGCGGCCGGACGCCACGCGGTGGTCCCATGGGAGGCGGTGGAACCACAGCAGGAAGCGCTCGTCGGCGGCCAGGGCCTTGCCGGCCTGCGGCGCGTACTGGGCGACGGCGTTGCTGCCCGTGGCCATGCGGTCGAAACCGATCCCGTCGGGCGAGGCGCGGTGGTAGTAGACGCTCGTCCAGTCGGCGCGCTCGCCGCCCGCCACCCAGGGCCCCGGGCCGTAGTGGTGGCTGCGCCCCATGATGTGGTGCAGGCCCAGCGGGGTCATGTAGTCCACCATGGTCTCGCGAGAGGTCGCCATCATGTCACCCACCGGCTTCACCACCGCGGGGTCGTTGGAAAACGTCATGCGGATCCACTCGTCCGCGATGGCGGCGGCTGACAGGTTCGGGTCCCAGGCCAGGCGGCCGAAGGCGTACCAGTTGGCCTGGTCGAAGTGCGAGCCCGACCAGTTGCGGTCAGCCCCGATATTGGCGACGCCCGCCATGCCGGTGAGGCCCTCGCCTGGCGCGCCCGCGGCGACCACCCTGGCGACGGTCGCCCCCTTGCCGCCGCGCCAGGTATCGGCCTGCAGCACCTCTTCCCAGAGCGGGCCCTGGTAGACGAGGTGGGTGGCGAAGCCGAGGTATTCCTTGGTGATCTGGAATTCCATCATCAGCGGCGTCTTGGGCATCGCGCCGAACAGCGGGTGGAACGGCTCGCGCGGCTGGAAGTCCAGCGGCCCGTTCTTGACCTGCACGATGACGTTCCTGGCGAACTGGCCGTCCAGCGGGGTGAACTCGGAGAAGGCCTGCTTGATCCGGTCCTCGGGCTGTTCGTGCGAATAGACGAAGGCCCGCCACATCACGACGCCCCCATGCGGGGCCAGCGCCTCGGCCAGCATGTTGGCGCCGTCGGCGTGCGAGCGGCCATAGTCCTGCGGCCCGGGCTGTCCCTCGGAATTGGCCTTGACCAGGAAGCCGCCGAAATCGGGGATCGTGCGGTAGATCTCGTCGGCCTTGGCCTTCCACCAGGCGCGGACGGCGGGGTCCAGCGGGTCGGCGGTGGGCAGGCCGCCGATCTCCTTCGGCGCCGAGAACCGGGCTGACAGATAGACCTTGATGCCATAGGGCCGCAGTACGTCGGCCACCGCCGCGGCCTTCTTGAGGTACGGCTCCGTCAGGCTGTCGGCCTTGGCGTTGACGTTGTTGAGGACCGACCCGTTGATGCCCAGCGAGGCGTTGGCCCGGGCGTAGTCGACGTAGCGCGGGTCCCTGTAGTCGGGCAGCTTCCACCAGTCCCAGATCGACTGGCCCGCGTAGCCGCGCTCCACCGACCGATCCAGGTTATCCCAATGGTTGAGGACGCGCAGCTTCACCGCCGGCTTGGAGGCGATATCGAGCCTGTCGATCGGCTGGCGCGTCTGGAGCAGCCGCAGAACGTGGAAGGCGCCGTACAGCACGCCCACGTCCGAGTTCGCCGCGATCACCGTCGTCGGGCGCCCCTCCACCTGCAGCGAGCGGATCACGTAGCCCTCGGGACCCACGCCTTGCAGCGGCAGCTTCAGCGCCGCGATCTGCGGCGAAGCGGCCGTCCCCGCTAGCAGCGCCGCCCGCGCCCCGGCCGGCGCGCCGCCCCTTAGCCCGCCCAGGCCCCGCGCCAGCTCGGCCCTCGCGGCCCTGAGGGTGGGGCTGTCGCCCAGCACCGTCACCTCGCCGACCGCGGCGGCGCCCTCCACCGGCCGATAGCGGAGCCAGAGATCGTAGCCGTCCTCGGCCCGCGCGGCTGCGGCGCTGCCGGCCAGGGTCGCCGCGGCCATCAAGGCCAGAAACGTGCGCCGGATCATCGAGAGCTCCAGTGGTCGAGACATTAGCGTTCTATTGGTCAGACCACCTCGTTGACAACCCCTCTGTCGCAGCCTAGGCAGAAGCGTCCGCGAAAGGCCTCCATGCCCAAGATCACCGCCGCCAAGACGATCGTCACCTGCCCGGGACGGAACTTCGTCACGCTCAAGATCGAGACCTCCGACGGGGTCACGGGCGTGGGCGATGCGACGCTGAACGGCCGCGAGCTGTCGGTGAAGAGCTATCTGGACGACCACGTGATCCCCTGCCTGATCGGCCGCGACGCGCACCGGATCGAGGACATCTGGCAGTATCTCTACAAGGGCGCCTACTGGCGCCGCGGGCCCGTGACCATGACGTCGATCGCCGCCGTGGACATGGCCCTGTGGGACATCAAGGGAAAGCTGGCCGGCCTGCCGGTCTATCAGCTGCTGGGCGGGGCCAGCCGTAGCGGCGTCATGGTCTACGGCCACGCCAATGGCGAAACGGTAGACGACACCATCGCCCGCGCGCGCGAATATCAGGCGGCGGGATACCGGGCGGTGCGCCTGCAGACCGGCGTGCCGGGCATGAAGGGTACGTACGGCGTCTCGAAGGACAAGTTCTTCTACGAGCCCGCCGACGCCGACCTGCCCACCGAAACCGTCTGGTCCACCGAGCGCTACCTTCCGGTCGTGCCCGAACTCTTCGCCGCGGCGCGCGAGGCGCTGGGCTGGGATATCCACCTTCTCCACGACGTCCACCACCGGCTGAAGCCCATCGAGGCGGCGCGCCTGGGCAAGGACCTGGAGCCCTATCGCCCCTTCTGGATCGAGGACCCGACGCCGGCCGAGAACCAGGACGCCTTCCGCCTGATCCGCCAGCACACGACCACGCCCATCGCGGTGGGCGAGATCTTCAACTCGATCTGGGACTGCAAGGCCCTGATCGAGAACCAGCTAATCGACTACATCCGCGCCACCGTCACCCACGCCGGCGGCATCACCCACCTGCGGCGGATCGCGGCCTTCGCCGACCTCCACGGCGTGCGGACGGGCTGCCACGGCGCCACCGACCTGTCGCCGGTGTCGATGGCGGCGGCGCTGCATGTGGACCTGTCGATCCCGAACTTCGGGGTCCAGGAGTACATGCGCCACACCGCCGAGACGGACCCGGTGTTCCCGCACGCCTATGCCTTCGCCGACGGCCAGCTGCACCCCGGCGAGTCGCCGGGCCTGGGGGTCGACATCGACGAGGCGGCGGCGGCGAAGTTCCCCTACCGCCGCGCCTACCTGCCCGTGGCGCGGCTGCAGGACGGGACGATGCACGACTGGTGAGGCGCAGGTTCGGCAAGCGGTCCTGACTCATGGTATCGAACGCCCGGCGTCCCAGTGGACGCGCAGCAGATATGCGTCAGGAGTCCATGGCCGTCAGCGGCAAGCTCTACCGGCGTCTCGCCGACTCCATTGCCGCCGAGATCGAGGCGGGGACGTACAAGGTCGGCGAGCGCCTGCCCACCGAGCGCGAACTGGCCGATCAGTACGGCGTCAGCCGGCCCACCCTGCGCGAGGCGCTGATCGCGCTCGAGATGCTGGGCATGATCGAGGCGCGCCACGGCCTCGGCATCTATGTCACCCGCGCCCAGATGCCCCTCACCGCCTCGGCCTACGACGTCGAGATCGGCGCCTTCGAACTGATCGAGGCGCGGCGCCTGTTCGAGGGCGAGGCGTGCGCTCTGGCGGCCGCCACCATCGACGAGGAGGCGATCGCCGAACTGGAGCGCCTGCTGGGCCTGATGGCCGACCAGGACGAGCTCAAGGGCGAGGACGCGGACAAGGAATTCCACATGGTGATCGCCCGCTCGACCGGGAACGGGGCGATCATCGCCACGGTCGAGAACCTGTGGGAGCTGCGCAACCGCTCGCCCCTGGCCCGCGCGATCCTGAGCCGCGCGCGCGGCGGCGGCCTGGAGCCGCGGATAGAGGAGCACCGGCGCGTGCTCGACGCCCTGAAGGCGCACGATCCCGCCGAGGCTCGCCAGGCCATGCGCGACCACCTGGAGCGCGTGATCGAGCATCTCCTCCACGCCACCGAGACCGAGGCGCTGGAGAAGGCTCAGCAGGAGAGCAAGGCGCGCCGCAGCCAGGTGGCCAAACGGGTGGCGATCTGACGTGGAGCCCCCGACGCGGCCTATGATTTCGCCGCCGCCGATACACAGCGGCAACATCCCGGCCGCACTGCAGACCTAACCCCTTCCCCGCGGGCGAACCGGCGCCGCGTGGGGACGTCTCCTTGCGAAAACGCTCGCCTTCGCATCGATCCTTGGCGCTCGTCGTCGCAGCGGCTCTCCACGCGCTGCTGGCCGCCCTTCTGATCGCCAGGACGGCGCCGCAGACGCCCGAGCCCCGCGCCATCCAGGTCACGCTTCTGGAGCTGCCGCCGCCATCCAAGGCGGAGCCCCGGGCGCCGTCATCGCCGAGCCTTGCGGCCAGCCCGGGCCCCAAGGCTCCGGCCAACCGCCTCGCGGCGCCCACGGCGAGCGCAACACCCAGCCTGGATTGGCGGGTCCGTCCCTCCGACGCGCCGGAGCCCGATGGGACCCGCGCGGCGTTGCGGGCGAAGCTTGGATGCCGAACCGCGGACCTCCTCGCCCTGACCAAGGCCGAGCGGGCCGCCTGCGACGAGGCGCTGGCCAAGGGCGCGGAGACGGCGCCGACCTACCCGGTCGTCAGTCCCAAGCTCAAGAAGGTGTTCGACAAGACCTTCGAGTGCCCGAAGGGCGACGTCTGGTGCGAGTACCGCATCGGCAAGGCGCCCTACCCCGGCCTATTGGCGCCGCGGAAGCCGCGGGACCGATCCTGGGACCAGGACTGAGCCCGGCGCTGCTGGCTCGACCTAGGTCACGGTGAACGACGCCGACTTGACGTCGCGGCTGTCGCCGCCGGCCATCACCGTGAACTTGCCCGGCTCCACAACCCGCTTCATGTCGATGTTCCAGATGGCGAGGTCGGCCGGCGTCAGCTCGAACGCCACGGTGCGCTTCTCGCCGGGCGCCAGGGTCACGCGCCGGAACGCCTTCAGTTCCTTCACCGGCCGGGTCACCGACGCGGCCTCGTCGCGCAGGTAGATCTGCACCACCTCGTCGCCCGCCCGCGCGCCCGTGTTCGTCACATCCACCTCGATCCGCACGCTTTCGCCGGCGCCGATGGTGGCGCGCGCGGGCCGGGGCGTTCCGATCTCGAAGGTCGTGTAGGAGAGGCCGAAGCCGAAGGGATAGAGCGGGGCCGCGTCGGCGAAGAGGTAGCCGCGGCGGGCGCTGGGCTTGGCGTTGTAGAGCACCGGCAGCTGACCGGCGTTGCGGGCGATGGTCACCGGCAGCTTGCCGCCCGGATTGACCCGGCCGAACAGGACGTCGGCCACCGCGTGGCCCGTCTCCTGCCCCAGGTACCAGCCCTCGATCAGGGCGTCGGCCTTCTCGGCCAACAAGGTCACCGACAGGGGCCGCCCGTTGAGCAGCAGCACAATCGTGGGCTTGCCCAGGGCGAAGATCGCCTGAGCCAGGTCGTTCTGCTGTCCGATCAGGTCCAGGCTGTCGCGGTCGCCCAGGTGGTTATCGGCCCAGGCCTCGCGGCTGGTCTGTTCGTTGTCGCCCAGCACCATCAGCACCACGTCGGCCTTCCTGGCGACCTCCACGGCCTCGGCGATCAGCCGGGCGTTCACCGCGGGATCGACCAGCTTGACCTCGTCGGCGGCCCAGACCCGGCTCTCGGTGATGCGGACCGCCTCGGCGTAGTCGACCTGGAACCGGCCCTTGGCCTCGGCCTGCAGGCCCTCCAGCACGCTCACCACCTTGCGGGGGATGTCGCTGTAGCCGCCGATCGGCGTGTCGCGGGCATGCGTGCCCAGCACGGCCAGACGGCCGACCTTGCCGGCGTCCAGCGGCAGCAGGCCCTTGTCGTTCTTGAGCAGCACCATGGCCTTGGCGGCGGCCTGCCGGGCCAGGGCGATGGCGTCGGGCGCGGCGGTCAGCCGGTCGGCGTTCTTCAGGTCGCCGTAGGGGTTCTCGAAGAAGCCGCCCTCGAACTTCAGCGTCAGGACCCGGCGCACGGCGGCGTCGATCTCAGCCTGGCTGATCCGGCCGGCCCGCACCAGCTCCGGCAGGCGGTTGTAGGCCTCGCCATCGGGCAGCTCGACGTCGACGCCCGCCTTGATCGCCGCCACCGCCGCATCGTCCAGCGTCTCGTACATCTTGTGGCGGGTGACCATCTCGCGGATCGCGAAGTAGTCGCTCAGGGTGGCGCCCTGGAAGCCCCACTCTTCGCGCAGCACGTCGTGCAGCAGCCAGCGGTTGGCGTGCGAGGGAACCCCGTCGATCTCGTTGTACGACGGCATCACCGCGCGGACGTTGGCCTCCTTCACCGCGCGCTCGAAGGGCGGGAAGAAGTTCTCCCGCAGGGTCCGTTCCGAGATCTGGGCCGGGCCGATGTTGGTCCCGCTCTCCGGCTGGCCGTGCCCCGTCATGTGCTTCAGCGTGACGAACACCTTGTCCTTGGCCAGCGGCAGGGTGCGTCCCTGGAACCCTCGGATGGCGGCCAGGCCGATCTCGGCGCAGAGGTGGGGATCCTCGCCATAGGTCTCCTCGATCCGGCCCCAGCGGGGGTCGCGCGCCACGTCCACCACCGGCGCCAGCGCGATGTTGGAGCCGCGCAGCCGCATCTCGCGGGCGGTGATCGCGAAGACCTTCTCGACCGTCTCCGGATCCCAGGTGGAAGCCAGGGCGATCGCCTGCGGGAAGCTGGTGGACTCGCGGGCCACATAGCCGTGCAGCGCTTCGTCGTGCATCAGCAGCGGGATCCCCAGGCGGGTCTTCTCCATCGCCCATTTCTGGGCGGCGTTGATGTAGCGGGCAGTCTCGGCGGGCGTGCGGTTGACCGTCCCGGGTTCGGCGCCGGCGAAGGCGCCCGCCTTGGCGCCGCGGCGGTCGGAGGGGCGCGAGATCTGACCCAGGCCATGCGGGAAGGCCTTGGACGCGGCTTCCGGCGAGAACTCGGCCTCGGCCGTCTGGATCTGTTCCTTGTTCAGCCAGATGCCGACCATCTGGGCGACCTTCTCCTCCAGCGTCATGCGACCGAGAAGGTCGTCGACGCGGGCCGGGATCGGCGTCTTGGGATCCTTGTAGAGCGGCCGCCCCTGCGCGTGGGCGGCAGGCGCCGCAAGCGGGCTGGCCAGGACGGCGAGGCTGGCGCCGAAGCGGCGGCGGGTCAGGGTCGTCATGTCAGTCTCCGTCCGGCCGGGCCGGGCTGTAGGCATAGAGCCCGAAGGTCGCGCCGACGAAGCCGCCGGCCGTCTTGGTGGAAAGGATCGTGCCGTCCTGGTCGGCGGCGAGCGTGGTCCAGCGGCCGGGCGCCAGGGCGTAGGCGAAGTCGTAGCGGCCGCCGCGCGCCGTGATCTTGAGCTCGACCGGCTGGCCGGCCGGAACGGGCGCAGTGGCGACGACCTCGCCGTTCACCGGCGCCTTGGGTCCGGCGCGACGCTCCAGGGCGACGACCATGGCCCCGCCCTCTCGCCCAACCGTCAGGGCGTAGAAGAAGTCAGGGCTCTGCAGGGCGACCAGCCCGGCGCGATCGCCCCCGCGCGCCGGCGTGAACCGCACGCGCGTCGCCGCCTCGGCGTTCACGTGCTGCTGGCGACGGCCGGCATAGGCGGGATGGCCGGAACCGCCCAGGGGTTCGGCGCCCTCCAGCACCAGCGTTCCGGCGTCGAGGCGATACCAGGGCCCGCGCGGATTGCGGATCGTCATCCACTCTGGCCCCAGCGCCTTGCCGTCGAACTCCTCCCTCTCGGGCGGCGTCCCGGCCGGCGCCGGCGGCAGGTCCGGCCGCCGATGCGTGCGTGGGATCGCCTGGCCGGACGGCAGGATCACGGGCCAGCCGTCGTCCGTCCACTTGACCGGCAACAGGAAGGTTTCACGGCCGGTGTTGTAGAAGTCGCCGGCGTACGGCTGGGTCGCCAGGAAACTGGCCCACCACTCACCCTTGGCCGTTTGCACCAGCTGGGCATGGCCGGCGGAGGTGATCGGGTGCGGCCGGCCGCGGGGCAGGCCGCGCTGGGTCAGGATCGGATTTCCGGACCACGGCTCATAGGGACCCAGCACGTTCCGGCTGCGCAGGATCACCTGCGAGTGGCCCTCCGCCGTGCCGCCCTCCGCGCAGCTCAGATAGTACCAGCCGCCCCGCTTGAAGATGTGGGGCCCCTCGATCCAGATCGGCTTGGTCGAGAGATCGACGCCGCCGTTCACCAGCACCTTGCGCGGGCCGATGGGCTTGCGGGCGGCGAGGTCGAATTCCTGGATCCAGATGGCGCGGTGGCCGGGGTAGAGCGGCGCGCCTTCCGGCGGACCGTTGTTGAGCAGCCAGGTTCGTCCATCCTCGTCGAAGAAGAACGAGGGATCGATGCCGTCAACGTCCTTGATCCAGATCGGGTCTGACCATGGCCCGGACGGATCCTTCGCGGTGATCAGGTAGTTGCCGCCGCAGTCGACGCAGGTGTTCAGGATGTAGAACGTCCCGTCCCGGTGGCTGATGGTCGGGGCGAACACCCCGCGGGAGAGGCCGAGGTCCTTGAAATCCAGCTGGTCCGGCCGGTCGATCGCGTTGCCGATCTGGGTCCAGTTCACCAGGTCGCGGCTATGGAACACCGGCAGGCCCGGGAAATAGGCAAAGGTCGAGGTGACGAGATAGAAGTCGTCGCCAACCCGCGTGAGGCTAGGATCAGGATAAAAGCCGCGCAGGATCGGGTTGCGGTACTCGCCGGGCTTCAGCGGCGTGACGCCGGCAGGATCATGGCCGCGATACTCGAACCAGTCGAAGCGGGCCTCGGCGGCCGACGCCGGGCTAACCAGCGCGAGCGCCACGAGCGCGGCCGCGCCGAGCGACAGCACCTGCCTTCGCGACCTCGCCGCCACACGCCCTCCTTACGTCTCCTCAGGCGGTCTTGCGCCGCCGCATGCGTGACGTTGTGCCGGAGGTGGTCAGACCTTTCAAGCAGAAATGTTAGCGCTCACATTAGAGCGATACGCATCCAGGCCGACAGGTTCTCGCCAGGGGACAGCACCCGCATGCCGTGCGCCGCCGGATCGATCATGTTCAGGGCGTTCGGGGCGTGGCTGACCGGCTCGACGCAGAAGAAGTCCTCCGCCGGCGGCGCGAAGACATGCAGGCAACCCAGCTCCGAGGTGGCGGTGACCTCAAGGCTCGGCCGGCCGGGACCCAGGTCGATCCGCGCGGGACCGGTCCAGCCGGTGTGGCAGTGGTCCACAAGACGCTCGCTGCGCACCGGCGCCCCATCCGCCCACGGCGCGGCGGCCACGAGCTCGGTCGGCAGCAGGTCGGCGGAAGCCTGCCAGACACCGGTCGTCCGGGCCGTCAGGCGCGCCGTCGCGCTGTGCGGGAAGTAGGGATGGAACCCCACGCCGAACGGCCCCGGCGTGTCCGCCCCATTCAGAACATTCATCTCGAAGGTCGAACCATCGGGCGTCAGCCGGAACGTCTGGCGGGCCCGATAGCGCCAAGGCCACTCGGTCGCCGCGGGCTCGAAGACCAGGGTGACGAAGTCCGCGCCTTTCGCCTCCACCTGCCAGGCCCCACGCCAGCCGTCGCCGTGCAGCGGATGGGCCTGGCCGGCCATGTTCCGGCTGAGCGCGGCGGTCCGGCCGGCGAAGGTGAAGCGGCCGTCGGCGATGCGGTTGGCGTAGGGCACGAGCGGGAAGCAAGCCGTCTCCAGCACGTCGGTGGCGCCGTCGGGCGTGGGGCGCAGCAGGTCCTCCCCCTCGTGGGTGAGCGACAGGATCGCGCCGCCGAGGTCCGGATCGAAGTCCAGCCGCAGGCCGCCCGCCTGGAGAGTTTCACGCGCCATGCCGCCTTGATAGCCCGCCCCGGCCGGCCGCGCCTAGGCGGGGCGCAGGAACGGCAGGCCGTTCGCCTCGCGCAGGATCGCGGCGAGCTCCGCATTCCCGGCCAGCGGCGCATAGCGGGCCCGGAGGGCGGCCAGCGACTTGGCGTGGTACTTCTGCGGCGGTTGGGTATAGGGCGCCCCGGCCAGTTCGATGGTGAACTCCGGATCCCCCGCCATCAGGGCGGCCGCGTTGGCCGTGGACCACGGCAGGAAGTAGCGGCCCACGTAGGCGAGCAGCGGCGCCATCGTCGGCTTCAGGCTCTCCCAGTCCTCGAACGCCCCGTCGACGCGCGGCTCCAGCATGCGATGGCACCAGTCCAGCACGGCCGGCCCGCGGGCCCGGATCATGCCGCCGCAGGTGGGGTCGACCGAACATTCGTAGAGTTGCGCCGACAGCCCGAAATCCCCGAACGCAGGGCGCGCGCCGAAGAGATACTTCCGCGCGGCCAGGTGCGGCTCCAGGAGGTCAAGAAGCTCCAGATAGTAGGCGGTGATCAGCGGCGCGTTCGCTTCGCTGGAGCCGACGAAGTGGCCGCGCCCGGTCATGCGCTCGCGGACGAGCTTTGTCCGTTCCGCCACCTGCTCGGCCGTGCCGTTCGGCAGGCTCAGGCGGGCCAGGGTCTGGGCCGAGGCCGCCTGGTCCACGTCGGCGTACCAGCGGTGATGGAACATCAGCTTGTTGCCCCACTCGTCGCCGAACTCCTCGAGGAGAGCGGAGAGGAAGGCGAGCGCCGGATCGGCCGGATGCATCGACGGCTCCGGGAACCGGGCTTCGATCGTCTCGAGGATCGGGGTCGAGTCCTGCAGGCCCTCGTCCTCCGGCGTCGCCACCGTGGGCACGATCGGCAGCTTGGCGTAGCGCCTGTAGGCTTCGTCCGAGTCCGCGTTGCGCGGGATCCACTCGTGCGGAACGCCCTTGAAGCGGAAGTACGATCGCACCTTCACGGAATAGGGCGACATCTCCGAGCCAAAGATCCGGTAGGGCGCAGCCATCAACTTCCTCCCCAGACCAGAACAGCCGTTCTGGTTCCCTGTCACCGCCGCCCGGTCGCCCGAGCCGGCGCATCATCCCTTCCGGCTGGCCGCCGCGCCGTCGATGCCCAGATAGCGGAGCAGCATCAGGCTGAGCTCGTCGTGCAACTCGGGATCGTCCGCCGCCCAGGGGCCGGGCCCGTGCAGCATGGCCGAGATGATCTGGCCGTGCATCATCCGGATGGCGAGCTGGGCCCGCCGCCGCGTCCGCTCGTCGACGGCGATCCCACGCGCCGTCAGCAGCTGCGCCACGAACTCGGCCTCGATCGCCTCGATCCGCCGCATGGGCGGCCAGACGTTCTGGCCGCGGAGGCTGAGTTCGAACAGGGCGCGGTAGTAGCCCTCGATCCCCCGCATGGTGCGGGCGGTATTGCCCGCCAGCCGCCGCAGCAGTTCCTCCAGCGTCTCGTCCTTGCGCGCCGGATCCTCGAAAAACCTGGCGATGTTGGCCTCGGCGCGGGTGGCCATGTCGGCCTGGAGCGCGAGGAAGAACGCCTCCTTGTCCTCGAACCGCCGATAGAAGCTGCCGACCGAGCAGCCGGCGCGCTTGGCGATGTCGGTGATGTGCGTCTGCCAGAATCCCGCCGCGGCGAACGCACGCTCGCCCGCCTTCAGCAGCCGGTCCCGCTGTTCGCGGCTCCGGTTCTGATAGGCCGGCCGCGTCCAGGTCGGGTCGGTCTCGCCGGTGTCCAGCGGCTTGGGTTTCGGCATCTGCATCTTCCGCTGCTCACCCAGCGGTTTAGCCCCCCGCTACGGTCTTTCCAATCGGCGCACGCCCGGGCCGGCCTCCCGCCGTCTCGCCTTGTTCGCCCGCGTGACAAGGGTCATGCTCAATTGCGAACCGGAATTACGGTTTATCGCCCGCGCTTCTCTGTCAACGGAGAGATATATGGACAAGCCTGACGGCCGCGTACTC
This sequence comes from Phenylobacterium sp. CCH9-H3, assembly GCF_001557235.1. Classification (GTDB taxonomy): domain Bacteria; phylum Pseudomonadota; class Alphaproteobacteria; order Caulobacterales; family Caulobacteraceae; genus Phenylobacterium. The sequence goes on along the minus strand of NZ_LSJI01000093.1, from coordinate 51,059 downwards.
CTGAGCGGGGTTCCTGGATCCCCCTACACCCGGAAGATGCTCGCGCTGCTGCGCTACCGGCATATCCCGTACAGCCTTGTCCAAGTCTCGCACGATGTCGCGGGCCTGCCGCGACCGAAGGTGCCGCTGTTGCCGACATTCTACTTCGAAGGTCCGGACGGCGGACGCATCGCCGTGACCGATTCCACGCCAATCCTTCGACGGCTGGAACGGGAGCGCCCAGGTCGAGAGGTCCGACCGCCCGATCCCGCCCTGGCCCTCATCGATGCGCTGCTTGAGGATTTCGGCGACGAATGGCTGACGAAGGCCATGTTCCACTACCGGTGGGCCTATGACGCCGACGTCACCAAGGCCTCGGCCGTGCTGCCGGCTTTCACGCGCGCGCGCCTGCCGGACGACATCCTGCAAGGCGCCGGCCGCGCCGTGGCGGAACGGCAGATCCCCAGGCTGCGCTACGTGGGCTCCAACCCGACGACCGGACCCGTGATCGAGGCCGGCTACGTGCGCTTCGTCGATCTGATGGAGGCGCATCTGCGCGACCATCGTTTCCTGCTCGGCGGACGGCCCGCCGCGGCCGACTTCGCCATCTATGGCCAGCTCACCCAGTTGGCCCATTTCGACCCGACGCCCATGGCGCTGACCCACGCCCGGGCTCCGCGGCTCTGCGCGTGGGTGCTGTTGATGGAAGACCTCACCGGCGAGGAGCCCGCCGAAGCCGATTGGGCGGATGCCGACGCCCTGCCGCCGACGATCACCGCCCTTCTGCGAGAGGCCGGCCGTGCTTATGCGCCCTTGCTGCTGGCCAATGCGCGCGCCGTCCAGGCGGGTCAGGACGAGGTGCGGGCCGAGATCGACGGCCAGCCGTGGGTGTCACAGCCGTTCCCATACCAGGCGAAGTGCCTGGCCTGGCTGCGGGAAGAGTACGCGGCGCTCTCGTCCCCGGACCGCGCTCGAGCGGACGCGGCTCTCGCCGGTACGGGGTGCGAGGCGCTGTTCGCCTAACGCGGCGGTGGAACCGCAGGGGGACCATCCGCCGGCTAGGGCCCGGGCGGAGCGAGCAGATCCTGCAGGTACTTGTCGGCGAAGTCGGTCCGGATCTGGATCCACAGCGGCCTGTGATCCGACATCTGCCAGGTGCGCCACTTGCGGAACAGCTTCTCGCGGGTGTCGGCATGGAACCGGGGATCCGCCTCTGGATCCGAGGCGGGCATGAAGGCGTCGTAGATCTGCAGATCCTCCTCCCGGAAGACGTCGGCGAACATGTCCACCATGCCACCGCCGACGCACTCGAACCGCGGGTCCTTCACCCGGGTGGCGATCTGGTCGTAGAAGTGGTCGCCGGTCTTGCGGACCTTGGCCCCGTCGATCTGTTTCGGGACCTGGAAGCCGTTGCTGACCAGGGCCTCCATGGTCTTGTGCTTGGGGCTGACGACGTTGAAGTCGCCCAGCACGATGTAGTTCTCGACGGCGCCGCTGGCGTCGCGCTCGGCGTCGTTGTCGTCGTCCTGCCGCTTGGCGAAGAATTCCACGAGCCGCTCGATCTCGGCGATGCGCTGCTTCAGCTTCTGGCCGCTGTCAGCGCCGTAGTAGATGTGGACGGTGCAGAGGCTGAAGCGGAACCAGCCGGACTGGAAGGCCACCAGGAACGGCGTCCGGGCGAACTGCTGCTTCACCTCCTCGTACTGGTCCTTGACCTTGGCCGCGGCCGCAGCGGTGGGCTCGACCGGCGCGGCGGCGCCCCTGGGGGTTTTCACCTTCTTCTGCGCCACGACCATCTGGCCTTCGGGCAGCACCACTTCGCCCGCGATCTTCCGGAACCAGACCTTCTCGGTGTTGAAGACGAACGCCATCCGCTCGTCATTGCCGCCGGAGCCTTCGGTGGCGTCGGTGGCGATGTAGTCCCACTCCCGGCCGAGGATCCGCATCAGCTTTTCCAGGCCGGTGAGGTCGCGGTTCACCTCTTGGAGCGCGACGAGGTCGAAGCAGGAGATGATCTCCGCCAGATAGTAATAGGTCTCCGGCAGCCGGGGCCCGTACCCGAACTTGTTGGATTCGAAATCCCTGATGTTCCAGGTCGCCAGCAGGAGCGTGTCGTCGCTCTTGCGCTTGCGCAGGTCCTGCAGCGAGGCCTGCATCTTCAGCAGGCGCTCGGCGCACCGCCGCCCGGCCACGGGCTCCCGCGACAGCAGACCGCGCAGATTCACATAGTTGTTGCTCATCGCCGCCCCCACCCTTGCAAAGGAAGTAATCCCCAGGATCACAACCATGGCAAGAAGACCCCATGCACGTCAGCGTGAAGGCGCCACACTGCGGCGTCATTTCAGTTTTCATCAGATTCGTCAAATCGTCGCTCATGTATAAAATTCATCATGGTGAGTCGTTGCGGAGCCTATTGCCCAATCGCCTGGCGTTTTGCTCTAAAGTCGGCCCGTTTAGCCTGTATTTGATGCAATCTATGGACCGCCACTCGATCCGCGACCCCACCCTCATCTTCCATGTTGCGGGATGCGAAAGTCACATCTCTCGTCCTCGCAAGAACAGCCGGGGAGCAACACCCGGACTACGCAGGGGGAAGCGCCGCGAGGGTCAGGATTTTGACCGGAGGAGCGGGGCGAGTGCGGGTATTCACAAGGACGTTTCTGCTGGCGGGCATTTCGGGGCTCGCCCTTGCGGTGGCGGATACGGCGGCGGCGGCCGAGGCAGCCGCTGAAGCCTCCGTCATCGACGAACTGATCGTCACCGGCACGCGGTCCACCGCGCGGACCGTGACCACCAGCCTGGCGCCGATCGACGTGCTGAGCGCCGAGGTGCTGGAGAAAAGCGGCAAGCAGTCGACCCGCGACCTGATCTCCACGCTCGTGCCCTCGGCCAACACGTCCAATTCGGGCGCCGGGGCCAGCTTCGCCATCAAGACGGTGTCCCTGCGCGGCCTGGCCAGCGACCAGACGCTGGTGCTGGTCAACGGCAAGCGGCGGCACAACACGGCCATCCTGTTCGTCAACGGCACGACCCAGGCCGGCCAGTCGCCGCCGGACCTCGACCTGATCCCCTCCTCGGCGATCCAGCGGATCGAGGTGCTGCGCGACGGCGCCTCGGCGCAATACGGCTCGGACGCCCTGGCCGGCGTGATCAACATCATCCTCAAGGACGACGCCGAGGGCGGCTCGTTCACCGCCCTGGCGGGCACGACGCTGCAGGGGGATGGCGAGACGCTGCAGGGCTCGCTGAACTACGGGATGGGCCTGGGCGAACGCGCCTTCCTGAACGTGACGCTGGACGCGCGCACCACCAACCTGGTCGACCGGGGCAAGTACACGCCGGCGACGGCCAACCTCTACTTCCCGATCGCGCCGGGCGTTCCGGACCCGCGCGAACAGACCATCGACCGGCACGTCTCCCACCCCGGCGCGCCGGCGTCGCAGCTCTATTCGCTGGGCTACAACACCGCCTGGGACGTGAGCGAGGCCGTGAAGCTCTACAGCTTCGGCACCGTCTCCAGCCGCAACTCCGCCGCCTGGCTGACCTTTCGCGCCCCCAACGCCTTCAACAACAACGCGACGGTCTATCCCGACGGCTACTCGCCCCGCCTGTTCCTCAGGGATCGCGACTACCAGGCGGCGGTCGGCGCCAAGGGCTCAGGCCTGCTCGGTTTCGACTGGGACCTGTCGACGTCACTCGCGCGGAGCAAGGTCGGCTACTACGAGAACTCGCTGAACGCCTCGTACGGCCCGGCCTCGCCCACCTACTTCTACCTCGGCACGCTGACCTTCAAGGAATGGACCAGCAACTTCGACATCAGCCGCGAGTTCGACTTCGGCCTCGCCAAGCCGATGTTCGTGGCGGCGGGCGCCGAGTACCGGGAGAGCGAGTTCGTCATCACCGCGGGCCAGCCGGAATCCTACGACACCGGCCCGTTCACCTATCCCGCGGGCCATCCGCTGGCCACCAACCCCGCCGCGATCGCCGGCGGCGCGAATGGCGTCTCGGGCTTCCCGCCCAACACGGCCGGTACGTTCAAGCGGAACAACAAGAGCCTCTACCTCAACATCGAACAGGCCCTGACCGACAATTTCGAGATCTCGCTCGCCGGCCGCTACGAGGACTATTCCGACTTCGGCACCGCCGAGACCGGCAAGGCGTCGCTGCGCTGGGAGCCGATCGAGGGCTACGCCATCCGCGCCACCGCCTCCACCGGCTTCCGGGCGCCTTCGCTGCAGCAGCAGCACTACGGATCGGCCAGCACCATCAACGTCGCCCTGCCCGGCCGCCCCGCCCAGCTGGGCCCCTCCCAGATCCTGCCGACCAACAACCCGGCCGCGATCGCGCTGGGCGCCAAGCCGCTGGAGCCGGAGAAATCGACCAACTATTCCGTCGGCCTGGTCATGCAGCCGCTGCCGGGCCTGAACGCCACGGTCGACGTCTATGAGATCGAGATCCGCAACCGCATCCTGCAGAGCGAGCAGCTCGGCCCCAATGCGGCGGTCAGCCAAGCCCTGATCGCCGCCGGCCTGCCCGGCGGGCAGGCCGCGTTCTACTATGCCAATGCCGCGGACACGACGACCCGGGGCCTGGACGCGGTCATCGACTACCGCACCGACTTTGGGGAGTACGGCGCGGTCAAATGGACCCTCTCGGCGAACTTCAACAAGACGAAGTTCGACCGCATCACTCCGCCCCCGCCCATGCTGGCGGCGGCGGGCCTGGTCCTGGTGGGCCGCGGGCAGATCGGCAACTTCACGGTCGGCACGCCCCGCAACAAGCAGATCGCCTCGGCGGAGTGGACGATCCAGAAGTTCACCGCCAACCTGCGCATCACCCGCTACGGCAAGGTGATCCAGCGCAACTCGGCCAACCCCAACCTCGACGAGACGGTCTCGCCCACCGGGATCGTCGACCTGGACCTCGCCTACGACCTCAACGAGAACCTGCGGATCTCGCTGGGCGCCAACAATCTGACCGATGTGCTGCCCGACATCGTGCAGCCTGCGAACCGCGGGGCGGCGACGGGCCCATTCGCCTACTTCAACCAGTTCTCGCCCTTCGGGATCGCCGGCGGGTTCTACTATGCCAAGGTGATCGCGAAGTTCTGAGGCGGCGGTGGGGATCCGGGGGCGTTCGATGCGTAAATCACCTCGCGGCGGCGTGGATCGCCGGCGGTTGCTGTCGATGGGCGGAACGGCGATCGCCGCCTCGTCCCTGGCCTCGCCGGGGGCGGTCGGGGCGGCGGCCAGGGACCGGCCGGTCGTGCGCCAGGTCACGGTCACGGAGGGGACGAACATCGCCGTCTCCGCCGCGCCGGACGGCCGGACCCTGGCGTTCGACCTCTATGGCGTGATCTGGACAATCCCGGTCGCGGGCGGCCCGGCCCGGCGGCTCACCGACGACCTCACCGACGGCGCCCAGCCCGACTGGTCGCCGGACGGCAAGCGGCTGGTGTTCCAGTCCTATCGCGACGGCTCGTTCCAGATCTGGACGGTCGGCGCCGACGGGACCGGGCTCCGGCAGCTCACGGAGGGGCCGTTCGACTGCCGCGAGCCGCGCTTCTCGCCCGACGGGAAGATGGTCGCCTTCGCGTCCGACCGCACCGGAGCCTACGCCATCCACGTCCTGGACCTGGCAAGCGGCGCCATCCGGCTGTGGGCCACGGCCGACGGCCAGGCCTGCGAGCCCGCCTGGTCGCCGGACGGGCAGCGCATCGCCTTTGCGGTGGAGCGGGCGAGGGTCGAGATCGTCGACGCCGGCGGGACCCGATCGGTCGGGCCCACAATCAAGGCGTCGGCCGACCGGATGAACCCGGTCGAGCTGCACAGCCCGGCCTTCACGCCGGACGGCACAGGGATCGTCTATCCCCTGCTGGCCAACGGCCGGTCCGAGATGATCGGGCCGGATGGCCCGCTGGTGTCGGGGCAGGACGTCTTCCCGTTCCGCCCGGCCTGGCTGCCCAACGGCGACATGGTCTATGCCGCCGACGGCAAGATCCGGCGCCGGACCCCGGCGGGCCAGGTCAGCGACATCCCCTTCAGCCTGTCGGTTCCGGTCACCCGGCCGAACTACAGGAAGCGGCAGAGGGACTACGACGGCGCGGGCGCGCGCCGGGTCGTGGGGATCGGCAGCCCGGCCCTGTCGCCGGACGGGTCCCAGGTCGTGTTCCGGGCGCTGAACGCCCTGTGGCTGCTGCCGCTCAGCGGCAAGGCGAGGCGGCTGGTCGATGACGGGTTCTGGGTCTGCGACCCCGCCTGGTCTCCCGACGGAAAAACCCTCGCCTACTCCACCGACCGCGGCGGCAAGCTGGACATCTGGCTGCGCGACATGGCGAGCGGCGCCGAACGCCGCCTGACCACGCACAAGGACGCGGCCGTCTCGGCGGCCTGGTCCCGGGACGGCAAGACCATCGCCTTCCTGGACCAGAACGGCTCGCAGCATACGGTCGACGTCGCCGGCGGCCAGATCCGGCAGGTGTTCGGCGCGATCTGGGAGCCCGGCAAGCCCACCTGGAGCCCCGACGGCAAGACCCTGGCCCTCGCCGCCTTCAAGCCCTACGCCGCCCGCTTCCGGGAGGGGCTGAGCGAGATCCTGACGGTCGACGTGGCCACCGGGGCTGCGACCTACCAGCCGGTGTTCCCGCACAAGTCGCTGGGGACGCGCGGCGACGACGGCCCCGTCTGGTCGCCCGATGGCAAGAGCCTGGCTTTCGTATTCGCCAGCCGCCTCTGGACGGCGCCGGTGGACGCCCGGGGCGTCATGACCGGTCCGCCGAAGGCCCTCAACGCCGAGGTCACCGACGCCCCCACCTGGAGCGGCGACAGCCGCAAGCTCCTCTATCTCTGCAACGGCGAGCTCCGGCTGATCGACGCCGCGGGCGGGGCGCCGAGCACCGTCGCCCATGGGATCACCTGGGCCACGGCCAAGCCCAAGGGCCGCCTCGTGATCCGCGCGGGCCGCCTCTGGGACGGGCTGGACGCGAGCGCCCGCAAGGACGTCGACATCGTCGTTGTGGACAATCGCATTGCCGAGCTCGCGCCCGCCGGGGTGTCGGTCGCCGACGCCCGCACCATCGACGCCCGCGACGCCACCGTGATCCCCGGCCTGGTGGAGATGCACGCCCACCGCCAGATGCAGGGCTACGGCTACGGAGACCGCGAGGGGCGCCTGTGGCTGTCCCTGGGCGTCACCACGGCCCGCTCGCCGGGCTCGCCCGCCTACCACATGGTCGAGGACCGGGAGGCCATCGACGCGGGCCTGCGGCTCGGGCCCCGCTACTTCTCCACCGGCGAGGCGATCGACGGCGGCCGGATCTACTACAACTTCATGCGCCCGGTGACCGAGCCGGGGCAGATGGAGCTGGAGCTCTCGCGGGCCAAGGCCCTGGGCTACGACCTGCTGAAGTCCTATGTCCGCCAGCCGCTGCAGGCGCAGCGGGACATTACGGCCTGGGCCCACGCCGAGGGCATCCCGGTCACCTCGCACTACCACTACCCGGCGCTCAACTTCGGCCTGGACGGGATGGAGCACATCGGCGCCACCAGCCGCACCGGCTACTCGCGTACGGTGAGCCAGCTGGGCGTCAGCTACGAAGACGTCACGGCCCTGTTCGCCGCCAGCGGCGCGCGGCGTACCCCGACGCTCTTCACCTCGTCGGTCCTCTACGCCCAGGACCGCTCGCTGGTGGACGATCCGCGGACCAAGGCGCTCTACCCGCCGTGGGAATACGCCAAGCTGCAGCAGCGGGCCGCCCAGCTGCGGTCCGCCGACGTCAGCGCGCCCCTGGCCTCGCTCGAGCGCAACGTCGCCCACCTCCGGGCGATCCTGAAAGGCGGCGGCCGCGTGGTGACGGGCACGGACTCGCCGATCGATTTCAACGGGATCAGCCTGCATATGAACCTGCGGGCCATGGTGAAGTTCGGCATGACGCCCGTGGAGGCCCTCACCACCGCCACCCGCTACGCCGGCGAATTCCTCGACCAGCCGCTGGGGGTCATCAAGCCGGGAATGCTGGCCGACCTGGTCGTGACCGAGGGTGATCCCCTGACACGGATCGAGGACGCGGCCGCCGTGCGCCACGTGATCAAGAACGGCGAGGCGTACGACCTGCCCACGATCCTCGGGCCATTCGCGGGCATGAAGACGGCCCAGGCGACGCCGGTGCGCATGGCGGCGCGCGCGGCGCCGCCCGGCCTCTGGTGGCACGACGCGGCCTATGTGGAGTCGGGCCGCGCCGCCTGCTGCGTGGATGGGTTCTGCGCCGTGGGCGCCGGCGGCCGCCGCATCTTCCGGGCGACCGAGGTCTGAGCCGCCGCTACTTCTTGTACTTCGGCTCGTCCGTGACCTTTACGAAGTGCTCCTGGTAGGCGCGCGACTTGCCTTCCGGGCTCTTGCCGATGCCCCGGCGCACGGCCGTCTTGCCGTCCTTGCTGAAGGTCCAGAATTCGCCGGCGATCACGTCACCGTCCTTCATCTTTAGGATCTGCAGTTCATGCGGCTCGGTCAGCAGGGTCGAGATCTCGTTGAAGCGGGTCTGGTTAGGGAACGGCGCCACCTTCCCGTCCAGCGTCGAGACGTGGTCGCTGATGTAGGGCTTGTCCGGCTGGGTCGTGTTTTCCGAGTGATAGTGGAGCGTATCGCCCTCCACCTTCATCCAGATCGTCAGCTTGAAGTTCGCCGGGGTGGTGATGCCGGGGGTGTCGTTGTGCTGCTCCTTCCAGGCGCCATCGACGGGGTGGGCCAGGGCCGGGGCGGCCAGCAGGGCGGCGCTCACCGCCAGGCCTGCAACGATCGCGCGCATGTTCATCTTGGGCGTCCTCTCGAAGGGTGATGCGAAACTAGTAGGCGACCCGCTCTTCCACGTGCTTCTCGACCTCGGCGCGGGTGGTCCACAGGGTCCGGAAGGTCTTCTTCGACAGGTGTTCCAGCTGGTCGCTGCGATGCGGCGAGCCGGGCTGGGTCGAGTTGCCGTAGCTCATCAGGCCCACGGCCTTGATGGGCGTCGAGAATTCCACCATCGACATCCAGGTCTCGCCATGGACCGGCGTGCGCTTGCCGTCCTTGAGCGGGCTCCAGGTCATCACGTGGAAGACGCCGGTGTTGCCGAAGCCGCCGCTGCCGGGGAGGTCCACCTTGCCCAGGGCAAAGCGCGAGACCTCGCCGAACGGCCGGTCGATGGCGCCGTAGCTGGCCTTGGCCTCCTGCACGGCCGCCTTCAGCATCGCCACCGCCTGGGCCGGGTCCTTGAGGCCATAGGGCGTGTCGATGGGCTTCTCGGGATCCCAGCGGACCCGGTAGTTGGCGTCGCTGATGTAGGTGGGACCGGCGAACTTACGGGCCCAGGCTTCGAACAGCAGGGCGCCCTTGGCGTCGGCGGTCACGGTGCGGTCCCAGGCCTTGAGCACCGCCGCGGCCTCCAGCACCTCCGGATCGCTGCTCTGCGCCGCGGCGGCGAGGAGTTCGTCCAGGACCCGGTCGGTCATCAGCACGTGGTCGCTCAGCTTGCGCGCCACGAAGTCGTCGAAGGTGATCTTCGGCGAATCGGCCATCAGGTGGGACGAGTGCTGCGCGCGCAGCGACATCGGCCCGTTGTTGGCCATGTAGGCGGGATAGTCCTTGGCGTGGATCGCCTGGGGCCAGGTCGACACCCAGGGCGGGTCGTTGGAGTTCTGGACGTAGCCGCTGGGCGGATCGATGACCTTGGGCAGGTCCTCGTAAGGATGCGTCTCGGTCCACAGGGTGGCGGAGGTATCGCCGGGAACCAGCCCAGCCCACTTGGCGACGTTGCCATCCGGGTGCTTGGGCAGGATGCCGTTGTAGAGGTACTGAACGTGCCCTTCCTTGTCGCCGTAGACGATGTTGAAGGAGGGCACCTGCAGGCGCTTCATGACCGACTGGTATTCGGCGAAGCTCTTCGACTTGCCCATGTCCCAGTACTGGCGAAGGCCGCCGGGGCGATCGAGGCCGGCCACCTTCACCGCCACCGTCTTGCCGTCCGCGCGGGCGAAGACCGGGCCGTGGACGGATGAACGCAGCTCCAGGGTCTGGGTCGCGAGCGTGCCGTCCGGCTGTCGGACCTTGAGGCTGGCGGTCCGGGTCTCGAAGGGCCGCACCTTGCCGTCGAACAGATAGCCGCCGTCCGCCAGCTTCAGCTCATAATTCGTGGCGCCCAGCACGCCGTTGACCGTGTTGGTGAAGCCCATCCGGTCGTTGAAGGCGAAGCGCAGGACGGGCAGTCCCACCTGGGTCGCGCCATACATCTTGAAGCCCGGCCCGTTCAGGTCGGCCTCGAAATAGGTGAGCTGGCTGGGCGCCCACGGCAGGTGTGGGTTGGCCAGCAGCATGGTGTTCCCGCTGGCCGACTTCTTGGGCATCACCGCCCAGGCGTTCGAGCCGGCGTCGGCGTTGGCTCCCATGGTCCGGCCCTGGGGCGCCACATAGACGTAGTTCATCAGCCGGTGGCCGTGCGCCATGACGTCCACGCCAGTGATCGGGAAGACCTGGAGCATCGACGGATCGAGCTTGTCCGGGTGGGCCTTGGCGTAGGCGTTCATTCCCTCGGCGAAGGCGTCGAGGTTGGCGCGGAAGCTGGCCGGCTCCTGGGCGTACCAGGCCTTGGCGCGCTCGTAGACGCCGTTGGCGATCACCCACTTGTCGGACTCGATCTCGGCCGGTCCCCAGTATTCGGCGGCGCGGCCACGAGCCTGGCCGTACAGCTTCACGACCACGTTCCCATGGTTCTTCGCCGTGGCGTAGCCGAAGCCGTAGAAGACCGCGGCCTCGTCCTTTCCGTAGATGTGCGGGACCCCGTAGCTGTCGAACAGGATCTCGCCCCGGGGCGCCGCGACCGACAACGCCGGCGCGGCGAGGACGCCGGCAGCCAGGCCCGCGGCGATGAGCGGCTTCAGAATTCCCATTGAACCCTTCCGTAGTAGGACCCGCCGGTGAAGCCGATCGGCGAGGTGCCGGGATACTGGCCTGCGCCGGTGTTGGCGTTGAAGATGCCGTTGGCGTCCGGGTAGTTGTTGAACAGATTGTTGGCCCCCACCGCCACGGTCACGCGGTAGGGCAGCTTGTAGGCGAGCTCCAGGTCGACGATCCATTCGGCGCCGTAGGCCCGGTCGTTGGCGACGGCGTTCTGCTGGATGAAGTACTTGCCGAACCGGGTGGCGCGGCCGTTGAGGGTCAGGTCGTTCCAGGTCCAGGTGGCCGACAGCGCGATCTTGTCCTTCGGGAACGCCCGGGTCAGGTAGCCCTGGCTCAACCGGTCGAAGAGCACGAACGTCGGACCCAGCGCGCTGAGCTCCGGCGGGTTCGGGATGATCCCGGTGATGTCCGTGTCGTTCCAGTTGTAGCCCGCGGTAGCCCGCAGGCTGCCCCAGTCGCCCAGGTCTGCGCGGTAGGTGGCCACGATGTCGACGCCATCCGTCCGCGTGTCGATGGCGTTGGTGTAGTACTGGGCGCTCAGCGAGCCCGGCAGGCCATTGGCGATCAGGATGTTCGAGACGGCGGTCCCGGTCAGGGTGCTGGTGATGGCGATCCGCTTGTCCACCTCGATGCGGTAGGCGTCGACGGTGATCGCCAGGTTCGACATCGGCTCCAGCGTCAGGCCGACGCTGTAGTTGGTGGACTCCTCGGGCTTCAACGGCTCGGCGCCCAGGGCGATGGCTTCGGGCGAGCCCACCGGCAAGGTCTTGATCTGCAGCAGGTCGAGGACGCCGTTCACGAGTCGGAACTGGCTGGAGCTGGCGGCGTAGTTCTGCTGCGCCAGGCCGGGGGCCCGGAAGCCGGTGGAGACCGCGCCGCGGACGGCCAGCCAGTCGGTCAGCTCGAAGCGGGCGTTCAGCTTGCCGACCAGAGTGTCGCCCGAGCTGTCGGAATAGTCCTCATAGCGCGCGGCGGCGCCCAGGAAGAGCCGGTCGCTCGCCTCCCAACCCAGCTCCACATAGCCCGCGAAGTTGTTGCGGTGCGACTTGCTGGCGTCGGACGGCTGGAAGCCGGGTGTGGCCTGGGCGCCGGTCTGCGGACGCTGGCCGGCGAACGGTTGGCCCGCTGGGATCACATAGGTCCCCGCCGCGTAGCTGAGCGGCTCGCCCGCGCCGACCGAATAGGTCTCGCGGCGGTGCTGGGCGCCGAAGGAAACCTGCAGCTGGCCGGCGCCCTCAAGCTCGAACGGCCGGGTCACGTCCAGCGAGTTCACCCACTCGGTCGATTTGAGCTGGCCCACGTAGAAGACCGTCGGGCTGGTCGGCCCGAGGCTGGCGTTCAGGGTGTTGGAGGTGTTCTCGCGCGCCCGGTTGTAGCCGTAGGTGGTGGAGACGTCCCACGACCAGCCGCTGAGCTCGCCCCGGGCGCCGAGCGCGACTTCGAAGTCGCGTTCGCGGATCACCAGGTTCGGGCGGAAGCCCTCCGGGTAGATCTGGGGCAGGGTGTTGACGTTGTTCGGCGAGCGGAACGTGAAGGGCAGATCGGACAGACGCCGGCTGAACGTGCCGAACGAATAGAGCTGGACGCCGCCGTCCAGGTCGTAGCGGCCGTTGTAGCCGAAGCTGATGCTCTCCTGCGGCAGGACGCCGGAGTTCTTGGTGACCAGCCGGTCGGCGGTCAGCTCGCGCGGGTCGGGCTGGCCGTTGATGCGCGGGTAGAGTTGGACCGTCGAGGCCACCGGAATGGCGCGGTTCGACAGCTCCTGGCTCTTGCTGGCCAGCGACAGGTTCAGGAAGCCCTGCTCCCCGATGCTGGAGCCGTAGTTGGCCTGGAACTGCCACAGCGCTCCGTCGCTGCGGTCGAAGTTCTGGCCGAAACTGCCGCTGACGAAGCCGCCTTCGGTCTCGCGCAGGATGATGTTGATGACGCCGGCGATGGCGTCCGATCCGTACTGGGCCGCGGCGCCATCGCGCAGCACCTCGATCCGCCCGATGGCCGGCACCGGGATGTGGTCCAGGTCCGCCGGGACCGAGCCGTTGTAGAGCGACGACACCGAGTTGATCAGCGAGGTCTTGTGGCGGCGCTTGCCGTTCACCAGCACCAGCGTCTGGTCCGGGTTGAGGCCGCGCAGGCCGCCGGTGGCGATCACCGTCGACGTACCGCCGCCGGCGCGAGCCGGCAGGTTGAAGGACGGGACCAGCGTCTGCAGGGCCTGGAAGGCGCCGGCGCGGCCGGTCTTCTCGAGGTCCGCCGCGCTCAGCACGTCGATCGGCGTCGGGCTGTCGGTCACGGTGCGCGGCGCGCCGCGGGCGCCCGTGACGACCAGCTCGTCCAGCGCCGTCGGCGCGGCCGGCGCGCCGGCGCTCTCATCCTGCACGGCCAGCGCGGTCGCCGTCGCATAGACGGGACCGGCCGAAGCCGTCCGGATCAGCGAGGCGGGCGGCGCCGACGCCGAAAGCGCGATCAGGTCCTTCTGGGCCATGGCCACCCGGAGCGGCGAGCCGGCGATGATCTGACCCAGCGCCGAGCGGGTCGCCATCCGCCCACGCACCGCCGGAGAGATCAGGCCCGAGACCCGGTCGTAGGGGTACAGCAGCCGCACCCCAGACTGAGCCGAGAGCGCGTTCAGCGCCCCCTGCATCGGCTGGGCGGCGATGTCGAAGTTCGCCACCGTGTCCTGGGCCGCGGCCGGCGCCGCGGCCAGGGCGACGAACGCGGCGACGGGCGAGGCCCACGCAAGAAGATTGGATTTCAGCAGCATATGCGAGGCCCCCCGGGTGCATCCAGCTACCCATCCGAACGGACGGGGTTCGCGCCACCGCCATCAGGCGGCGAAAAAATCGTCAGCTCGACCTTTCCACCAGCAGGACGCCGCCGTCCGCGGTCTCGATCACCTCGATCGGAAAGCTGCTGGTCAGGGCGGCCAGGAACTTGTCGGCCTCGTCCACCTCGAAGCGGCCGCCGATGCGCAGGGACTCCAGACGCGCGTCGCCGATGACGATAGGCTGACGCCGGTAGCGGTTGAATTCGCCCACGACCTGCGCAAGCGACTCGCCGTCGAACTCGAGCACGCCCTCCTGCCAGGCCGTACGCTGGCGCAGGTGCTGCCCGTCCAGCGCAGTTGGCGCGACGGCGCCCGACCGCACGATGGCGCCCCCGCCCGCCGCGATCCTGGCCGCGGGCGGGGCCTTGACCTCCCCTTCCCGCGCCACGACCCCGACCACGCCCTCGGTGACCGTCAGCTCGACCACGTCGGGCCGGAGTCGCACGTTGAACGCCGTGCCGAGGGCCCGGAACCGCGCGGAGCCGGCGTCCACCAGGAAGGGGCGCGCGGCGTCATGGGCGACATCGAACAGCGCCTCGCCGCGCACCAGCCGCACGCGCCGCTCCGCGTCCGTGTATGCGACCTCGACCGTGGAGGCGGTGTTCAGCGTCACGCTGGACCCGTCCCGCAGCGCCACCACACGCCGCTCGCCCACGCCGGTGCGATACAGGTCCACATTGTCGAGCAGGCGCCAGCCCACCGTGGCGGCGACCGCCGCGCCGGCCGCAGCCAGCCCGCCGAACATCAGCCGCCGCCGGTCGGGCCTGCCGGCCGCACGCGGCGTCGCGGACGCAATCTCCAAGGGCGGCGGCGCGGCGCGCAGGCGGGCCGAGGCGTCCCAGGCGGCCTCCATACGTGCGAACGCCACAGCGTGGCGGGGATCGGCCGCCACCCATGCATAGATGTCCTGGCGCTCCTGGGGACTGACCCCACAGGCGAGCTTAGCGACGTAGGCGGCCGCCTGTTCGTCTGTCGCCCGCCGGTCGCAGCTCTCGTGGGGCTGTTCGCCCAAGCTCGTGATCCTCACGTTCCGCCAACGCCTCGGCCACCAGCTTCAGCGCCTTGGCAAGATGCTTCTCGACCGTTGAAACGGACAAGCTCATCTGTCCCGCTATGGTGGCAAGCGAAAGATCGTGCACCCTGCGGAGCAGGAACACCTTACGCGCCTGGGTCGGGAGGCGCTCGACCACCGCCTGCAACCAGCGCAGTTCGTCGCGAGCCTGCAGCTGCCGCTCCACGGCCGCCTCGTCTGACCGCAGCACGTCCAGGTCGGCCACGAAGTCCAATGACACGATGGTCTCGCGCCGCAGGGTGTCGATCAGCAGGTTCCGCGCCACCGTGAACAGATAGGCGCGCCCGGCGGTGACCCGGCCGAACTCCGGCGCCTGGTAGGCGCGCGCCAGGCTTTCGGCCACCAGGTTGTCGACGTCGAACCCCGGCGGGCAGATCCGCTTCAGGCGCGCGCGGACCGCCGCCTCGTGCGGCAGCACCACGGCCTTGAACCATTCCAGGCGAACGAGAAGCTCGCTCATATCCGGCCCCCCATCAGCGCCTTCACGACACCGATGTGACAATCGGCGCATGCTTGCGAGGCGTCGTCTAGGGTTCCCTTGCGTATCCCTCGCGCACGGCGAAAGCGCGGGCGCCGGATGGCGGAAAGTGAGGCGCCCGCCCGTTCAAGTCGTCGAGAGCATGTGGTCGGGAGTGGGGTGGCGGTGTCGGAATCCTTGGCGGGCGGTCGGCGCCTGAAGTCCATCATCGGCGGCTCCACCGGCAACCTGGTGGAGTGGTACGACTGGTACGTCTACTCGGCCTTCACCCTCTATTTCGCGCCAGCCTTCTTTCCCTCCGACGATCCGACGGCCCAGCTCCTGAGCGCGGCGGCAGTCTTCGCGGTGGGCTTCATCGTCCGCCCCCTGGGCGCCTGGGTCATGGGGGTCTACGCCGACCGCAAGGGCCGCAAGGCGGGGCTGACCCTGTCGGTGACGCTGATGTGCCTCGGCTCGCTGACCATCGCCGTCGCGCCGACCTATGAGCAGGCGGGCGCCGTAGCGCCGCTGATCCTCCTCTTCGCCCGCCTGCTGCAGGGCCTGTCGGTGGGCGGCGAGTACGGCGCCTCCGCCACCTATCTGTCCGAAATGGCCGGCCGCGACCGCCGCGGCTTCTTCTCCAGCTTCCAGTACGTGACCCTGATCTCGGGCCAACTGCTCGCGCTCTGCGTCCTGCTGGTGCTCCAGTCCGTCCTGCCGGCGGCGGACCTGGAAGGCTGGGGATGGCGCATCCCGTTCGGGATCGGCGGGGCGCTGGCCATCGCCGTCTTCTACATCCGCCGGGGCCTCGTGGAGACCGAGAGCTTCCAGAACGTGAAGGCGACCGCCAGCCTGGGCTCCAGCGGCTGGATCCTGTTCCGGCATTATCCCCGGCAGGCGTTCCTGGTCATCGCGCTGACCGCCGGCGGCACCTTGGCCTTCTACGCCTATTCCACCTACATGCAGAAATTCCTGGTCAACACCTCCGGCTTCAGCCGCGAGGCCGCCACCGAGGTCACGGCCGCGGCGCTGTTCGTCTTCATGCTGATCCAGCCGCTGGCCGGCTGGATGTCCGACCGGATCGGCCGCAAGCCGCTGCTGATCGCGTTCGGGACGCTGGGCGCCCTGGGCACCTATCCGATCTTCCGGCTGCTGGAACAGGCCGACAACTCGTTCACGGCGTTCCTGCTGGTACTGGCCGCCCTGCTGATCGTCACCGGCTATACGGCCATCAACGCCGTCGTGAAGGCCGAGCTGTTCCCCGCCCACATCCGGGCCTTGGGCGTCGCCCTGCCCTACGCCCTGGCCAACGCCGTCTTCGGCGGCACGGCCGAATACGTCGCCCTGTGGTTCAAAAGCGTGGGGCTGGAACGCGGCTTCTATTGGTACGTCACCGGCATGATCGCCCTGTCGCTCTTCGCCTACCTGCGCATGCCCGAAACCCGGCGCACCAGCGAGATCGCCGAGGACTGACCGGCGGGCGTGTTCCAAATCTGTCGCATGCCGCCGCTAGTTCTCAGCAGATTCGACGTGCGCCGAGCGGCCACGGCGGACGGCGGCCATGCCCTGGACCCCCACAGGCGCCGATGGCATCACAAGCGTTGGAGCCAGCGAGGGACACGATGCCGGATCAAGCCGCCCCGAAGCCGACCGCACGGGCGCGCGCCTCGGACCTTGCGCCGGTCGACAACGCCCTCGGCCGCATAAGGGCGGTGCTGGAGACCCTCGCCCCCGGAGCCAGGCGCATCGCCGACTACGTACTCGAGCGCCCCGACGACGTCCTCAAGATGTCGGTCACCGAGCTGTCAGAGGAAACCCAGGCGTCCGAGGGCAGCGTGATCAACTTCTGCCAGCGGCTGGGGCTGTCAGGTTTCCAGCAGCTCAAGCTCAGCCTGGCGCAGGAGATCGTGCGGCCGGTCCAGTTCATCCACGAGGATCTGGAGATCGGCGACGATACGGCGGTCGTGTGCCGCAAGATCTTCCACTCGGGCATCCAGGCGCTGCAGGACACGCTCTCGGTCCTGGATCACACGGCCCTGGCCAAGGCGGTCGAGACGCTGCGCACCGCGCGCCGGATCGAGGTCTACGGCATCGGATCCTCGGCCCCGATCGCCGACGACGCGCACTACCGCATGCTGCGCATCGGCCTGGACGCCAAGGCGGTCACCGACAGCCACATCCAGGCGATCAGCGCCTCGCGAACGGACCCCGGCGTCGCCGTGCTGACGATCTCCCACTCAGGCGCCACCCACGAGACGGTGATGTCGACCAAGCTCGCCAAGGCCGCGGGCGCGCGGACCGTGGTGATCACCAACTATGCACGCTCGCCCATCCAGGCCCACGCGGACGTCGTGCTCTTCACCATGGCCCGCGAGACCCGCTTCCGCACCGAAGCGATGATGAGCCGGATCGCCCAGCTTTGCGTCCTGGACGCCCTGATCGCCGCCCTGGCGCTCGCCGATCACGACCGGGCGACGGAGACCCTGCGCAGCACCTTCGACACCCTCTCCAGCAAGCGGTTCTGAAGCCCCTCACCCGGCCAGGTCTTCCAGGGTCAGCTCCCCCGGACCGTCGACGAGGATGCAGCGAAGGCCCAGCGGGGCCGCGCCCGCCACGTCGGTCTCGGGGTTGTCGCCGATCATCACGGCGTCCTCCGGCTGGACGCCAAGCGCCTCGCAGGCCCGCAGGAACAGGGTCGGGTGAGGCTTGCCCACGACTTCGAACGGCTCGGCGCCGGGGCCGGCGCCGGCGAGGATGGCAGCCAGCAGCGAGCCGGTCTCCGGCATCACGCGGCCCTCCGCGGAGGGGTGGCTCCGGTCCGGGTTGCCGACCAGCAGGCGCGCCCCGCGCCGCACGGCGTTCACCGCCTGGGTCAGCTTGGCATAGGAAAAGCGGGTGTCGCGGAGCAGGACCACGAGGTCCGGCTCGTCGGTGACGAGTTCCAGGCCCATCCGGCGGGCCGCCTCCTCCATGCGCGGGGCGGCCAGGAGCAGCGTCCGTTCGGGGGCGAGCTGGCGGGCCCGGAGCAGGGTCTCGATCCCGGCCAGGATCACGCGCTCCGGCGGGGCGTGGATTCCGTTGGCCCGCAGCCGGTCGGAGAAGAAGCCTCGCCCGTGGCTGGTGTTGTTGGAGACGATGGCGAAACGCTCCGGCCGGGCCGCCATGAGCGCGACCGCGGCGGCCTGGGGTCGGTCGGCGATGGCCGCGCACCCGTCCCAGTCGAAAAGCAGCGCCTTGGCGTCGGCGATGGCCCGGCGCGCCTCCACGGCGTCCTCGATGGCGGCCGCCCACGGCGTCGCCCGAATGTCGTGACGATTCAAGAGAATGGACTCCGCGCGCCGGGACCGGCCGGCGCTGATGGGTTCGACGCGCGCCCGCTGCGGCGTGGGCGGCGAGATTGAAAAATGAACCGCCGCGCGCGGTCCGGGCCTGCGGAGGGGACGCAGCTCCGGGCGCGCGCGGCGGCGACAGCCGGCCTAGAAGCGGGCCGTGAAGGTGCCGTAGAAGGCGCGGGGCTTGCCTTCGAACGGGTAGCCGAAGAAGTACCTGGGGTCGCGGTTCGTATACTCGCCGCGATTGAAGGCCGAGCCGTAGAGCTGGTTCCCGAACCCGTAGCGTTCCGCGTATTTTTCGTTGAATACGTTCACGACGCGGAACTGCAGCTGGTACTGCATGTCGTCGCCCAGGAAGTAGTTCACGGTGGCGTTGGTGACCGTGTACTTACCGAAGTTCTTCCGGATCTGCGGGCGACCATTGATCGTCAGGCCGCCGCTGGCGAACTCCGAGCCCTGAAGACGCGGCATGATGGCGACGTTGAGCCGGCGGTCGGGCGAGGTCCATTCCAGGATGCCGTTGATGAACCAGGCCGGCGTCTCGCTGATCTGCTCGCCCTTGAGCACCCCCGTCTTGGCCGCCGCATCCTGGGCCGTGTAGCCAAGGTTCAGCCGCCAGCTCTGACCGACGGTAAGGTTCACATCGGCGGTGACGCCTACGATCTCGGTGACGGCGGGGTCGTTGTAGTAGGTATTGCGCGCCGGGAAGCCGTTGCTGGCGGGGACCGGGAAGTCGGTGGTGGTGCGGATGCGGTTCTTGATCTCGGTTTTGAAGCCGCCCACTTCCGCCGACACAGCAAAGCTGTCGAAGCGACGCTCGTAGCCGAAGCCGCCGTTGTAGGTCTCCGTTTCCTCGGTCTGCAGGTTCGGGTTGCCGACGACGGTCGAGCTCTCGTTCCGCAGTTCGGTGATCCGGGGCAGGCTGTACGAGGTGCCGCCGTTCGCCCGGACGTAGAACCCGTAGGGCAGCGGCTGGCGCACGCCAAACTTCCAGATCGTCCGCTTCTCGGACCCGGGAAGGAAATCGGTGCGCACCGCGAGCGAGATCGCGGTGTCGGGGCTGAAGGGCAGTTTCGGCCGCGCGTCGATGAACACGCCCGTGGTGGTCGCCGGATCGTCGTCGACCGGATACTCGGCCGCGGAGTCATCCTGGTAGCGGACGATCTGGCCGCCGGCGACGAACTCGATGTACTCGCCCAGGTTGACGGTGTTGCGGACCGTCAGGCCGTATTCCTTGAAGCCGGCGCGACGCTGGTTGGTGGAGCCGAAGCCCCGGTTGGCGCCGTTGGCGAACACCTTGCCCGACCACTCGCCGAAGGCGACGCGGGTGTTGGTGGCCGGGTTGATGCAGCCGGCCTGGACCAGGCAGATGTCGGGGTAGAGCTCGGTGTTCCAGAGCTTGGGGTTGCTGTAGTAGGCGTTCACCTCGGTGAAGAGCATCGGCGACCAGCGCTTTTCCAGCGAGGCGTCGACGATGGGATAGCGGACCGTGTTGGGCGAGTGGACCTCGCGGTCCGGGAAGGCGTCCTGGAACTGTGATTCCGTGTATTCGCCGTTCAGCCGGAACTCGGTGCTCTCGTCGATCTTCCAGAGGTACTTCACCCCCACTTCATTGCGGTTGAGCGGGTATTCCTGCACGCCGCCGGCCGCGCGGACGTTGTCCACGAAGTCGTCGGGATTGAAGATCCGCGGCCCGTCGGTGGCCTGCATCGAGCCGTAGAACATCACGCTGTGGCGGCCGTCGGCGTCCAGCGGGAACGAGTAGTTGCCCCAGATCTCACGTGACTCGAACGAGCCGTAGCTGACGCCAAGCTCTCCCTTGCGCGTGCCGTCCGGCTTCTTGGTGACGAGGCTGACGACGCCGATGCCGCCGTTGCTGCCGAAGAACAGGCTGTTGCCGCCCCGGAAAACCTCCACGCGCTCGATCATGTGCGGATCGATGGTGGTGGAGCCCCAGATGTCCTCCAGCGCCGGGCCGCGGTCGTACAGCGGCACCCCGTCGCGGACGACCAGGGTGTCGCGGTCGCCGCCGCCATCCAGGCGGATCGTGTATTCGCCTTCGTCGGGGGAGTAGCCGACGTTCACGCCCTTCACGAGGAACTGGGCCAGTTCGGCGAAGTTCAGCGCGCCGCTCTTGGCCACGTCCGCGGCGGTCACGACCTGGACGGAGTTGCCGTACTCCACGGCCTCGACCGCCTTCACCGAGCCCAGCTCGGCGCGCTTGCCCTTCACCAGCAGTTCGCTGACGCTGGTGCCGTCGGCATCTCCGGCGGCCTCGGCGGCCCAGGCCAGCGCCGGCGCCGCGCACCCGGCCAGAAGCGTAGCGGCGAAGGCCGCAGCTGTCGGCGTGTGTCTCTTCTTCATGACAACCCATCCCCCGGTCATGCGAGCGAGGCTCGCGTTCGGTGCGGGCGGCCCGTTCGGCCTCCCGTCGGGCTGGGATCAGTAGGGGCGTCTCGTGACGGTGTAGTGAATATTTCTCATTCGTTTTTGATCATCAAAATGAACTTTGCGCACCGTCCGTATCCAGCCATTCCGGACATGCGTCAGCAGGCGCGGCCGCCGGTCGCGGCCGCGCCTGAGCGTTCCTCATTGAGGGCGCGTCGCCGTCGATCCGCCGATCCTAGGCGCCCATGGCGGGGTCGCTGATCCCGTGCGCGCCGGTCTCCATCCGGCCGGCCGCGCGGCGGGTCACGCCGGGCGCGGTGACGCTGACGTCGTACCAGTCGCCCGCGTCGGCCACCGACCACTTCCGCGTCGAACGGCCCCCGGGCGGCACGCGCACCTCGCCGCCCGCCTCGCCGTAGGCGTTGTGGCGGATCACGGCCGCCTGGGCCTCGGTCGAGCCGTTGCGGATCTCCAGCTCCACCTCGCGCGCCTGCGGGCGGTACCGCACCTCGATCTCCAGCGCGCCGCCGGTCTCGCCCTGCACGTCCCGGCGGAAGCCGTTGTGGCTGAAGACCGAAAGGTCGTAGCGGCCGCCGTCGCCCGCCGTCGCCCAGACGTCCGAGACCGTCTTGCCGGCCTCGACGGTATAGCGCCGCGGGATGCGGTCGAGATGCAGGCGGTCGTAGACGTGGAACACGGCGCCGGCCTTGCCCCCATTACGGAACTCGAGCCGCACCTCGCCGGCCACGACCTCCGACTTGACGTTGAGCACGTAGGGCAAGGCGCGCGAGGGCCGCACACCCGTTTCCGCCCGCACCGGCTGGGGTTGCTCCGGCGGCATGATGCGCGGCCGTTGGATGTGTTGCAGCACCACCGCCGAGGCGCCGCTGACGTCCGGCAGATCCGGGAACACCGGATCGTTCGGCTTGGCGAAATCGAAGGCGGAGGTGAGATCGCCGCAGACCGCCCGGTGCCACGGGCTGATCCCCGGCACCGTGACCCCGAACCGCGTCTCCAGGAACTGGCCCACCGACGTGTGGTCGAAGGTCTCGGAGCTGACCCAGCCGCCCTTGCTCCAGGGCGAGACCACGTACATCGGCACCCGCGGCCCGAGGCCGAACGGGCGGACGAGGCCGCTCTGCGTGTCACGCGCGTCGATGTGCTTGCGTTGGGGGTCCGAGAAATAGTGCCCGCGCAGGTCCAGAGTGGACTTCCCCGCGAGCCGGCCCTCGGCGTCGTAGGACGGCGGCGCCGGCGGCGGCAGGTGGTCGAACTGGCCGTCGTTCTCGTCGAAGGTGAGAAAGAAGACGGTCTTGCCCCAGACGTCGGGATTGGCGGTCAGGGCCTCCAGGACCCGGGCGGTGAACTCGGCGCCCTGCACCGGCGTCGAGGCGCTCGGATGTTCGGAATAGGGCGGGGATGGAAGCACCCAGCTCACCGCGGGCAGCGTCCCCTCCTTCACGTCGCGCGCCAGCTGTTCCAGCGACCAGTGGCTCATGCCCTTCTCGTAGAGCGGCGAGCCCGGCTTGCAGGTCCGGAAGCTCTCGAACGCCAGGCCGCCGTGCATGGCGCCGGTCCAGTTGTTGTTGGGGTCCTGGTAGATCCGCCATGAAACGCCGGCCTTCTCCAGGACGTCCGGGATGGTGTCCCACTTCAGGCTGTTGCCCGCGTAGGTGTAGCCCGGCTCCGGCAGGGCGCCCTTGACCCAGCAACGCCAGTTGTCGGGTTCGGCATGGTCGTCCGTGCAGTCGACGCCCTTGGCGCGCAGCTCCGGGTCCGAGCTCGATCCCGACCAGAAGACGATGCGGTTGGGGTCCGTCCCGGCCGTCACCGAGCAGTGGTAGGCGTCGCAGATCGTGAACGCCTCGGCCAAGGCGAACTGGAAGGGGATGTCCTCCCGGCGGTAGTAGCCCATCGAATAGGCCGTCTTGAACCGCGGCCACTCCTCGATCTTGCCCTGCCCCCAGGCGGCCTGGGCGTCGGCGTAGGAGTGAGGCGTGCCCGGCACGCGCAGAGCGTCGGTCTTGCTGGTGTCGAGGTGGAACGGCGGCAGTTCGCGCTTGCCGTCCGACTGCCGCCAGACGTTGCGCCCGCCGACGAGGGGAATGGGATGCCGGTCGCCGAAACCGCGCACGCCGCGCAGGGTCCCGAAGTAGTGATCGAAGGACCGGTTCTCCTGCATCAGGATCACCACGTGCTTCACGTCCTGGATCGTACCGGACACCTGCCGCGCCGGAAGGGCCAGCGCCCGCTGGATCGCCACCGGCATCGCGGCGATCGCCGCCCCGCCGGCCGCCGCGCCCGTCGCGAGCCTGAGGAATGTCCGCCGGTTCGTCTCGTCCATCACTGACCCCCATCGCTTGATCTGGAGGGCAAGGTGACGTCTGGCCGTGACGCTCACGTGAGGCGTCCATGACGAGCTAGTGAATATTCTTCATTCCACGAGCGACATCATGATGAGATTGTCGCGGCGGCTAGAAGTGAGCCCTGCGCAGGCGGGCCGAGACCTGATCGATCAGGAACACAGCCGCGAACATGGCCACCAGGATCGTGCCGACATGATGGTAGTTGTACATGTCGAACCGGCCCTTCAACTCCTGGCCGATGCCCCCGGCCCCCACCAGACCGACGACCGTGGCCATGCGGAAGTTCCGGTCGAGGACGTAGAGGGTGTAGCCGATGTATTGCGGCAGCACCTGCGGCAGGATCGCGAAGCGCAGCACCTTCAGCCGGTTCGCGCCGGTGGCCGCCAGGGCTTCCTGCGGCTTGGGGTCTGCCGCCTCGACATCCTCGGCGTAGAACTTGCCGAGAAAACCCGCGCCATGGAGCGCCAGGGCCAGGACGCCCGCCACCGGACCGAAGCCGTAGGCGACGACGAGGAACAGCGCGCTGACCAGCTCGGGCACCGCGCGAAGCAGGCTGACCAAGGCCCGCGCGCCGCCGTAGACCCAGACGTGCGGCGTCAGGTTCCGGGCCGACAGGAAGGCCAGGGGGGCGCTCATGAGCACCGCCAGCAGCGTGCCCCAGAACGCGATCATCAAGGTCTCCCAGAGCTTGACGCCGACGCGGACGAGGTAGCCCACCGGCTCCACCAGGTATTCAGTGCGCTCGACCACCGCGCGCATCTGGAACGTCTCGGGATCCAGGCGCTCGGTGCGGGTGTCGACGACCTCGATGCGCGAGAAGAGCGGCAGGCGGTCGCGGTCGAAGCCCTCGATCCGCGAGACCTCGCGGCGTTCCGAGATCTGCAGCGGGATCATCTGGCGGCCGATGGCGCCGAGGCCGTCCACGACCTGCGACGTCCCGCCGGTAGCCAACGCCGCGATGGCCTCGCCCGTCATCCGGAGCATCCGGCCCGCCTCGACGCTCGGCGCAGACGCCAGGATTGCGACCACCAGCAGAAGCCAGCCGGCCACGACGCGGGGACGCAGGGCTCGCGGGAAGCGCCAGGCGGGCGCCGGCGTGGCCGCAGAATCGCGCGCCAGGCTCATCGCGCCGCCTCCGCGGCCGAGCCGTAGATCGACAGCGCCGCGGCCTCGTCGAAGGCGGCGGCCGGACCGTCGAACATCAGGCGGCCGGCGCGCAGGGCCACGATGCGATCAGCGAAACGCCGCGCCAGATCCACCTGGTGCAGGCTGCACAGGACGCTCGCGCCCCGCGCCTGCGCCTCGCGGCGCATCAGGTCCAGCACCTCGACGCTCACCCGGGGATCCAGGCTGGCCACCGGCTCGTCCGCGACCAGAATCTCGGGGTCCAGCATCAGGGCGCGGGCGATGCCGACTCGCTGGCGCTGCCCCCCCGACAGCTCGGACACCCGCCGGGTCAGGTGCTCGGGCGAAAGCCCCACCTCGGCCAGCAGCGTGCAGGCCTTGGCCCGGTAGGCGGTCGGATAGAGGCCGAGCAGCGCACGCCAGGTGGCGATCTCGGCGATCGCACCGGCGATCATGTTCTCGGCGACGCTGGCGCGGTCCACGAGGCCGTAGTGTTGGTGGACCATGCCCACCTTGCGCCGGATCTGGGAGAGGTGGGCCGCGTCGACGGGCGTTCCATCGACCCGCACGGCTCCGCCGGTGAGCTCGGTCAGCCCGTTCACGGCGCGCAGCAGTGTCGATTTCCCGCTGCCCGACGGCCCCACAAGCGCGCAGACCTGGCCGCGCGGAACGCCGAAGGTGACGTCGTCCAGCGCCAGGGTCCCATCCGCGAACCGCTTGGAGGCGCCTTCGAAGGCGATGTGCGGCTCGGCGCTCATCGGGCGGCCGCCTTCTTCAGGATCGCCGCCTTCAGCGGATCGTCGACGCGCGCCAGCATGGCGGCGGCGGCGGCGTAGCTCCGCTCCGGAAACGCGGTGTCGTAGCCGTCCACCCGCTTGCCGCCGTAGCCGCGGATCATATCCGGCGTGACCCCAGGCGCCTTGGAGACCGTCGCGAAGGCCCGCTTCAGCCGCGCCTTCATGGTCGGCGGCAGGCGGGTGCTCATGCCCAGCGGGGGGTTGGGGATGGGCGCGCTGCGGGCAAGGACGCTCACCTCGCGGCCGGACACCACGCCCTGGTTCACCGCCTTCTCGAACGAGTCGAACGACAGCGCCGCGGCGTCGGCCTGTCCCTGCATCAGGGCGGCCAGGCTGTTGGCGTGACTGCCCGTCAGGCGCACGGCGCCAAGGTCGCGGACCGGGTCGATGCCAGCGTCCAGGAGCATCGCCATCGGCGCGATGAACGAGGAGGCGGAGTTGAGGTCGCCGAAGGCCACGCGCCGCCCCTTGACGTCCGACAGCCGGCGCACCGGGCCCTTCGCCCTGGTGAACAGGCCCGCGTAATAGGTCGAGCGGCCGTTCTCCACCGAGACTGCCAGCAGTTCGGCGCAGCCGCGGCGGCGCGCCTGGACATAGGCGACCGGCCCGAAGAAGGCGACGTCGGCGCCGCCGTTGCACATCGTCTCGACCACGGCGTTGTAGGACTGCCCCACCCGCAGGGTGAAGTGCAGGCCGGAGGTGCGGGTGATGGCGTTGAACACCGGCTGGAAGTCGGCGCGGGTGCCGTCCTCGGTGCCGCCGTCCGCCGGAATGAGCACGACCCGCAGCGGGTTCTGCGCCGAACCCAGCGGCGCGGCGCTCCAGGCCGCGGTCGGGATCAGGAACGCGAGGCAAAGCGTCAGCAGGCGTAGCACGAGGGGTCCTCCGGTACGCCGAAGGCATTGCCCCATCCTGATGACAGGCCAAAGACAGTCTCACCCGCAAAATGACGACGACTGAGGATTTCTCAATTTGGTATACCCGCCTGGTCAACCTCGGGCTTGTCTGTCAGGCCGGGAGGCCAGCCAGTCGCGCGAGGCGGGCGATATCGAGCGCGCCCTCGAGCTCAGCGGCGATCTCGTCCAGCGCCGTGTCCACGGCGACGGCGTGGTCGCCCGCCCGGGCGGCGGCCCCCAGGCCGGCCAGGATGGCCGCGCGGGCGCTGCGGTCGGCGAACAGGCCATGGACGTAGCAGCCGGAGATCCGGCCGTCGGGCGAGACCGCGCCGCCCTGCGAGCCATCCGCGAAGGTCAGCATGGGCCTCGTCAGGCCCTGGCCGTGCGTGCGGCCGATGTGCATCTCGTAGCCCCGGAACGCGGCGCCGCCGTGAAGCTCGCCGGAGACGGGGCGCAGCACCTTGTCGCCGGCCAGCACCGTCTCGATGTCCAGGAGGCCCAGGCCCGCCGCCGACCCGGATGGCCCCTCTACGCCCTCGGGGTCGGCAATCCGGGCGCCCAGAATCTGGTAGCCGCCGCAGATCCCCATGACCCGCCCGCCCCAGGTCAGGTCCGCCACCGGGATCGCCAGGCAGGCTTCGATCACCGGCTGTGACAAGAGCGGATGCACGAGGTCGATCCGCCGCCCGCGCTCCGACGCGCCATAGGCGCCGGAGGCATAGATCAGCGCCTCGATCTGCAGGGCCTTGGCGGGCGCGACGGCCTGGCCGCGCGCAAGCCAGGGATGGGGGCCAAGCCGGCGCGCCAGACGGCGCGCATCGGCCGACACGAACGGCGCGACGGCGGGCTTGGGGCGCACGCCCGCCAGGCGCCCCCATAAGGCCTCCCGGCCGACCGACCAGACCGAGCGCCGCGTGCTACGCGCCATGGCGGCCAGGACCCCGGCCCATTGCGCCGCGCCAAGGCCTCGACCCCGCAGATCGGCCGCGGCGAGCGCCGTGACCCTCTGGAAGAACACCGCGTCACCCCCCTGTCCGGTGAGGACGCGACACGCACCATGCTCGCGGGCGAGGCGCACGACATCGGCGTCATACTGCCGATCCAGGCCGTTGACGCTGGGCCGCAGCCCCGTGGGCATTCCCTCCAGCGCCTCGCAGGTCAGGGTCTGGTCGGGCTTCAGGATCTCGGTCAGACCGACCCCAAGGCGCTGGGCCACGGCGCGCGCGAAGTCCCGCTCGTCGGCTTCCGGATCGCGGGCATAGAAGTTCGTCCAGGCCTTCACCTCCAGGGCGGGCCCGCGGCGCAGCGCCGAGGCGACGATGGCCGAGTCCAGCCCGCCGGAGATCTCCGCGATCACGCCCGGGTCGCCGGCGGCGAAGGCGCGCGCGGCGCCATCCACCGCCGCCACCAGGACGGCCGGGTCCGAGGCCTCGGCGCGGGCGCAGGCGGCCGGGGTCCAGAGGAGCTCTCCGCCCGCAGTCACGCTGCGGGACCCCAGCCTCGCCCCGGGCAGGGCCGCTTCGACACCCGACAGCCCAAGCTCCGCGGCGGCCGCGCCCGAGGACGACGACAGAAACCCCGCCACGACCGGCCAGCAGATTTCGGCCCGCCACGCCAAGGGGCCGAGGAGATCCGCGGGCGGCAGGTCCGACGCCACAAGTGTCACGCCGTCGATTCGCCACCTCAAGGCCTCGACCGCGCCGGAGGGATCGCGCAAGGCCGAGAGCGTGTCGCCGTCCGGCCACAGCGCCACGTAGCGCCCCCAATAGCGCGCGATCAGCCGCCTGGCCTGCGCTCCTCCACCCGCCTCGCAGACTTTGAGCACGTCCGGGGCTGGCTCGAAGCCGGCGCGGCCGAACAGGTCGCCGACCACCCAGCCGTCCCGGCCGATCCGCCGAACGGGCGGGGCGAGGCAGGCGCAGACCAGCAGCAGGAACTGCGCCTCGTCGGCGACGACCCGGTAGGCGCCGGCGGCCGTGGCCCGCCGCTTCAGCTGCGCCACGCGGGTCCGGGCCAGGAGATTTTCGGCCCGCCAGGCCAAGGCGAGGTAGTCTCCCATCGCGCCTAGACCGCGAAGATCGGCGTGAACGGGCGCACCCGCTCCACGGCGTCGTCCAGTACGGTCGATCCCGATTGTAGCCAGCAATGGGCCTGAAACGGCCAGGTGCGGACCCCGAACACCCAGGTTGCATCCTGGCCGCCCAGCCGCAGGAAGCGTAGCAGCATGAAGGCGCGGAACAGGCACTCGCCCTGGAAGGGGACCCAGGGCAGCAGCTGATCGAACCGCGCCGCGCGATCCGCCAACACGTCCAGGTCGCCTTCGCGCGCGCGGCGGGGCCGGGCCCACGCCGCCGTGGCGACCAGGTGTTTGAGGGGCGCGCCATAGTAGAGGCGCACCATGCTCCCGAAGGCGCGCGCCATCCGCCCCATGTCGGACCCGCGGGGCGCGGCGACATGGCCGCAGAGGTCGAAGCGGGACGCCGGGGGCAGGTTCAGGGGCTGACGTCGCGGGTCATCGGGGCCGGCGAGGAAGCCGGCCGCGGCGAAGGCCTCGGCCAAGTCTCCATCGATCTCAAACCCGTACCCCCGGCTGGGCGCGACCGCGCAGGCGGCGTCTGGCAGGCAGAAATAGGCGTCGGCCGCGATGTTCAGGACCACCAGGTCCGCACCGACCGCCACCAGGTGAATGTCCGGACCCAAATGGACGAGCATGTTTCGCCTTGGCTTGAGCGGTCACTGGGCGACCTCAGGGCCGCCCCTGGAGGGGCGGCGCCGGCGCGAGCCGGCGCCGCGGGGAGGTCAGCCTTCCTCCCGCTTGAACGTCGCCAGCTCCAGGCCGACGCCTTCGATGCCCTTGGTGAGGCGGCGGGCGGCGCCCATGCGGATCACCTTGAACGTGCGGGTCTTGGACATTTCCATCTCCTTGCATTGCAACTGCCGCGGATCGCGGCCTGTCGATGGAGCGCGCCGGCGCAAAGAGATTCAAACTATATTCGATATATATTTCATATACTTAAATAGCGCTCGCGAAGCACGGCGGCGATCTCGGCCGAGGCCTCGCGTCGCCGGGCCAGGGCGGCTTGAGCCGCCACGTCCACCCCGCGCCAATCGGCCGCGTCGAAGCGATCCGCAAGCTCCGCCAGTTCGGCGCGGACGTCGCCCAGGACCAAGGGCTCGACGCGGCGGGCGGGGCCAAGGCGATCGGAAGTGATCCGGTGCTGGACCAGCAAGGTTCGGTTGCCGGCAACCAGAACGATGTGTTCGAGGAGGGTCTCGTAGACCCCCGCCAAGGCGTCCGGCGAGGCCGCGTCCTCGCCGAGGGTCTCCAGCACGGTCCGCGCGGAGACCGTGTCGGGCGACCTTCGCCGGCGTCCGACCGCGTCCAGCCCCTGCAGCGCAAGGCGCACATGCACCGCGCTCAGGTCATAGAGCTCCGCCAGGTCGAGCGCCTCGAGCCTCGGACTAAAATAGCCGCGGCCTCGCCGGTCCTCCACCAGCCCCTGCCCCGCCAGTCGCGACAGCGCTTCGCGCACCGGCGTCGGGCTGAGATCGAGTTCTCGAGCCAGTTCGACGATGGCGAGCGGCTGACCCTGACCATAGGCGCCGGCGCGCAAGCGGACCCTCAGGGTCGCCAGCGCTCGTCCGAATGGGTCCCGCTCTCGAATCAATATCGCCTCCCAACGCGGCGGCCTAAGCGTCAAATACGCATCCACCATTCTTCGAAGAGCGAAGTTCAACAATAGAATTCGAACGACTCGATGAAAATATTCGTTAGCCTCCCCACTACACACTTCTATACGCGCCGAATGTCTGCGCGAACCGCGCAAACTTCTTGCGCATTCTCTATTTTCGAAGTCGCCGCCGCTGGAATATCAGGCCGATTTTGTTCTCTGGACACACCAGGCGCCCGATCTGTTTCTCAGGCGACTGTTTGCATATTGATTGTGGAGGCGAAGGAGGCGAGGTTGCATCGTCTCCGAGTTGCTACCCCAGCGCGTCGAGGCCATGGCCCGTCCGACTTCTGCCTCGACCATCGAGCACCTGCTGTCCATGGCGCTGCGCCTCATCCGGCGCGCCCGCCGGTTCAGGACCGCCGAGGTGGCCGCCGCCATGGGCATCGGCAAGCGGTCGTACGAATATCTGGAGGCCGGCGTCGGCCCGCTCAAGTTCGAGCGTCTGAAGGCCTTCGCCGAGTTCACGGACGCCGACGCCTACGGCCTCGTCGTCGCCGCCCTGATCAGATCCCCCGCCTTCGCCCTCAGGACCTCCGGCAACAAGCTCACCACCGCCTTCTTGATCGCGCTGCAGGAGTTCGACCAGACGGTGGGCGATGACATGGCGCAGCTGGACGCCAGCTCGTGCGTCGCCGCCTTCAATCTGGCCTTCGAACAGCTCGCCGCCGAAGCGCGTCACCGCGTCGCCCTTCGCGACGCCCTATCGCCGGAACGCCTCGACCCGCGGCCGGAAGAACCACCAACGGCAGACGACTGACCTCGGAGCGACCCGCGCCCTCACCGCACCAGGCACCCCGCCGCGCTTGGCCATTTCAATACGGCCGACCATAGCCCTCATCGCCGATGCTCATCGCGAGGTCATTTATCATATTGTAGCTTACGATAAGGCCGCGTATAGAATGTCGATCGATGAGGCTCGCCCGGTATTCGGATTTTCGCCCGAGAGAATGCGCACTGTGACCCCATCTTGCCCCGCTGCCCCGACCTACCTCCCGGGGCCAAGGGAAGCTTAGGCGGCGCGGACGACCGGCCGCGCCGCCTCTTTTCATGGCAGATGCGCGATGGCCTATCCGCGACCTTCGAGCGACCTCAAGCGGCGCTTTCATTCGTCACCAGGATATCGCGGAGCTCTAAGAGTATCTTCAGGAGTTTCTTGTAGTCCTTCGGGGCGAGCTTTCCAAAACTCAAAGCGTGCAAACTCTTGGCCTTGCTCTCCACATCGGGCATCATGGCTAACGCCTTTGCGGTGAGATGGACGCACCAGACGCGCCGATCTTCTGAATGTTCAGCGCGCATTACGTGCCCACTTTGCTCCAATCGATCAATCATTTGCCCAAGCGAGGCCCGGCTGACCTCAAGCTGCCGGGCCAAAGCCGCCTGAGAGACGCCGTCGCTACGGTGCAGGTAGATCAGAACCCGCCAAGTGGACGCGGTCAGGCCGAGTTCCTGCATCTTGTCATCAAAAGCCGCTCGCATCAGGCGGGTGACATCGGCCAGGAGGTAGCCTCCGCCCATAGGGCTCAAACCGCTGTCCAACTCATCCTGTGAGAGGAGCTCGTTAGATTCTCCGGGCATCGTCGGCTACAACTCCATGACTCTATCAGTAATATTTAAGGCTGGAATCGTGGCCGGGCCAATTCCAGGCGATGTGAACAACGGTTCCTGTCATGTGACGACCTTTGCGCAACCTGTCGAGCACTCTGACCGTCCTCGGATTTGTGGCTCGCGTTAGGGCCTCCCAGGCCGAGAGGCGGCAGACGAGCCGACTCGGGGGCGTCTTCCCGCGTCTTTGCAAACGCCGTGCGTTCGACCGTGTGGTCACGAGCGGCCTGGCGGCTCGCCGCATGCCCCGAGAGGCCCCCCAAGATAACACCGCCGCCGGCGATGCAAGACAAAGCGCGCGGCGACGAAGGCGGTAGCTGCGCCAAGGCACCCAATACTCAGGCGGCCTGTAGCCATCTCGACTGGCCGCGAGCAAACGAAGTGCTCGCGCGAGTCTACAAGCGACCGCCAGTCAGAGGCCGGGCGCGGGGACCGTTTGCCATCGTCAATGACATTATAGTAATCTCCATTACCGTCAGCATAGAGGCAAAAACGCCTAGCGGACTGGGAGGGAACATGAAAAACTACGTAAATCTGCGACTCGCCTTCGCATGCAGCGCATCCGCGCTGGCTCTGGCTGCGGCCTCGCCTAGTTGGGCGCAAGACACCGGCTTCACCATTGAAGAGCTGGTGGTGACGGCTGAAAAACGTGAGCAGAGCCTTCAGGATGTTCCTGTGGCCGTAACGGCCTATACAAGCGAACGGCGCGACCTGCTAGGGGTAGCTAATGTCGAGGACTTGGCGCGCGTTTCGCCGAGCGTCACCTATACCAACAACGACCGCCTCTCGATCCGGGGGTTTGGTCGCCTGACCAATGCTATTGGCACGGATCCTTCCGTCGCGCTGTACTCGGACGGCATTTTCTCAAACTCCATGTTTGATGCCGGCACGCCGTCGCTGTTTATCGAACGCACGGAGATTCTGCGCGGCCCGCAAGGCACCCTGTACGGGCGCAATTCCATCGGCGGGGCGCTGAACATCATCGCCAAACGTCCGACAGAGGATTTCAATGGTGAGGTCCGCGCCGTCCTTGGGAACTACGGCACCTGGCGAACCGACGCCTTGGTTCGAGGACCGATCACGGATGGCCTGCGCTTCCTCCTCGGCGGCTCTCTGGAACGCCGAGAGGAAGGCTTCTTCGAGAACCTCGGGCCTGCCGGCGATTCCAGCGCTGTTAAACGGTACATAGTCGAGGCTCAGCTGGAAGCCGATCTCGGCGAGAACATCACGGCCCGCCTGCGCTATTCGAAGTTCGACTGGGATGACAGCTTCGGCGTTGGCAACGTCCACGAGTCGATCACGAGCCGCTACGACACCACGTCCCCGACCGGCCTCGGCAACGCTGGCCTCTACTACAATCCGACCTTCGGCTTCGCAGGAATTAATCCGGCGATGACCGACCCCTACAAGATCAACACCAACCAGACGAGTGAAGGTAAGCTCAGCAATCATGAGCGACTGCACTTCGATCTCACCTGGGATCTTGGCGGCATGACCCTCAAGTATCTGGCCGGCTACCAATCCTATGTCTACGACACGGCTGGGGATGAGGATCGTTCATCGCGCACCGGCCTATTCAGCGTGCCGACCGCGACGCCTTTCGGCGCCTACACCGCCACGGGCGTGTCGCCAGACCAGAGGTTCTTCTACCGCGAGGACCAGAAATGGTACTCCAATGAGATCAACCTGTCATCGAACACGGACGGGCCACTGCGCTGGATCGTCGGTCTGTACCAGTATCATCAAACCTACGCGCAACCCCAGGGCCAGCGAGTCCTCAACGATCCGGCCGTTCAGAACCCGATCAGTCTGGCGACCGGAGTTCCGGCGGCGCCGAACCCGAAGGGGAACTACCTCTTCGTAGAAGGTGCGCTGGAGGTCGACTCCTATGCGGCCTTTGTTCAGATCGACTATGATATCACCGATACGCTCACGCTTACGGGTGGCCTCCGGTACACGGTTGACGAGAAGTCGGGTACAGACTCGGCTCGCTACGTGTCGCGTACCAACACCACCACCACCATCTTGGCCGCCGCAGGGATACCAGCCGCCATCGGACAAGGGATCGCGGTGGATTTCACTACGTTTGTCGTCTGTGGCGGCCCGACCATCGCGTCTTGCTTGGCCAATCCGCTCTATGCAAATCTACGCCCTTCGGCAAACGGCGGCCTTACTCGTGACTTGGCCGCAGACTATGACGCCTGGACGGGGACCTTAGGGCTGCAGTGGCAACCTGACTCCGACACCAACGCCTATGCCCGCTACAGCCGCGGCTACAAGTCTGGCGGCTGGCTTGCGTCCAATGGCCTAACGCCGTTCCCCTATGCCGATCCCGAATACGTCGACAACTATGAACTCGGGTTGAAGAAGAATCTGGGGCGACGTTTCCAGCTGAACTCCGCGCTGTTCTACGCGGACTACAAGGGTTTTCAGGCCCCGCTTACCGTAGTTCTAAATCCGGCCACCGGCTCAACCGGCAGTCAGTTTTTGAACCTGGACGCTGTGAGTTGGGGCCTGGAAATGGAGGCCCAGTGGGTTCCCATCGATCATCTGCAGATTTTCGCGAGCTATTCGTACCTCAACACCGAACTCAAGAGCGGCTGCTGTTTCGTCGATACAGCGGACCCGAAGGCGCTACAGGCGGGCGCGCGACCTACGGGTGTGGTGTTGCCGAACGGCAGCCGGCCCCAGACCCTCGTCGGAAACAGGCTCCCCCTGACTCCGGAGAACAAGCTTAACCTTGGGTTGAATTATACGTTCGAGTTCACTAAGGGCGATCTCACACTTGGGGGTACCTACACCTTCACAGACGAGCAACAGGCCGTCGTTTTTGCTCAGCCGGGTTTCCGCTCACCATCGAACGAAGTCGTGGACCTCCGGGCGCTTTGGAAGGACTCCGACGATCGCTACACAGTAATTGGCTACGTCAAGAATGCCTTTGATGAGTTGGCCTATCAGGACTTCCGAACCGGAGCCCCCTCGGCCAGTGGCGTTCAACGAGTCACGGTGAAGCCGAACTTCCCGCGCACGTACGGGATAGAGCTCCAGTATCGGTTCTAAGGCGAAAATGGACCGTCTCTCGGGGAGGGCAGGGAGACGGTCCAACCCCTTCTGTCACTGGCTGATCGCCTTTATGCCCACATCTGGCCAGTCTTGATCTTGCAGCGCCCCGGATCGTGCACCGGGGCTGTGGTCTCGTCGGCGAACAGCTTGGGTGATCGTCGCAATGTTTGCTCGCCATCGCTGTAGGCGTTCCGCCGAGGCGAATCTGGAACCAAGCTTGAGCGCAGAAGTTCTGCCCCCGGGTCGAAGTTTATTGTGCTGCTCTTCACCAGGCTTGTCTGTGAAAGCCACGTTTATACCAATCGGCGCAGTGCCTGACTCGGGGGGATTCTCAGGGGCGGCGAAGTAGGATTCGATCGTCGGACCGGAGGGTTCGCCATGCCACCTATCACGCTTCGCCAGGACTTTGACGCCGCTCAGCTTCGCGCGCTTGCGCGGGCCAGCAGGGACGCCCGCCAGGTCCGACGTCTGCTGGCGCTGGTGGCGGTCTACGACGGCGCCAGCCGCCATGAGGCCGCGGCGGTAGGCGGGATGGACCGGCAGATTCTTCGCGACTGGGCGCTGCGGTTCAATGCCGAAGGTCCTGCGGAGCTGATCGACCGCAAGGCGCCGGGAGCGAAGCCGAAGCTCACGCCGGAGCAGCTGGCGGCGGTCGTCCAGTTGGTGGAGGACGGCCCGATCCCGGCCATCCACGGGGTGGTGCGCTGGCGGCTCATCGATCTGGCGGGCTGGATCTACGACGAGTACGGCGTGTCGCTGGACCCCAGCCGACTGGGCCGGATCCGGAAAGGTCTGGGCTATGCGCGCCTGTCCGCCCGGCCCAGACACCATGCCCAGAACCCGCAGGCCCTGGAGGCCTTCAAGCGAGATTTTCCCCCTGCGGGTCCAGGAGATCCGCGACCGCATGGCTGAAGGGACCGAGCTCGAGATCTGGTGGCAGGATGAAGCCCGCATCGGGCAGAAGAACAAGCTCACCCGCCGTTGGGCAAGGCGCGGAACCCGTCCGTCCGCGCCCAACGAACAGCGCACCCAATGGGCCTACATCTTCGGCGCGATCTGTCCGCAGAAGGGAACCGCCGCCGGCCTTGTCATGCCCTACTGCGACACCCAGGCCATGAACGCCCACCTGGCCGAGATCAGCGCCCAGGTCGAGCCCGGTCATCACGCCGTCCTGCTGCTCGACCAGGCCGGATGGCGCACCTCCCAGGCCCTGCAGACGCCATCGAACATCACCCTCCTGCCGCTGCCGGCCAAGGCCCCGGAGCTCAATCCGGTCGAGAACCTCTGGCAGTTCATGCGCGACAACCACCTCTCCAACCGCATCTTCCGCAACTACGACGACATCGTCGACAACTGCTGCGCCGCCTGGAACACCATTGCCGACCAACCCTGGCGCATCATGTCCATCGGCCTCAGAGACTGGGCCCATGGGTACTGATCAGCGCCGATTGGTATTACTTTGATGCTGAAGGTTGGAAAAGACCGCATGTGGATCAGCCGGGTGCTCAGACCGTTCTCGTGCTTCAGACGTAGTAGGTCGCGTATGTGGCGCATCGACAAACTCTCGGTCGGCATCAGGCCCCCTGCTCAAACAACAGCGGCTCCCTAGCCCGGTCAGACTGTCGGTCTTGCCTCCATCATCCCCTCAACCGAGAGGCGCCCACGACGCCGTGGAATCCGTGCCCACGATGGCGTGGAATACGCACGGTCGAAAGCGAAGGTGCTGCAAGGTCCACAACGGGCTATCGCTCGATGAGCACGCCCACGGCCCCTACCGCACAGTCACCCGCACCCTCGCCCGAGAGCGACACATATGTCCGACGGATGCGGATAGTCGTATCCCTCCGGTGAGGCTTTCAGTTAACCACATCGTCGGCGCATCCCGATTGAGATGCCGAAGGCGATGTCATTGAGCCGCGTCAGGCCTCGCCAAACGACCATGTTGCCCGGGGGGCGGATCGCGGCTGCGGGCGAGGTAGCCGCCGGGACCTCGGTAGAGCCGACACCCCATGCCGTATCTCACGCCTGCGTGGACAATACGGAAGCTAGATGAGGCTCGCCGAGCCATCTGCGCCGTCGAGGCAGATCAACCCGAAAGGACGGTTGACCTATTACAGAAGCATGGGTGTCCACCGCAACGAGAGAGGATCAGTCGTGCCATGAAGCGAACGTTCATGTCAGGCCGCGGCGTAACGAGATCGCAAGCATGGTGGCAGCTCTGTGGGCTATGCGCGCTCGAATTCTTGGATTTCCCGCTGCACGTGCTTGCTAGCGCGCCAGTAGAAGAATGCGGGGATGAGAAAGCTGATCGCCGCGCCCATCAGGGCGTAGCGCACGCTCTGGTGCGGAGGCGCGGAAGCCGGCAGCGCCTCGCGGATCACGTCCGACAGCACCCCGAACGCGGTAACGCCGATCCCCGCGCCCACCAGGGTGCCAACCATGGCCATCAGGGCCGAGGCCGTGGCCCGCACATTGGGGCTGAGCAGGCGCTGCGTGGCCGCGGCGACCCCGCCGTAGCTCAAGTTGTCGAACATGGTGGGGAAGATCATCAAGATAAGGGCCAGCCACCATTTGTCGGTCCACCAGGCGAAGACCAGCATGGGCGGCGTCAGCAGCATACCGATGATGCCGGGAGTCATGTAGTGCCGCGGGTTCCTGGCGGCGAGGCGATCGGCGATCCAGCCGCCGCCCAGGGTGCCGAAAATGCCGGTGAGGCCGCCCTGCACGCCCAGCCATAGGCCAGCCTGGCCCGCTGTCATGCCGAGGTTTCGCTGGAAGTGCATCATGCCCCAGAAGCTGCCCACCGAGACCAGGGCACCCATGACGGTGCTGCCTAGCATCAGGTAGATGATGGTGCGCGACCGCAGGACCTCCCGCGCGGCCTGCAGAACGCCGGGCCTCGGGAAGGACGCGGCGCGGGCGCGATCCTGATGGCGGGGATCGCGCAGGATGAACAGCAGGCCGATCGCCAGCAGCACACCGGGCGTTCCGACGAGGAAGAAGGCGCTGCGCCACCCGAAGAGGTCGCTCAGCACGCCGCCGATCGACTTGCCGAGGAAGGCCCCGATGGGGATGCCGAGTCCGAAGATCGCCAACGCCTGGGCGAGCTTGGCCTTCGGCGCGGACTCGGCGATCAGCGAATGGGCCGCCGGGCCACAGCCCGCCTCACCGGCCGCCACGCCCATGCGCGCCAGCAGCAGGTAGCCATAGCCTGAGGCGGCTCCGCAGAGCGCGGTCATGGTGGACCAGATGGTCAAGGACGCTGAGATCACCCAGACGCGGCTTACTTTCGGCCTGTCGGCGATCCAGCCCCAGGGAAAGCCGAAGACGAAATAGACCATCGAAAACGCCAGGCCGCCGACCAGGCCGAGTTGCGAATCCGTGAGATTGAGGTCCTTGCCGATCTCGTTGCCGAGAACGTTGATCACCTGGCGGTC
Source organism: Phenylobacterium sp. CCH9-H3 (assembly GCF_001557235.1). Classification (GTDB taxonomy): domain Bacteria; phylum Pseudomonadota; class Alphaproteobacteria; order Caulobacterales; family Caulobacteraceae; genus Phenylobacterium. Next base: position 13,058 of record NZ_LSJI01000093.1, on the reverse strand, counting down.
CAGGATGTTCAGGGTCAGCACCGCCATGAGCATCCAGGCCATCAGCCACGGACGGCCGACGGGCTTGGCGCCGGCTCCTGCGGCGTCGGTCTGATCGGCCACGGACGGCAGCGGCGCCTCGCCGTCGCCCGGTTCGATGGAAATCGCGGCCATAAGGCCCCCCTCAGGTTGACGGCGTCAGACCGACTTCGCGGAGGACTTCCTCGGTATGCTGACCGAGAGCCGGGGCGTGATAGCGCAGCCGGTAGGGCGCTTGGCTGAACCGAATGGGTTGCCGAACGCTGTAGTACGGCCCCTCGGTCGGGTGCTCGACCACAGGCATCAGGCCGACGGCCTGTACGTGCAGGTCATCGGCTAGGTCCTCCACGTTGATGACCGGCATGCATGGAATGTCGGCGCCGTCACAGAAGGCCAGCCATTCGGCGTTGGTGAGACGGGGCGCCTCCTCGCGGATCATCGCGTAGAGCGTCTCGATGGCCGCGGCCCGCCTAGCGGGATCGCGGTAGAGCTCCTTCCAGTCCGCTCGGCCGACAAAATCGAAGAAGTCGAACCAGTTCTTGGCCGAGTACGGCAGGATGCAGGCGTATCCGTCGGCCGTCCGATAGGGCCGCCGCTCCTTGGTCTGAATACGCGGATAGCCCGGTCGTCCGCGATGCGGGGCGTAGACTGCGCCGCCGAAGCCCTCGACCAGGTTGAAGTCAATGGCGGTCTCGAACATCGGCACCTCAATGGCTTGGCCCCCACCGCCGCGTGCGCGATGCAGGAGGCCACCGAGGATCGCGTAGGCGATCGCCTGCCCGGCCAGCTTGTCGCAGATCACCGCCGAGGCGTAGGCCGGCTCGCCGGTCAGCGGAATGGCGGTGCTGGCGTATCCGGAGGAGGCTTGAATCAGGTCGTCATAGGCCGGCTTCTGGCCATACGGCCCTTCGCTGCCGAAGCCGAACGCCGCGCAATATACGATGTCGGGATTCAAGGCCTTGACCGCGTCATAGGTGAAGCCCAGCCGCTCCATCACCTGCGGGCGTAGGTTGTGCACGAAGACGTCGGCGGTGGGGATCAACGCGTTCAGGGCCGCCCTTCCCGTCGCGCGCTTCAGGTCAAGCACCACGCTGCGCTTGTTGCGGTAGAGGTTGAGCATGATGCCCGAGAGCCGAGCGCCTTGTGGGGGCCGCATCATGTCGCCTTCGGGCGGCTCAATCTTGATCACGTCCGCGCCCATATCTGCGAGGATGCGTGTCGAATAGGGACCCATGATCACCGAGGTCAAATCGATGATGCGGAGACCATCTAGGGGCGATACGGGCAAAGAGGTGGTGGCGGTCATGCAAGGATCTGTCACAGGAAATTCAGGCTGCTGAACGGGATCATGAAGGATGCGCCGCCAGCGGGAGCCGGCGGCGCCAGGGTCAAGGCGCCGGTACCCGGGGGAGGGGAAGGCGGTCGCCGGGCGCGCGACGTGTTAGAAGAGCGCATCGGTCAGAACGTCTTCTTGAAGCCGACCTCGAAGACGCGGCCGAGGGGGTTGCCGTTGGTGATGTCGTAGTTGTAGGCGCCCGGTGCGTCCGACGGATCGGTGTCCAACACGTTCTGGATGCTGAAGGTGACGGTCGTATCCCACGGCGCGTCGTAGCGCACCGTCAGGTCGTGCTGGACGTAGGCCTTGCTCTTGCCGACCGGGACCTGGACGTAGTCGGAGCCCTGCAGCACCCACCTATTGGCGGGCGTGCCGGGCGCCGGCTTGGTGCCCTCGGTGTAGCGGACCTGCCAACGGGCGTTGAGCGGCCCGCGGTTGAAGTTGACGAAGCCGTTCGCCCGCAGCTGCGGGTAGGAGAAGAACGAGCCGACGAGATCGCTGGTCCCGGCGCGATCCACTGGTTGCTGGAACACCACTTGCGGCGCGCCCAGCAGTGAGAAGGCGCCGCGGCGGAATTCCTTGAGATAGGTGCCGTCGAAGCCAACGGTCAGGTCGCCGCCGTATACATCTGGCCAGTCGTACTGAGCGCTGAAATCGAAGCCCGAGGTCCGGGTGTTCGGGCCGTTGACGAAAGAAGTGTTGATCTCCAGCACGTTCCCCGGCGCGCAGACCCCGCCGAAGTTGAAGCGGGCGGCGAGCTCCGGGACCGTCCGGGCGCCGCCAAGACAGGCCCAGGTGCTGGCGTCGGCGACCGCCGGGAACATGGCCGAGAACAGCGCCGTCGAAGACTCCGTGGTCAGCTCGTCCTTGAAGTCGAAGCGCCAGTAGTCGAGCGAAGCCTTGAACCTGCGGAAATCGACGAGAATCCCGCCATTATAGGCGTGCGCAGTTTCGGGTTGCAGATCGGGATTGCCGTTAGTGCGGACCGCCCGATACTGGCCAGAGATGTTGACCACACTGCGGGTGAAGCCCGAGGTCGTGCTTTCCAGCGTCGGGGCCCGGAACGTGGTGCCCGCTGATCCGCGGAACGCCAGCCAGTCCAAGGCCTGCCAGCGCAGGGCGATCCGTGGATTGGTAGTCGACCCGACGCCGCCGCCATAGCGCTCGTGGCGCACCGCGATGTTGGCTTCGAAGTTATCGAAAAGCGGCAGCCGCAGTTCCAGGAACCCGGCCGGAACGGACCGGTCAAGATCGCGGTCGCGGCCAGACCCGAAGAAGATCAGCGGCCCGGCCGGCGCGCCGCACACCGGGACGCTGTCATCGATGGAGTCGACGCAGGGAAAGGTCTGGTTGTCAAAGAAGTCGCCGGAGTACTGCAACTCGCGCTGGTAGCGGTACTGCGCGCCGATGGCCCACTGCACCTGGCCGCCGGGCAGCTCGAAAACCGGGAGATCGCCGGTGAGTACGGCATCAGCGACCAGCAGCTGATTGGTCCAGGTGTTGGTGTATCGGCCGATCATCCAGTCGATGAGCCGCGGATCGTTGGCGACCCCGGCCCGATAGTAGGGATTTGCCTGGCCGTTGATGACGCTGGTCGCAACGCTGTTTGTGAAGGGGTTGAAGAAGTAGCAGCCCGCGGCGGCGTTGCCCGCGTTGGCCGCCACGGACCGCTCGGCCGCCGAGCATTCATTCGCGTCGCCCTGCCGGCTGCCGAAGCCGTTGAGAGCGTTCTGCAATCGGTTGACGAGGATGTCGGAGTTTGAGTGCGAGGAGGTGGCGTCCATGTAGGTCAACGCCGCGTCCCAGTGGATGCCGTTGTCGAAGTCGCCGTTGAGGCTGGCTGACACGCGCCAGGAATCGTTGTGCACGTCTTGTTCGGCGGACTTCGAGTTGGTCGTCGGATGGCCGGCGAAGGCGATGGCGCGCCAGGCCGTCGGCGAGATGTCCACCCCGAGCGCCCCAGCCGTAGCGGCGGCGGTGATGCTTGCGCACTGGGCCGTCCCAAACTCACCGAACCGGCCGCCGCCGCCCGCGCAGTCGGCCGCCAGCTGGTCGAGCCCAGGGTTATTCTGCGGGACATTGTAGCGGACGAAGAAGTTGAAGGCGCCCGGAGGGGCCAGCGACCCGGAGGTGCCTCCGAGCGAGGTCGGCGTCGGGAACTGCGTCGAGAGGTTGGCCGGCGAGATGCGCTGGTTGGGCACATCATTGCGCGTCCAGGCCGCCTCCACATGCATCTGGACCTTGTCGGACAGGTCGTAGTTGGCCTCGGCGTAGAGCTGATAGTGGTTCTCGGTGGTCACCAGGTCGCTGAGCTGAGTGAACTCAAATCGGCAGGTCGAGGTGGCCGCCCCGCCGTTGACTAAAGCGCTGGCGGGCGACACAGGGCGGCCCGTGGCGCCATTGGTCAAGACCCCGCCCAGTTCGGCGCAGCCGTTGTCGCGGAAGAGGATTGCCGGCGATAGCGAGGCGGTGTTGGCGACATAGAAGCCCGGGTTGGTGGCACCCGTCCAGCCGCCGTAGTTCGGATCCTCGTAGGGGGACTTCGCCCAGCCGCGGTCGAGCATGTCGAGGCGGCTGCGGTGGCGATAGCCGGCGGTCAGCAGGATATTGCCCCGGTCGTCGCGCCAGCCGTAGGCTAGGTTGCCCTCGTAGTCACCCTTGGAACCGTCGATGGCGGCGTACTGGCCGGAGAACTCGAACCCTTCCAGGTCTCGGCGAGTGATGAAGTTTACCACCCCCCCCATGGCGTCGGAACCGTAGGTGGCGGCCGCGCCGTCCTTCAGGATCTCAATGCGCCCGACCGCGGCGGACGGGACGAAAAGCAGGTTCGCGCCGAGACCGCCGCCTGCATTGGCGGAGTCGGCCAGCCGACGACCGTTCATCAGCGTGAGGGTCCTTGCCGGACCCAGACCGCGCAGGTTGATCGAAGCGTTGCCAGACGCCTGCGCGCCGAGGGAACGGTTGGCCTCGCCAAGGGCGGCGCCAGCGGCCGTGATCGTCTTGACGAGCTGCACCACGGAAGGCGAGCCCTGCTGCTCCAGCGCCTGGGCGGTGACGACATCGACCGGCTGGGCGGCGTCCTCCGGCGTGCCCCGAATATAGGAGCCGGTGACGACGACTTCCTCGACGGACGTCTCCTTCGGTCCGTCCGACTGCGCCATCGCCCAGCCCGCCAGCCCTGCATTCAAGGCAAGCGCGCACGCTGAGCGCGCAAGCAATTGCGCCCTAGTCATAAGTCCCTCCCTAGCGTTCTACTGGACGCCTACCGAGCTCTTGCTCTCAAGCGGCGCCCTTTCCTTACCTCGCGAGACATCGATCATCACCCGCTATGCGAGCGACGACTTGGCGTAAACCCGGCCGTCTGTTCGAACCTCCGGTAATGACTTCAGCACTCACCCGGCTGGTCTGGATTTCACCCGATGCATGCTTGATCAAATAGTCACGCTCTTTCGCGGTGATGCAATGTTTTACATATGGACGTGCTGAATTTTCATATGCATGCATAACGCATGGATAAGGCTGGAGGCCGGATGTCAGATGTCACCATTAAGTCGGCGCGTCGCGTGTTCGAGGTGCTCGAATATTTCGACACCATGCGCACGCCGCTGTCGCTGAAGCAGATCTGCGACCAGCACGGCTACCCGCCATCAAGCGGCGCGGCGATCCTTAAGAGCTTGGTGATGCTGGGCTATCTTGAATACGACAAACGGAGCCGGACCTATCTGCCGACCATGCGTATCGCCGCCCTGGGCGGCTGGGTGGTGACCGAGCTGTTTGGCGGTATGAACATCATCGGCCTGATGGAGACGTTGCGCGACGAGACACGCGAGACCGTCATTCTGGCCGCCCAAAGCGACCTGCATGCCCAGTACGTCCACGTCATCTATTCGCGCGAACCGCTCAACTACTCGGTGGCCCCAGGCACGCTGCGCCCGCTGGCTCGATCGGGCTTCGGCCGGCTTTTGCTCAGCGGCCACACCGATCATTCCATCCGCGCCATTGTCCGGCGAATAGACGCCGCCCGCGACGCCGGCGAGGAGAAGATCGACGTCGAGGATCTCCTCACCAGCATCAACGTCATCCGCCGCAGCGGCTATGCGATCTCCCACAACCTCGTAACCCCGGGGGTCGGGATCATCGCCGTATTGCTGCCCGAGACGCCCTTCAGGCGGATTTTCGCGATCGGATTGGGCGGCCCTTCCGAGCGCATCGTCGCCGGGCATGACAAACACCTGGCGCTTCTGCAGGACACCGTCGCCAAGTTTTCCGAGATCCTGAAATAGGAAAAAACGCAGGTCGCTTACCTGCACATTATGCACATATGCGAAAACGTCTTCCTCACATGTGAAACAGTTGCCTCGCCTACCCTCCCTGCGTCAGCCTTAGGCACGCGCCGCGTCAGACGGGGCGGCCGAATTTGAAGGGGCGGAGATGGGTCAGGCTGAGGATGTGGGCGTCGAGACCCATGGGCACGTGGCGGTGGTGGAGATCCGTCGGCCGCCGCACAACTTCTTCGACGTCGGGCTGATCACTGCGCTGGCCATGGCATTCGAGGCGATCGACGGGCAGACAGATCTGCGTGCCATCGTCCTGGCCGCCCAGGGCAACTCGTTCTGCGCCGGCGCGGACTTCAGCCGGCCATCGCCGACCGGCGGGGCGACGGGCGACCTCTACAGCGCGGCCGCAAGGCTCTTCGCCACCAAGAAGCCGATCGTCGGTGCGATCCAGGGGCCGGCCATCGGCGGAGGGCTCGGCCTGGCCCTGGTTCCGGACTTTCGCGTCGTCGCGCCGGAGGCTCGCTTCGCGGCCAACTTCGTGAAGCTCGGCATCCACCCGGGCTTCGGCCTGACCCTCACGCTGCCCCGGTTAATCGGTCTGCAGAAGGCCGCCCAGCTGCTCTACACCGGCCGCCGGATCAACGGCGAGGAGGCCCTGGCCTGGGGCCTCGCCGACGTGGTCGCACCGAAGGAGGGCTTGCGGGAGGCCGCCCTGGCGCTCGCCTCCGAAATCGCCCAGGCCGCCCCGCTGGCGGTGATCGCCACCCGCGCCACCCTGCGTGAGGGCCTAGCGGACGCCTTTAAGGCCCGCACCGACCACGAAAGCGCCGAGCAGGCCAAGCTCTTTCCCACCGAAGACTATCGCGAGGGCGTTCGGTCGGTGGCCGAACGCCGGCCCGGCAATTTCGTCGGCGCCTGACCGCGCCTGACGACGACTTAGGAGACCGCCTTGAATTTCGGCATCCGCGAAGACGACCAGATGATCGTCGACAGCCTGACCGCCTTCGCCAGCGAACAGCTGCGTCCCAACCTGCGCGCCGCCGAAGCGGCTCGCGCACCCTCGCCGGAGGCCCGTGCGAGCTTCGCCGAGCTGGGCTTCGAGGGGCTCGATGTGCCGGAGGCGGCCGGCGGGGTGGGCCTGGGCATCCTCACCCGCGTTCTCGCTAACAGCTGCTTGGCCAAGGCCGACGCCGGCGCGGCTCTGGCGCTCGATCGACTTGGACCGGCCGTCTATTTGCTGGACGCCTTCGGCGGTCCCGACGCGGTCGCCCGGTTCGCCGGCCCGATCCTGCAAACCCCGGACGCCCGCGTGGTGCTCGTGGTCGAGGACGAAGATCGTAGCCTCGCCGCCGGTGATCGGGTGAGCGGCAAGGTCGCCTGGGCGCCGGTCGAGCGCGCCGATCTGGTGGTCGGCCTCGGCCCCACCAGCGCCTGGGTAATCGAAGGCTCTGCCACCGCCGAACCCGTCAAGAGCATCGGTCTGCACGCCGCCGGCGCCAGCCGCCTGAGCTTCGATGGCGCCGCCGCGGCCGCCTGGAACGACAAGGACGCCGCCGAACAGGCGCTCGCCAAGGCGCGGCTCTACTTCGCCTCGCTGCTGGTCGGTGTGCTCTACGACTCCACCGAGTTCTCGCGGGCATACGCCATGGAGCGCATGGCCTTCGGTCAACCAGTCGCCCACCACCAGGGCATGGCCTTCTTGATCGTCGACATGTTCAACGCCGTGGAGCAGGTGCGCCTGCTGGTCGAGGACGCCGCGCGCCGCATCGAGGCCGGCGAGGACGCCCGCCAGCATGCCGCCGCCGCCTTTGTCGAGGCGGTCGATGCGAGCCGCTTTGTGGGTCCCAACGGGGTGCAGATCCTCGGCGGTCACGGTTTCATGCGCGACTTCCCGATGGAGAAGGCGATGCGCGAGACCCGGGCCTTGGGCCTTCTCGCCGGCGGCGTGGAACGCGCTCGCGACGACGCCGCCTCCCTGGCCGACACCGTCGGCGACGCCTTCTGAGAAAGTTTGTCTATGGAACTGCAGATCAGTCCTCAGTTGAAGAAACTCGTCGATGACGCTCGCGAATGGGGCGAAACCGAAGCCCGCCCGGCAGGCCTGGAGGCGGACCGCTCCGGCTCTCCGCTGCCGGTCGGCCACGCCTACTTTCAGAGGTTCATCGACCGCGGACGTGGCCGCCGCGAACTCATGGCCGCCGCCGAGCCCGCCCCGGAAGGGCGCATCACCCAGATGGTCGTGCTGGGCGAAGAGAGCGCCTACTGGGATCGAGGCATGGGGGTCGCCTCCCCCGGCGCGGGCTTCCCGTCCGGCATGGTCAACGCGGCCGGCACGCCGGAGCAGAAGGAGCGCTTCCTCGGCCCCTTCGCCCATCATACGACGCCGCATTGGGCGAGCTTCGCGTTGACCGAACCCGGCGGTGGATCGGACACCGCCGCCTTTCGCACCCACGCCCGCAAGACCGACAAGGGCTATGTGCTGAACGGCGCCAAGTGCTTCATCGGCAACGCCTCCCGCGCCGACTGGGTTCTGGTGCAGACCACCCTCGACCCCACCAAGGGCCGCGCCGCCCAGCGCGCCTTCTTCGTGGAACGCAGCACTCCCGGCTTCACCGGGGTGAAGATCGAAAAGAAGATGGGCCTGCGCTCCTACGAGTCGGTGTCCTTCATCCTCGAGGACTGCGAAGTGCCCGCCGATCATCTGCTGGGCGGCGAGCGCAGTGAGCCGAAGATGGGGGCCGCCGGCTCTGGGTCCTACGGCGCGACCATGGGCGCGCTCAATGCCACCCGCGTGGGTGTCGCCGCCAGCGCCCTGGGGGTGGCCCGCGCCGCCTATGACGAAGCGCGGCGGTTCGCCAGGGAGTCGGGCGCGATCAAGTCGCCTCGCATCCGCGACAAGCTGGAGCTGATGCTGCGAAAAATCCGTGGGGCGCGGCTGATGACCCTGCAGGCTGCCTGGATGGCCGACAACCGGCGCAGCAACATCCTGGAATCCTCCATGGCCAAGATCATCACCGCCGAAGTGGCGCAGGAGACCGCCGCCCTGGGCATGGAAATCGTCGGCCTGGAGGCCGGCGCCGGCCACAACCTCGTGGAAAAGCTGTTCCGCGACGCCAAGGCGCTGAACATCGTCGAGGGCACCGGGCAGATTCAGCGGGTGATCATGGGCCGCAGCCTGGTGGGATTGCCTCGCTAGACGGCCCACGCGGGGAGAAAGACAATGACCGGGTTACCGAGCGCGCCGCCGCTCAGCTGGAAGACCCGGCTCCCCTATGCGTCGGGCGCCGCCGCGAACACGATCAAGCAGCGCGGCCACTCGCTCTTCCTGCTGGTCTTCTACAATCAGGTCATCGGCCTGCCCGCGCAGATGGTGGCCACGGCCATCATGATAGCACTGGCCTTCGACGCCTTCATGGATCCGACCATCGGGCATATCTCCGATAACTTCCGCTCCCGCTGGGGCCGCCGGCCCGCACAACCCGCGCCAGCGACCAGGTCGGCACGAACGCTTCTATCGCCGCCTCAAGCCGCTCGACCCGCTCCTTCGAGACCCGGACCGCCTCGACCATCTCCTGCAGCGCAATCTGGTGGGCGGGATGATCGAACTTCTGCTCCTGCAGCCATCGCAGGTAGCGCATGGTCCAGGCCTTCGGCCGTGGGAAGACGCGGCCGTGCTTGAGCATGAAGCCGCTGACCTGCTGGCGGTGGACGCGCTGGGTCTCGACCGCAGCGGCGCGGGCGCGAACCAGATCGCGCCTCGTGGCTTTGTCTGGGATCCACACCGCCGTAAGCTCGCCGGCGCGCAGGAGCCTCGCCAGGGCGAGGGCATCACGGCGGTTGGTCTTGATCCGATCGCCCGGCTTCCGCGGGATCAATGACGGCGCCACCACAGTGCAGGGGTGACCGAGCGAGGTGATCAGCCGATGCAGTCCGTACCCCGTGGGGCCGGCCTCGTAGCAGAAATGCGCCCGCTCGCAGGTCGCCGCGATCCGCTTCACCACCCTGCGCATGCTCTCTTCGGCGGCATCCACCTCGCCGACGAAGCGCACCTCGCCGCCGCGCTCACCGTCCGCTACAGCGATGACGTTCCGCGCCTTCGCCACATCGATCCCGACGAAAACCTCACTAATGCTCCGCGGCTCGTCCTCCTGCGGTGAGGATCGGCTCGGCCACTCCGAGCAACCCTCGAAGGCGCAGTGTAGGGCGAGCCACCTCGGCTCAGCGGACCTACGGTCTTACCTCGGACGCGACCGTGCTGCGAGAGAGCAACGCCATCCTGTAACCTGAAGTGGGGTGGGATACGCGCCCTTCGACTGTTGGTGCCCAGCGCGGCTTGTGGAGGCTAGGCGGTCGAGGCGGCGCGAGGGTCTGACCGCGCGAGTGCGCCGTCGATAGCGGTGAACAGCTCGTTGACGTTGATTGGCTTGGCCACGTGGCCATCCACACCGGCGGCAACGTATTCCGTGATCTGGTGCGACATCACGTTGGCGGTGAGTGCAATGATTGGCGTACGAGCGCGGCCGGTCCCCGCCTCGGCGCACCGAATGGCCCGTGTGGCCGAGAGACCGTCCATCACCGGCATCTGGACGTCCATCAAGATTACGTCCCACTCCTGATCGCACCAGTACTTCAGCGCCTGGGCCCCGTCTACGACCATCACTGGGTCAATCCCGACCTGCTGAAGCAAAGTGCGCAGTACCAGCTGGTTGACGCTATTGTCCTCGGCGGCCAATAGGCGGAGCCGCGGCGCTCCGTCTAACGCAGGTGCCCGCCGGTCGCCAGCCTTCGCCCTGGGGACCTGCTCGTCGCCCAACCGCAAGAGCGCAAGGCGAACCTGGAACCGGCTGCCCTCGCCCTCGACACTGCTGACCTCGATTGTCCCGCCCATCAGGCTGACGAGCTCTCGGCAGATCGCGAGCCCTAGGCCGGTACCTCCAAACCGACGAGTGGTGGAGGTGTCCACCTGCTCAAACTTGTTAAACAACCGGGCCACAGCGTCCTTGGGAATTCCAATGCCGGTGTCTGCGACGACAAATTCGAGAGTTTCATTCTCTCGGCGGATACGCACGCACACCTCGCCTTGTTCCGTGAACTTGAGGGCATTCGAGACGAGGTTGTTGAGAACCTGCCGCAGGCGAATGCAATCGCCGCGATAAGAGCCCCTCGCCTGCTCCTCGATAACGAAGGTGAACTTCAGGCCTTTAGCGGCAGCCACGGCTTCGAAGGCGGCATGGACCGCACTCCTGAGGGAGCTGAGCTCGAAGTCCACCTCCTCCAACTCCAGCTTTCCTGCTTCGATCTTTGAGAAGTCGAGGACATCGTTGAGGATAATAAGCAGAGTGTCGCCAGACTCACTGATGGTCTCCAGCCGTGCACGTTGCGTCTCGGATAGATCGTCGGCCGCCATAGCCTGAGCCATGCCGAGCACGCCGTTCAGCGGCGTGCGAATCTCATGACTGATGGTAGCCAGGGCGGTACTCTTCGCGGCGTTGGCCCGACGTTCAGCTCTGAACGCGCGTACCGCGAAGCTGCGCGTGCTGAGCGAAGCGGCAAACAGCAGCAGGACGCAAACGGACAGAGCCCAGACCTCGCCCGCTGTCGCTCCGGATCGATACGCCATAACCGGGAGCGACCAGGCGAAGACCGTGATCGAGCCGGCTGCGGCGATATAGGCAAGCTTCGAAGTACCGGTCGAAGGCCCGGCGTTCATTAGGACGCCTGCCATCACCAACACGCCGGACAGCATCGCCCAGAAATCGCCGGTCAGCACGGCGGCCATGCCAATCCCGGCAAAGAGAAGGCTGTTGAGGACAATCAAGGGCAAACCCCAGGCGGCGCGCTGCCTGAGCACGCGACGGCGGTCGCATCGCAGAATCCATGCGCGCTCGCCCAGCTGCAGAGTGATGATGCACGCGAGCCACGGGACGACGGGCCAGCCAAACACCGGAATAAAGGCGGCGCCGACGCCAACCATCATGCCGATTCTCATGCCGATCTGCTGAGTGCGACCGATTAGCGCATCGTAAAGTGCATTATGGGCGTCAGAGTCCATGGCGATCCCCAAGAATTCGAAGATATTCTGGTTGCCCGGATTAACATCCTACGTATGGGGGTCTAAGAAATGTGTTGAAGCCTGCCAATAGCCAAACTGATCCTTCACCAGCGCCGCCAGGCCGCCCATTCCTTTTCGGAAATCCACCGGCCGGGTCGCCACCAGCACCGGCCAACTTCGTCAGCGAAGGTGGGGTCGGGACGGCGCCTATTACAAGATAGTCAGCGTCGAATGGAATTGTGAGCGTGTTAACGCCCGATCGACTGCTTAGGCTAGGGGCCCAAGAAGCTTGTTTAGCCTCTTATCAACGAAGTCGCACTCGGCGAACTCCTGATCAGGCCAATTCTCCAAGAGCGTCGATCGGCACTGTAGCTCCAGCCCAAGTAAAAATGAGGGCGGCGCGGCAGATCGCCCGGGTCGCCCAAGCATCCCCTCGCCCCGGGGAGGTATTGGGGATTAAGGGGAGTGAATCCCGCCTGGCGAAGCCTCATTGCTCGATATCGCAAGTCACATTACAGCTTTGATCAAGCTGCAATCTTCAGTAGAGGCACGGCGAAATTTCCGTCTGGTGCGCGACGAACAAGGGCGGCGCGGGACCCGCAGCGCCGGCCCTAGAATCGATATTGAATCTCCACGCCGTAGGTTGGGGTGCCTCAAGGTTTGTTACACGGACGGCCCTAAGCGGGACAGACCATGAACAGGTTTATGCGGCGGCGGCGAACGGGTCTGCAAGGCCCGATAGAGCATGGCGTGGTGGCACTTGAGAAGGGCGGCGGCTTCGGGCCAAGGATCCCGCGGCCGCCCGAAAGGACGACACCCAGATCCTGCAGTTGCTCGACGGCTACGACCGGACGACGCCGGTCCGGCGAGCTACGCAAGGGTTCGATCGACCGCATAATGGGCATGAGCGACCTCGAACTCGGCCTCCAAGCGCTCCTCGGAGGCGGGTTCACCGGCCGGCGCTAACCCCACCCACAATATTGCGTGCAATACGCTACCGTGCGCCTTTACACGGATGGGCCTTCCGCCCCATCTTGTCGGACAAGGCTCACGCGCGGCAGTCGCGGCTCGCTTGGCTGCGCGAACCGTCGTCCCGGATCGGCGGGTGTTCCCTGCTCGGCGCCTTGATCACCGCCGCCACGGGTCTTGGCCTCCACGCCACGGCGCACCCGGACCACGACGCCGTCGACTCCAACTCGATGTCGCCGCGTCCGGCCCCGCGCCGGCCTCGGCCGCGCCCGCTCAGCCTTCACAGGCGGCTCGATCAGCGCCGGCACGAAGGTCATCGGCGGCTCAGGGTCCACGATCCGCATCTCGCGGCGCCAGCCGAACAGCTGCTGCGGGCGGATGTCGTGGCGCCGCGCCACGTCCGACA
>NZ_LSJI01000092.1 GCF_001557235.1 Phenylobacterium sp. CCH9-H3 | reverse complement strand
CTGCCGACGACCCAGACCTGGCCGCCGCCCTGGTTGCTCGGCGCGATGTCCTCGTTGCCGACGATCTTGACCGTCCAGCCATCGTTGCTCAGACCGAGAATCTCGTTGTCCGTGCCGTCGTCATCGCCATCGATGAGGATGGTGTCGAGGCTGCCTGGCAGGTTGCCGTCGGTGATGATGACCGCGGCGGAGGCCGTGCCGGCCGCCCCCAGGACCATCGCCGCGGCGCCCGCGGCTAGAACCGATTTCATTCGCATCTTCCGTACCCCACTCCCATCGTCCGTATGGACGCCGTTGGAACAACCCGCCCCCAAGCCGCAAAACGTTGCATCGAATAACGACGATACGTCAAACAACCGAAGGGTGTCCCCGGCGGGCCAGGCCTCGCTCGCGGCGGGTAATGATTCCTTAACTATCGGAAAACCCGCCTGAAATTCGCCAAAGCAGGCGAGGGAGTCAGGCAAGAAAAAGGCCCCGGAGAACCGGGGCCTCGATCACAACTTGATGAATTCCCTCAGGCGAGGGCGCGGCGGCGGCGGCGTAGCAGCGCGCCCGCGGCCCCGAAGCCCATGATCATCATCGCCCAGGTCGCCGGTTCCGGCACCGCGACGCCCGTGCTGTAGAGGGCCGCGTTCGACAGGCCCGGCATGTTGAACGTGAAGCTGTCCATGCCCGCGCCAGCGTCGAACTTGAAGAAGGCGGTGCCGCTATAGCCGATGCCACCCGCGCCGTTCGCCCCACCCACGTGGAAGCCCACGAGGGTGATCCCGTACAGCGTCTGGCCGAAGTCGATGGTCGGGCCGCTGGTGTTGTACTTCGCCAGCGGGACCAGGGTGGCGGCGTCGAACACCGAGCCGCCCGCGAGGTCGTTCAGCGCGTCCGTGCGAGCGGTCCGCTTGTCCAGCGTGCCGACGCCGAGGCCGTCGACGTTCAGGTTGTCCTGCAGCCAGCCGCTGCAGTCCAGGGCGCCCAGCTGGACGCCTGCCGCCTCGCAGGAGACCGGGACGAACGTCGTACCGCCGGAAGGCGGGGGCGGGCCCTTGTCCTTGTTCTTGTCGTTCTTGGCCAGCGCCGGGGTCGCGGCCATCACGGTCACGGCGGAAAGGGCCAGCGCGAACTTGCCGGCGGAATGCATCTTCATAACTCTGGCCCTCGCCTCGATCACGTCACGCTCGAGCCTACGGGGTGTGCATCTCCGAAAGGTTAGCGGATCAACGCGGTTCGCCGTCGGTGCGGGCACGGCTGTCGCCAAGGTTCCAGGCGAACTTTCCGCCGACGGGGCCTCGACGCGGCGCACTGAACGGCGTTAAGGTGCCGTTTGATAGTCGCTCTCAATCGCAAGTTCGCGACAGGGTCGGCGAGGGATCGTTTCGCAACTCCGAGTTATCTCGAACCATGGAAGTGTTGCGCGCCGCCAACGCCCTGTCCGCCCTGGGGAACGAACGCCGTCTGACCATTTTCAGGATGCTCATCGAGGCCGGTCCGGAGGGGATCGCCGCGGGCGAGATCGCGCGGCGCCTCGACATGCTGCAGAACACTCTCTCCAGCAGCCTGGCGGTGATGGCGCACGCCGGCGTCGTCCGGTCGCGGCGCGAGGGCCGGTCGATCATCTACAGCGCCGACTATCGCCACATCAACGACCTGATGGCCTTCCTGGTCCACGACTGCTGCGGCGACGACCCCTCCCGCTGCGGCGAGCCGTTCTTCGCCGTGCTGGCGCCGACCCGTAAGCCTGTCGACGCCTGACCCTCCCCCTGCGTCCGCGTCGACGCGGGCGGGGGCGGGCGCTAAGCTCCTGGACGCAAAGGGAGCGAACAGACGATGGACCTGAAACCGGGGTCGCGCTGGAAGAGCGCGGTGTGCGACGCGGAGCTGGTGGTGGTGCGGCCGCCCAAGGCGCCGGCCAGCCTGGAGTGCGGCGGCCACCCCGTGATCCCCCACGCCGAGGCGCGGAGCGGCGACCTCGTGCTGGCCGACGCGCACGCCGCCGGCAGCGCCGCCGGCAAGCGGTACAGCGATCCGGAGACCGGCCTCGAGGTGCTGTGCTCCAAGGCCGGCCAGGGCTCGCTCAGCGTCGACGGCCGCGCCATCGGCGCCCAGGAGGCCAAGAAGCTGCCGTCGTCGGACTGAGGCGATGCATACCGCTCTCCTTCTCGACATGGCGGCCGACGCCGCGCCGGACCGGCTGGCGCTGGGCGGCCGGTCCGACGGCCTGACCTTCGACGAGACCCGCCGCCGCGCCCGGGCCGCCGCCGCCTGGCTGGCGGGCTATGGCGGGGAGACGATCGCCTTCCTGGGCCTGAACGGGCCGGCCCTGCCCATCGCCGTGTTCGCCGCGGGCCTGCTGGGCAAGCCGTTCGCGCCGCTGAACTACCGGCTGCCCAACGCCGACCTGAACCGGCTCCTGGCCCGCACCGCGCCCTCGGCGGCCATCGTCGACGACGACATGCTGGGGCGGTTGGAGCCGCACGCGGGGGTGACCGTGGTCGCCCGCTCGGCCTTCGAGGCGGCCTGCGCCAGCCCTGCGCCGGACGACCTGCCCGACGCCCAGCCCGACATCGCGGTCCTTCTCTTCACCAGCGGCACGACGGGCGAGCCCAAGGCCGCCATCCTGCGCCACGCCAACCTTACCAGCTATGTGATCTCCACGGTCGAATTCCTCGGCGCGGAGGAGGGCGAGGCGGCCCTGGTCTCCGTGCCGCCCTACCACATCGCCGGGATCTCGGCGGTCCTGACCGGCGTCTACGGAGGCCGGCGGATCGTCTACCTGGAGGCCTTCACCGCCGAGGCATGGGTGGAGGCGGCGGCGCGCGAGGCGATCAGCCACGCCATGGTCGTGCCCACCATGCTGGGCGCGATCCTCGACGTCCTGGAGGCGCGCGGCGAGAGCCTGCCGGCCCTGAGGGCGCTGAGCTACGGGGGTGGCCGGATGCCCCTGCCGGTGATCGAGCGGGCCCTGGCGCTGCTGCCGCACGTGGACTTCGTGAACGCCTACGGCCTGACCGAGACCTCCTCGACCATCGCGGTGCTGGGGCCGGACGATCACCGCATGGCGATCTATTCCGACGACGCGGCCGCCAGGCGCCGGCTGGGTTCCGTGGGCCGCCCGCTACCCTCGCTCGAGCTCGAGATCCGCGACCCGGAAGGCCGGGTCCTGGGCCCCAACCAGCCCGGCGAGATCTACGTGCGCGGCGAGCAGGTCTCGGGCGAATACGCTCACAAGAAGATGCTCAGCGACGACGGCTGGTTCGCCACCAACGACGGCGGCTGGCTGGACGAGGCGGGCTATCTCTTCGTGGAGGGCCGCCTGGACGACGTGATCGTGCGCGGCGGGGAGAACATGAGCCCCGGCGAGATCGAGGATGTGCTGCGCGCCCACCCGGCCGTGGCCGACGTCGCCGTCCTGGGCGTGCCCGACGACCGCTGGGGCGAGACGGTCGCCGCCGTCGTGGTGCCTCGCGATCCGGCGCCGGCGCCTGAGGACCTCGCCGCCTGGGTCCGGGCGCGGCTGCGCTCCACCAAGACGCCCGAGGTCTGGGCGTTCCGCGAGGCGCTGCCCTACAACGACACGGGCAAGCTGCTCCGCCGCCAGCTCAAGGCCGAACTGACCGCCAAGCCCGCCGCAGCGTGATGTGATGGGGACCGGCCTCATCGCCGACCTGACGCAACTCTCCGGGGCCGGCCTCGCGGTCACCGAGATCGGGGTCGATCCGCCGCCGCTGGCGCACACCCCCGGGGTGGTGCAGGTGGGCGTGCATCGCGGCGGGCCGGTCCCGGGCGGCGCGCTGGACCCCTTCGACATCCTGGTCTGCGCCGACCCCGCCGCGCCCGGCCCCTGGGTGGGCGTCGCGCCCGAGCGCCTGGACGCGGCGCTGGCCGCGCTGCAGGCGGCCGTGGCGCGCCAGCCGGTGGCCGCCGCCGTGGCCGCCCAGGTCTTCCGCACGACCTTGGACGTCTCGTTCGACCAGGCCCTGGTGAACGAGTCGCTGGCCTATTCCATGCTGCTGGCGTCCGAAGGCTTCCGAACTTGGCGGACGGCGAATCCCCCACGGACGCGTGCGGACGAGCCGGGCCCGCGCGTGCGGATCGACGCCGGCCGGACCCTCTCGATCCGGCTCGACCGCCCCGCCGCCCGCAACGCCTTCGACGCCCGGATGCGCGACGAGCTGTGCGAGGCCTTGGCCTTCGCCTTGGAGCACCCGGATGCGCCTCCGGTCCGCCTGTCCGGCGCCGGGCCCGCGTTCAGCGCCGGCGGCGACCTGGACGAGTTCGGCCGCGCGCCCGACCCGGGGCAGGCGCACCTGATCCGCACCCTGCGTTCGCCCGCGCGCCTGGCCCAGGCCCTGGGCGAGCGGCTGACGGTCGAGGTCCACGGCGCCTGTATCGGCGCGGGGATCGAGGTCCCGGCCGCCGCGGCCCGCGTCGCGGCCAGGCCCGGCGCATACTTCCGGCTGCCCGAGGTCTCCATGGGCCTGATCCCCGGCGCCGGCGGCACGGCGACCATTCCCCGACGCATCGGCCGTCGCCGGGCCTGCTGGATGGCCATCTCGGGCGCCGAGGTGGACCTGGCGACGGCCCTCGCGTGGGGCCTAGTCGACGAGGTGGCGGCGTGAGCCCGATCCAGCCGGCCCTGGATGCGCTGGGCGCCGACGTCGCGGCGCTCACCGCCCGCTTTGGCCGCCGGGTGGAGCCGCAGGCCTTGGGCGTGCTGGATCGCGCCGGCCACCTGCCGCTCGCGGCGCCGGGTCGCGTCTCCCCCAACGCCGCCTGCCGCCTTTTCCGCGCCGCCGACGGCTGGATGGCCCTGAACCTCGCCCGCGAGGAGGACCGCGACCTGATCCCGGCCTGGCTGGGCTGCGACGCCGGCGCCGATCCCTGGGACCTCGTGGAGGCGCACGCGCCGGACCGGACCTGCGGCGAGCTGGTTGCGGGCGCGGCCCTGCTGAGCCTGCCCGCCGCGGCCGTGGGCGAGCGGGCGGCGGAGGCGGCCGTCCCATCCCTGATCCGCATGGCCTCCGGCGCATCCCGGCGCGAGGTCCTGCGGGCCGTCGATCTCTCCGCTCTCTGGGCCGGCCCGATGTGCGGCGCGATCCTGGCGGCCATGGGCGCCGAGGTGCTGAAGGTCGAAAGCGTCCGCCGCCCCGACCCGACGCGCGGGTCCACGCCCGCCTTCTTCGCCGCCCTCAACGGCGCCAAGACGCAACTTGCGCTCGACCTCTCGGCTCCGCAGGGCCAGGCCCGGCTGGTCCAGGCCATCGCCGCGGCCGACATCGTGATCACCAGCGCCCGGCCCCGCGCCCTGCCGTCCCTGGGCCTGGACCCGGCCGCGCTGTTCGCCGCCAATCCCGGCCTGGTCTGGGTGGCGGTCACCGGCCACGGCTGGACCGGTCCCGCGGCCCAGCGGGTGGCGTTCGGCGACGACGCGGCGGCGGCCGGCGGCCTGGTCGATTGGACGCGCGACGGGCCCCGCTTCCTGGGCGACGCCCTGGCCGATCCCGTCACGGGCCTCTCGGCCGCGGCGGGGGCGCTGCGTGGCCTGGAGGGCGGCGGCGGCGTCCTGGTCGACGTCTCCCTCGCAGGTTCCGCCGCCCGCGCTGCGGACCTCTGCCACCTGCGGCGGGCCGCGTGACCGCCCTGACCCTCCGCGACGTGGAGGTGGCTGGCCGGCCCGGCCTGGACGTGCGGATCGTCGGCGGCCGCATCGCGGAGATCGGTCGCCGCCTGCCGCCCGCCGGGGACGAGCTGGACGGGCGCGGCGGGGCGCTGATCCCGGGCCTTTGCGACCACCACATCCACCTGTTCGGACTGGCCGCCCAGGCCGCCTCGGTTCCGGTGGAAGACGCCGCGACACCCGCCGCCTTCGCCGCGCGCGTCGCCGAGGCCGCCGCCGCCCGCCCGCCGGGGGCCTGGATCCGGGTCACCGGCTACCATGAGACTCTGGCCGGCGACCTGAGCCGCGCCGACCTCGACCGCCTGGCCCCGCGCCACCCGCTGCGCGTCCAGCACCAGACCGGCTCGCTCTGGACCCTCAACAGTCTCGGGCTCGCGGCCCTGGGGGAGGGCGACGACCCGTCGGGCCTGGACCGCGAGAGCGGCCGGCTCTGGCGCGCCGACGCCTGGCTGCGCAGCCGCCTCCGCGAGCCGCCGCCGCCGCTCGCTCCGATCGGCGCCCGCCTGGCGGCTTGTGGGATCACCGCGCTCACCGACGCCAGCGTCACCATGGACGCCGCGGGCGCGGGGCGGCTGGCCGAGGCTCACCGCGCGGGCCATCTGCCCCAGCGCCTGATCCTGATGAGCGGCCGGTCGCTCGAGGCGCCGGCCGACGGCGCCTTCGCGGTCGGGCCGGTGAAGGTGCTGCTGGACGACCACAGCCTGCCCGACCTGGACGACTTCGTGGCCCGCATCGCCGCCGCCCGCGCCCAGCGGCGGCCCGTGGCCGTCCACTGCGTCACGGCGGGCGAACTGGCCCTGACCCTGGCCGCCTTCGAGACCGCCGGGAGCTGCGTCGGTGACCGGATCGAGCACGGCGGCGTCATCCCGGCCGAGGCCATCGCCACGCTGAAGCGGCTGAAGCTCGCCGTGGTCACCCAGCCGGCGTTCATCCACGAACGCGGCGACCGCTATGCCGCCGAGGTCGGCCCGCAGGACCGGCCAGACCTTTATCGGCTGAAGAGCCTGCTGGACGCGGGCGTGCCGGTCGCCGCCAGCTCGGACGCGCCCTACGCCACGCCCGACCCATGGGCCGGGATCGCCGCCGCCGTCGCGCGCCGCAGCCGGGGCGGGGTGGCGTTCGGGCCGGCCGAACGCGTGGACGCCGCCCGCGCCCTGGCCCTCTACCTCGACGAGCCGGCGGCGCCGGGGCGCGTCGCGCGCCGCGTGGCTCCAGGGGCCCCGGCCGACCTTTGCCTGCTGGATGCGCCGTTGGCGCAGGTGCTGTGCGCCCCGTCCGCCGCCCGTGTGCGCGCCACCCTGGTCGGCGGCGTTCGCGTCCACGGCTGAGCCCTGCGACAAGCCGCCCCAGCGTGATTCTCCGTAGGGGTCGGGCCCTAGGTAATGGACCGAAATGGTTACCGGCCCGCCGCCGGGCTTAGGTTTCCCCCGCAACGACAGGGAGGAACCCCATGACCGCCACCACCGCGCAACAGGAAATTCCGATGATCCCGGCCTTCGTCGCCCGGATCGCCGACTACGCCGCCGATGGCCCCGCCTATCTCCGCCTCGCCGCCGACGGGGCCATGGAATGGGTCGCCGCCCAGCGCGACGCCACCCCGTTCAGCTCCATGCGGGAAGCCACCCGCCAAGCCACCCGCCTGCCGGCCCGGCTTCGGGCGTTCGGAGTCCCGCGCCGCGACTAGCCGCCCGGCGATTCGGCGGCCAGGCCTAGGACACCATACGCCCGTTTAACTCCAGATTTAGTTCAAAATTCTCCCACTGCGTTCCAGATGGGAGCAACATTCTCCTCCCGGGCGGTTCTGACGCTACGATCGGCGATGATTTTCCCGCCCGTTCCGGCATCCTTCAAGGCTCATTTCCGCGAGCCGGGACCGACGATGCTCAAGGCCTTCACCCAGCACCCCGCCACGGTGGGCGAGAGCTATTTCGAGCACCTGGTGTCGGCCTGGGGCTTTGCGGCCACCATGGCGGTGGGCGCGATGGCCTGCCTGCTCCACGGCCTGTTTCCCTTTGCGTTCGAGACCTCGGGCAGCCGCCGCATCCGCGAACTGCATGAGCGCATGGTTACCCACCGCACCGCCCCCAAGCCGCCGCTGAAGGCGCCGGCCTGGCTGCCGGGTCTCGCGGTGGCGGCGCTGCTGACCGCGCTGGCCACCTGGGCCGCCACCATCCTGCATCAGCCCGTGGCGCCCTTCGCCCTGGCTGCGGGCTTCCTGATCGCCGCGCCCCTGGCCGGACGCCTGGACCTGTCGCCGGGTCTCCAGGTCGCCGAGCGGCCGCTGCTGCGGGCGGGCATCGCGCTCCTGGGCCTGCGCATCGTGCTGGGCGACTTCGCCCACCTGGGCGTCCAGACCCTTCTGCTGGTCCTTGGCTGCGTGGCCCTGACCCTGGCCCTCGGCTCGGGCATCGGGCGGCTGTTCGGCCTGCCCCGCGGCTTTTCCATGCTGTCGGCCAGCGCCACCGCCATCTGCGGCGCCTCCGCGGCCATGGCCGTGGCCAGCGTGCTGCCCAAGGGCGCCGAGACCGAGCGCCAGACCGGCTACGTGGTCGCGGTGGTGGCCACGCTCTCCACCCTGGCCATGCTGGCCTACCCCGCCCTCGCTCACATCGCCGGCCTGCCGCCCGAGGCCGCGGCCGTCTTCCTGGGCGCCTCGATCCATGACGTGGCCCAGGTGGCCGGGGCCGGCTACTCGGTCTCCCCGGCGGTCGGCGACATGGCCGTCACCGTCAAGCTGGTGCGGGTGTCGCTGCTGGCCCTGGTGGTGGCGACGGTGGCCTTCGCTTTCGCCCGCGCCGCGCGCGAGGCGGGCGGCGACCGGCAGGCGCTGGGCCGAGCGGCCCTGCTGCCCGGCTTCGTCATCGCCTTCTTCGGCCTGGCCGCCTTGCGTAGCGCAGGGGCCGTGCCGACGGACGTCCTGCCGGCGGCCGCGTTCGCCTCCAACATGCTGATCGGCGCGGGCGTCGTGGCCGTAGGCGCCAAGACCTCCATCGCCGGCCTGCGCTCCATGGGCTGGCGCCCGCTGGCCGCCCTCGGCGTCCAGACCGCGCTCCTGTGCGGCCTGGCCTTCGGGGCGGCCCAGCTGGTGGGCTGAGCCCCTACCAGATCCGCACGCGCTGCTCGGGCGGCACGTAGAGCTGGTCGCCCGGCTGGACGTTCCAGGCGTCGTACCAGCCGGGAATGTTCCGGATCGTGCCGTTGACCCGGTAGTAGGCCGGGGAGTGCGGATCGGTGACCACCTGCTGGCGTAGGGCCTCGTCGCGGATCTTCTCGCGCCAGACCTGGGCCCAGCCCAGGAACACCCGCTGGTCGCCGGTCAGGCCGTCGATCACCGGCGCGGGCTTACCCTTCAGCGAGGTGCGATAGGCGTCCAGCGCCAGCGACAGCCCGCCCATGTCGCCGATGTTCTCGCCCATGGTCAGCCCGCCCTGCACCCTGGCTCCAGGCAGCGGTTCGAAGGCCGAGTATTGGGCGCCCAGACGGTCGGCCTGGACCTTGAACTTGGCGGCGTCCTCAGCCGTCCACCAGTCGCGCAGCACGCCGTCGCCGTCCGACTTGCGGCCCTGGTCGTCGAAGCCGTGGCTGATCTCGTGGCCGATCACGCCGCCGATGCCGCCATAGTTGATGGCCGGGTCGGCGTCCGGATCGAAGAACGGCGGCTGCAGGATCGCCGCCGGGAACACGATCTCGTTGTTGGCGAAGTTGTAGTAGGCGTTCACGGTCTGCGGGGTCATGCCCCACTCGGCCTTGTCCACCGGCCCGTTCAGCCGGGCCACGTGGCGCCGCCACTCGAAAGCGCCCGCCCGGCCGACGTTGCCGTAGAGGTCGTCCGGCTTCAGCTCCAGGGCGGCATAGTCGCGCCAGGTCGCGGGGTAGGCGATCTTGACCGTGAACTTGGCCAGCTTCTCCAGCGCCCGCTGCTTGGTGTCGGGGCCCATCCAGTCCAGCTTCTCGATCCGCGCGCCGAGGGCGGTCCGGACGTCGCCCACCAGGGCGTCCATCTTGGCCTTGGCTTCCGGCGGGAAGTAGCGGGCCACATAGACCCGGCCGATGGACTCGCCGAGGGCGCCGTTCATGAAGGTCGCCGCCCGCTTCCAGCGCGCCTGCTGCTCGGGCTGGCCGGCCAGCTCCTTCAGCCGGAAGGCGTAGTTGGCGTCCACGAAACGCTTGGACAGGTAGGGTGCGGCGCTGTCGGCCAGGTGGAACGCCTGCCATGCCTTCAGCGTGTCCAGCGGGGTTTCGGCATAGACCTGGGCGAACCTGGGGAAGGCGGTGTTGGTGGTCACCACGATCCGGTCGACGTTCGGCAGGCCGGTCTCGGCCAGATAGCGGTTCCAGGCGAAGCCCGGGGTGTAGGCCGCCAGTTGGGCCGGGGTCATGGGGTTGTAGGTCTTGTCGCGGTCGCGCCGCTCCACCCGCGTCCAGCTCGCCTCCGCCAGCTGGGTCTCGAAGGCCACGATGGCCTTGGCGTTCTCGGCCGGCTTCTCCCAGCCGATCATCGTCAGCAGCTCGGCGACATAGGCCTCGTACTTGGCCTTCTTCTCCGCGAAGCCGGGCTGCAGGTAGTAGTCCCGGTCGGGCAGGCCCAGGCCCCCGGTGGCGCTCATCACGGCGTACCGGGTGGGCGCCTTGGCGTCGATCGAGATGTACACCGGCAGGATCGACGTGAAGCCGCTGAGGTTGGACTTCCCCATCAGGGCGGTGAAGTCGTCCTTCGAGCCGACCTTGCGGATCTCGGCCAGCTCGGGCGCCAGGGGCTTGGCGTCCAGCGCCTCGACGGCCGCCTCGTCCATGAACGCGCGGTAGCCGGCGGCGATCTTGGCCGCGTCGGGATCGGTCAATCGCCCCGCCGCCGCGTCCTCGAGGATCGCGTGCATGCGGTTGTCGGAGAGCTCGCGCAGCTTGTGGAAGTTGCCGTAGCGGACCCGGTCGGCGGGGATCTCGGTGCGTTCGGCCCACTTGCCGTTGGCGAACTTGAAGAAGTCGTCGCCCGGCTTGACGCTGCGGTCCATGCCGGAAAGGTCGAAGCCCCAGGTCCCGTACCTGGGCGAGGCCAGCGAGGGGGACTCAGGCGCATCGGCGCTCCACGCCGGCGCGGCGGCGAACGCCAGCGCCGCGGCCGCGCCGGCCGACAGCAGAATCTTGCGCATTTCGGAAATCATCGGTCTCTTCTCGATCAGCCAGGCCGCGCTTCCAGGTCGGAACCGTCGGCGACGCCGAGAAAAGGGGGAAAACCGCTCCCGCGCAATGGCCCGCGCGACGAGTCCCGCCGCCGCGGCGAGGAACGCGGCCCTCAGGTCCCGAGCAGCCGGTGATAGTGGTTGCGGATCACCTCGTAGCACTCGCAGGCCAGGGCCTGCAGGCCCGCGCGGTCCATGATGTCCACCACCCCGCGGCGGTAACGGATCAGGCCCTTGTCCTGCAGCGACCGCGCGACGGCCGTCACGGTGGTGCGCTGCACGCCCAGCATGTCCGCCAGGAACTCCTGCGTCAGGGCGACCGTGTCGGTGGAGATGCGGTCGTGGCAGGTGAGCAGCCAGCGGCAGAAGCGCGCCTCGACCGAATGCAGGGCGTTGCACGCCACCGACTGGATCGTGTGGCCGTACAGCGCCTCGCCGTGCCGGTCGACCAGGTCGCGCAGGGCGGGACTCTTCTCCCACGCCTCGTGCAGGCGCTCCGCGCCGATGCGGGCGGCGCGCAGCGGGGTCTGGACGATCGCCCGGCTCAGCGACTGGCGCGGCGCCACGGCGGCCATCAGGCCCAGGGCGCCCTCGGGCCCGATGGTCGAGCTCTCGATGGCCGCGCCGTTCTCCATCAGGGTCATCAGCGAGATCACCCCGTCGTGCGGGAAGTAGACGTGGTCGATCGCGTCGCCGGGGTCATAGAGCAGCCGGCCGCGCTCCAACTCGACCTGGGTCAGGTGGGGAACCAAGAACGCGTGGTCGCCAGCGGGAAGTGCGTCGAGCAGGCTGTTCTGTGCCAGGGGGACGGGCCTCTGCATCGGGGACTCGAAACGCCGTTCCACGGCTTGGGTTTCAAGTTACCGGTGCGCGACAAGCGCGACTGTCGAGTACGCGACACTCAAGCTTCGCCGGCCGCGAATTCGGGCAAAATCGTGGTAACCATTCTTAACATTGGAGAATTCAGCGCCTTTCCGCGTCGGATAGTCGACGCAAGACGCCCGGTCAGCTTGCTCGCAATGCCCGTGAACTTCGAATCAGTGGGTGCGAGACGCGGAGCCAGGGCGTCCCGCCCGCGTCTCGCCGCCAGCTAGTGGAAGTTCAGGTCGCGCCGCTCGCCCACGTCCGGCGTGCTGCCGGTGGTGTTGGCCTTGGCCACCTCGAAAGCGTACTTCAGCAGACCGCCATCCGTGATCCACACCGCAGCCTCGCTGACGTCCAGGCGCAGCAGGGTCAGGGCCGGGTCGTCCTTGCCCTCGGGGTACCAGGCCGCCACGTGGGCGTTCCAGTAGCGGTCGATCCGCTCGCGGTCGTGCGCCAGGGTCAGCCGCCCGTCGATGCAGGCCTGCAGCTTGCGGTCCAGGAAGATGAAGGCGGCGTCCGCCCCCGCGCCGCCGGCCAGGCTCTGGGCCAGGTCGGTGTCGTTGCGGGTGAAGAACCACAACGTGTTGGTGTCCTTCTCCACGAAGGCGGTCATCGGCTGGAAGTGGTGATTGTCGTGGGTCAGGCCGAGCATGCCGGTGTGCTCGTCGTCGACGGCCTTCCACAGGCGGTCGCGGACTTCGGTGTTGCTGAGGGTCATGTGGCTCTCCGGGGATCAAAGGGGCGCACCCCAAACCCCCGGACGGCGACCCTGTTCCGTCAGTCGCCCGACGTTCAGGGCCTCCGGTGCACGATCTTGCCGTCCACCACCGTCAGCACCGCGTGGCCCTTGGGAATCTCGGCCTCGGGGGCGGTCATCAGGTCGACGGAAAAGGCGGTCAGGTCGGCGCGTTTGCCCACCTCGATGGTTCCCAGTTCGGTCTCCGCGAACCGGGCGTAGGCGGCGGCCGAGGTGAACAGCTTCAGCGCCTCGGCGCGGCTCAGCGCCTCCTGCGGCCGCCAGTCCGGGCCGGAGAAGCCGGAGAGGTCCTTGCGCGCCACGGCGGCGTAGAACTCGATCAGCGGATCGCCCCGCTCGACGGGCGCGTCCGACCCGCCCACCACCACGGCGCCCGCCTCCAGCAGGCTCTTCCAGGCATAGGCGCCGGCCAGCCGGTCCGGGCCCAGGCGCGCGGGGGCGAAGTGCAGGTCGCCGATGGCGTGGCTGGGCTGCATCGAGGCGATCACCTTCAGCTTGGCGAACCGCGGGATGTCCGCCGGCCGTACGATCTGGGAATGCTCGATCCGCCAGCGGCGGTCGGACGGCGCCTGCTCGGCCATCAGGTCCAGCACATTGGCGTTGCCGCGGTCGCCGATGGCGTGCGCGGCGACCTGGATCCCGGCGGCCTTCGCCTGGGTCATGGCCTTGCGCATCGCCTCGGGTGCGGTGCGCACCAGGCCGGTCGTGCCGGGCGCGTCGGCATAGGGCGCGAACAGGGCGGCCCCGCGCGAGCCCAGGGCGCCGTCCTCGTAGAGCTTGATGGCGCGGGTGACGATCCGTCCGTCGGCCGTCGCCCGCGGTCCGCCGGCGAACAGCGGCCCCGCCTGCTCGGCGTCGACGGCGTTGTACACGCGCAGCGGCGTGCGGCCCTCGGCGTTCATGGCCTCCAGCAGGCCCACGTCGTCCCAGGCCACGCTCATGGCGTGGACGCCGGTCCAGCCATAGGCGGCCTCGACCCGGAACGCCGCGTCGAACGCCGCGCGCCGGTCGGCCTCCGTGGGCGGCGCCTGCAGCTTGCGGACCAGGGCCATGGCGTTGTCCACCAGCATGCCGGTGAGCTTGCCGTCGGGCCCTTTCAGGATCTCGCCGCCCGCCGGAACGGTCGTCGTCTCGTCGATGCCGGCCGCCTTCAGCGCCGCGGTGTTGGCCACCAGGGCGTGGCCGTCGGCCCGCACCAGCAGCACCGGCCGGTCGGGCGCGATGGGATCCAGGTCGCCCCGGTTCAGGAACCGCCCCTCGGGCCAGCCGGTCTCGATCCAGCCCCGGCCCCATACTGGCCCCGAGGGGCGCCGCTCGGCCAGGTGGGTCTTGACCCGCGCCACCGCCTCGGCCGCCGACTTGGCGCCCTCCAGGTTCAGCGACAGCTCGCGCTCGCCGACGCCGCGCAGGTGAGCATGGGCGTCCGTGAAGCCGGGAAACAGCGCCGCGCCCTTCAGGTCGACGGTCTCGGTGCCCGGGTTGAGCTTCAGCCGCACCGTGTCGGGCGATCCGACGAAGGCGATCCGGCCGTCCTGGACCACCACCACCTCGGCGGTCGGCCGCTCGGCGACCCCGGTGTAGATGGGCCCGCCCGAGATCCACAGGTTCTGGGCGGCGACGGGGGTGGCCACGAGGGCGGCGGCGCAGGCGAGGGCGAGCTTCATGCCGGCGAAGCTAGCGGCCGATTTGCACCGGAGCCAGCCGGGCCCGACATCCGGGCCGCTAATGCTCCCCGCCGCCGAGCGCGTGATCGTAGATCGCCTTGGCCGTGCCCGCGATCGTACCGGCGGCCGTATGCAGCGCCGTTTGGCCCACCAGGGTCTCCGCCTGCTGCGAGAGGGCGAACAGCTCCTCGGCCAGGGCCGCCAGCTTCAGATAGACGTCGCGGTCGTTCATGGCCCACCTTTGTGTCCGCCCGGTCAAGCATGCCCGGCGGGGTTGTGCTAGACCCTCGGCCCATGTTCGGCTTCTTCCAGCGCGCCCTCCCGCGCGATCACCTTCTTACACCGTGGCTTCTGACGGCCGCGCTTGTCGCCCTGGCGTTCTTCATCCGGCTTCCCCTGCAGCCCGTCCTGGGCGGCGGCCTCGCCTATTCCGCCTTCTATCCGGTGGTGATCCTCTCGGCCTACGCCTTCGGCCGGGCGCCCGCCGTCGCGGCGGCGCTCGCGGGGGCGTTCCTGGCCTTCTGGTGCTTCGTCGAGCCGGTCTACGCCTGGAAGGCGACGCCCCAGATCTTGGCCGCCTTCGGCTTCTTCACCGCCACCTGCGGGGTGGCCATCGTGGTGATCACCGGCCTGACTGGAGCGCTCAAGGACGTCTCGCACGAACTTGGCCGGGCCCGTGCGGTGGCCGACGGCCACGCGGGTCTCTTCCGCGAACTGAACGAGCGGATGAGTCATCACATGCGGCTGGTGGCCGGCGTCCTGGCCCTGCAGGCCAAGGGCGAGCCCGAACCCCAGGTGGCGGACGGGCTGCGCCGGGCCATGGAGCGCACCTTGCTGATCTCGCGCGTCCATCGCGAGCTGGGCGGCCGCGGCGAGGGGCCGGTCGACTTCGACGCCTTCGCCGCCGCCCTGGCCCGCGCCGTCTGCATCGCGCGCAATGCGCCGCCCGAGCGCGTTGTGGTCGAGGCCTCGGGCCTAGAACTGGGCGTGGAGGAGGCGACCTCCCTGGGCGTAGCCCTGGCCGAATGCCTCAGCGCCCTGCTCGACACGGGCGTCAAGGAACCGCTCAAGATCCGTTTCGACGTCCAGGGCCGCTGTGCGGAGGTGGCGATCACGGAGACGGGGTCGGGCGCGGAGGGGGCGCTGGTGTCGGTGACGAGCGGCTATCTGCTGCGCGCCATGACGGAGCAATTGGGCGCGGCGGTGGCCTTGCGCGCCGACGCGGCCGGCTCTGCGCTGGTGCTCTCGATGCCGAGGCCGGGCGCAGCCGAGGCCGTCGCCGGGCCCCCCTCGACCGTGCACTGAGCCGACAGGGACCGGGGGAAGGTCGCCCTTCCCCCGCAGTATCCTGGAACCTGTCGGGTTCAGATGGAATCATCCGAACCCGGTAAACAGGCTCGATCTCCTTGATTTAGAGCGCGTTTCAGGGCGAAGCCGGGCTCCTCTTTCGCCCAATGCGCTCTAGTAGGCGTTCAGCAGCACGTCGGCGATCAGGCCGGTGGCCAGGGCCATCAGGACGAAGTTGCCGTCGGCATAGACCCAGCGATAGCCGCGCGGAGCCGGGCGCAGGCCGTAGTAGTAGGGGTCCTGCACATAGTAGGTCCGATAGACCCGCGGCACATAGGCGCCGCGCCGCCAGGTGTAGCCGCGCGTCACGGGGTGATAGCCGTAGCCCGGCGCGTACCAGTAGCCCGGCCGGGCGCCGCGATAGCCACGCCATTCGGCCCGGTCGCGCCAGGTCTCGGCGCGGGCGCGGTTGTAGCGGACCTCGGCCTGGCTGCGGCGCACGTCGGCGCGGTCGCGGGCCAGTTCGCGCTGCTCGCGGGGCGTGATCACGCCGTCGCGGCGGGCGTCGCGACGGTCTTCCTTCAGCTCGCGGCGATCCTCGCGCAGTTCGCGCCGGTCCTCGCGGCGCTCGTGCCCCGGCTGGGCGGAGGCGGCGATGGGCGCGGCGGCGGTCGCCAGGGCCACCGCGGCGTACAACAGGTGTTTCATGACGAATTCCTCGGTTACGTGGTCCAGCGCCTGGAGGAAGCGCCTTCCGGGCTGAACCCGTCCTGAACCCCCAGCTTCAGCTTCGGTTCATCCGGCTGTCCGTCCTGGGCCAGGTCGAGCGGGATCGACAGCCGCGCTCGGAAGCCCGCGGGCGCGAAGGTCAGCTCCGCCGAACCGCCCAGCTCTCCCGTCACCGCCCCCTGCACCATCCGCGTGCCGAACCCGCGGCGGGCGGGCGGCGTCACCGGCGGGCCTCCCTGCTCGATCCATCCGAGGATCAGCCGCGCGCCGCCGCCGTCGGCGATCGCCTCCCAGTCGACCTGCACCCTTCCTCCGGCCGCGGACAAAGCGCCATAGCGCGCGGCGTTGGTCGCCAGTTCGTGGAACACCATGCCCAGGGCCAGGGCCTCCCGCGGCGCCAGGTCGACGTGCGGGCCCTCGAGCTGCACGCGATCTGGCGCATGCGGGCTGAGTTGCTGCTCCAGCAGCTCCTCCAGGTGCGCCCGCTCCCACGAGCGGCGCGTGAGGGTGTTGTGCGTCTGGGACAGGGCGATGAGCCGCGCCTCGAACAGTTCGCGGAAGTCGTCCAGCGACCCCGCCCGCATGGCGGACTGTCGCGAGATCGACTGCACGGCGGCCAGGGTGTTCTTCACCCGGTGGTTCAGCTCGTTGATCAGCAGCCGCTGGCGGCGGTCGCTGTCGGCCACCTGGGCGAAGGCTTCCTGGCGCTCGGTGATGTCGAACACCACGCCCACCATCCGCCTGGCCCGGGCGCCCGCCTCGTCCGCCGCCCGCCCGCGCATGTTGACCCAGCGAACGCCCCCCTTCGGACAGCGGACGCGCAGTTCCACATCGTACTCCCGGCCCGCCTCGGCCGCAGCCCGCAGTTCGTCGACGCGCGAGGAGTCGCCCGGCGGGAACAGGGCCGCCAGATCCGCCTGGCCGAAGGGCGCCTGGGGGTCGCGGCCGAACAGCGCCTTGCCTTGCGGCGAGACGTGCAACGTCATCTGCGGCAGCGCCAGCTCCCAATAGCCGACGCCGCCCGCCTCCAATGCGGCCATCACGTTCAGCCGCTGGTCGTACAGCGAGGCCAGGAGCGCCAGGAACAGGACCAGGATCGTGCCGGTCGCGACGCCCGCCGCCAGCACATAGGGCGGGGCGCCGGCGGGCGCCGTTCCAGGACCAGGCGTGAGCTCCAGCGCCGCCATGGCCGTGTAGTGCATGCCGGCGATGGCGCCGCCCAGGATCAGGGCCGCGGCGGCCCGCCAGGCCAGCGCCCGCTCGCGCCGCGCCGCGAACAGGGCCGCTGTCGCTGCGGCCACCGCGATCAGCAGCGACAACGCCACCAGCAGCGGGTCGTAGCCGAGCGAGACCGCGGTGCGCAGGGCGGCCATCCCGACGTAGTGCATGAGGCAGATGCCCGCCCCCATGAACGCGCCCGCCAGCGCGACCAGCGCCCCGCCGGAACGCTCCCGCGCCGCCGAGAAGAAGGCCCCCCAGGTCGCGCCGACCGCCAGGGCGAAGGACAGGAGGGTCAGGACCGGATCGTAGCTCACCGCCGATCCGGGATCGAACCCCAGCATGGCGATGAAGTGCATCGACCAGATGCTGGCGCCCATGGCCACGGCGGCGGTCCCGAGCCAGACCTGCCGCGTCCTGCCGATGTGCCAGCGGACGCGCCGGAACAGGTCCAGCGCCGTCCACGAGCCCAGCACCGCCACCAGGAGGGACAGGATCACGAACTGCGGATGGTGGTGATGTGGCATGCGCCCCGAACCCTGCCCGCCTCACACATGGCGCAGCGTGGGGAAGGGCGACGCAAGATGCAACTCATACATGCATCTATTCGCCTAATGCGCAGCGGTTTCGTCGGAATTCCGACGCCGCCTCGACGCTGGCGCGCGGATTGCAACGAACCGGTTCGATGAACCTTGCAACGTCTCGCGAGGGCGGGGCGTAATCGGCCGGCACGAACCATGACCAGCTCCATCCGCCTTTCCGACCTGCTCCGCGCGCGGTCGCCTTCGGCCGCGCCCGTCGAGCTCTTGCTCGAGTCCTGGCCGGCGGTGGAGGACGTCGTCCTCGCCCACAGCGGCCATGCGCGCCAGGACCTGACCGACGCCGCCAGCGCCCTGCCGCCGATCGCCGGCGCCATCGCTGACCGACGGGCCCTGGCCGCCGCCGTCCTGACACCGCGCGGCGACGTCTGTTTCGCCGACGCCGACTACCTGGCCCTGTTCCCGGACTCCACGGACCTGCGTCCCCTTCTGAGACGCGCCCTGCGGGAGGGGCCGGTGGTGAGCCTGGTGGAAGGCGCCGCCGGCGCCGCCTTCACCGCCTGGATCGGCGACGCTTCCGCCGCCGGACGCTGGCCGCTCGGACCGGACGCCGCGCAGGCCCTGCGTTCGGGCCAGGATCGGCTCGCGGTGGTGGTCAGCGCGCCCTCGCGCTCCTCCGAGCTGGCGCGGCGCGCGGCCCGCGCCCTCGACCTCACCGCGCTGGAGGCCCGCCTCGCCGAGGCCCTGCTCTTCGCGCCCAATCTGGAGGTGGCGGCGGCGGACGCCGGCGTGGGCCGCGAAACCGCCCGCGACGCGCTGCGCCGGATCAACGCCAAGGCGGGGGTGCGGCGCACGCCCGAACTGGTCGCCCGCCTCATCGCCATCATGTGCGTTGTGGGCGATCCGGGCGTCGACCAGGCCGGCGGCGACGACGCCCTGGCCGAGACCGCCTTCGGCCTTACGCCCGGCGAGGCCCGCGTCGCCGCGCTCGTGGCTCGCGGGGCGACGGCGCCGGAGACCGCCCAGGCCCTGCGGCTCAGCCCGGAGACCGTCAAGACACACATGAAGGCCGTGCTCCAGAAGACCGGCGCCCGGGGGGCCAAGGACCTCGCCCGCCTGCTGGTGGAAGCGCGCGAACTGGTGGCGGTCGCCTCGGCCGCCGAACCGGTCCTGGGCCAGGAGGAGGGCGGCGGGCGGCTGCGGATCGTGGCGGCCCTCGACGGCGTCCGGCGCGTGGCGCTGATCGACTACGGCCCCTATGGCGCCGAGCCGGTGCTGGTGTTCCACGGCGCGGCCGCCGGCCGTCGCATCCCCGACGGCTTCCGGCAGCGGCTGGTCGACAGGGGGATGCGGCCGATCGTCGTCCAGCGGCCGGGGTTCGGGCTCTCGGACCCGGCGGCGGGCGACTATGCCGCCACCGGCGCCGCCGACATCGCCGCGGTGGTCGATCGCCTGCGCCTGCGCCAGGTGCGGATGCTGGCGCGCGACACCGGCATTCCGGTCGCCCTGCGGTTCGCCGCGGACTTCCCCGGCCTGCTGGGCCGCGGCATCGTGCTGAACCCGCATCCGCCCATGCACCTGGCCCAGGACCACCCGAGCCTGGGCGCAGCGATCCAGCGCCATCTGCTGCGCAATCCCGAACTGGTGGCCGCGTCGGCCGAACTGCTCCGCCGCCAGGTCACGACGCGGCTGCTGGAACAGGTGCTGGAGAAGGTCTTCAGCGACCTCGCGCTCGACGCGGCGGCGCTCGCCGATCCCGCGGTCCGCGAGTTCCTGATCCGCGACATCCAGGCGCTCTGCGCGCGCTCGGGCCGGGGCTTCGCCTCGGAGCACGCCGTCTACGCCAACGGCTGGCGCCCGCCCGTGGGCCTTGGCGACCACGGCTGGACGGCGATCCTGTCCGGCGACCTGCCGGGCCAACTCGATCCCGCCTGGCTTGGCGCGCCAGGCCTGCGCACGATGCGCCTCGCCGGGGCGGGAGTGCTGCCCCAGTTCACCCACGCCGAAGCCCTGGCCGACCTCGTCGCCGCCGCGTGAAGCCGCACCCCCAATCGGGGGAGGGGCCGATGCCGCCGCCGCCCTAGCCTGCGAGACCTGAGGCGTTTCAAGGGGGCGGACATGCGAAAGACACTGATCGTGACGGCCATCGCGGCCGCGGTTCTGGCCGGCCCCGTGTCGGCCCAGCCGCTGCAGGTGAACTATCCGGGCGACGCGTCCATGGACTGCCCGGCCCTCGCCGCGGAGGCGGGCCGGATGGACCAGCTCATGGCTGACGCCAACGCTCAGGTTTCCAAGGCCAACGGCACGGCCCAGGGCGCGGGTCTCGCCTCCACGGTGGCGGTCGAGGGCATGCTGCGGACCGGCATGCTGGGCCGCGTTCCCGGCGCCGGCATGTTCGCCAACAACATGGCCAACGCCGCCAAGCAGCGCGCCGCCCAGGTCCAGGCCCAGGCCCAGGAGACGATCCAGACCGCCACCACCCGCAAGGCGCTTCTCGCCGGCCTCTATTCCGGCAAAGGCTGCGACGCCGCCCCGCCGGCGCCTCCCGCTGCGTCCGAGGCCTCCCCCGCGCCCACGGGCGCCTGAACCCCCGCGGCCGGACCCGGCCCGGCCATCCACGAACCGTGCAGGCCGCGCAGGCGGGATTCTCGCCCCCAAGCGACCCCCGCCGCAGAGCCTTCGTGGATGGTCGGACCCGGTCCGGCCGCGGTCTCGCCCAATGGGGGAAGGTGGTTGCCTTGCCGGCAGAGGTTCGCCAAGTCTTCATCATGGCCACCCGCGTCCCACCGGGGAGGATGTTCCTCCAGGCGTTGATCTCGATCCTCGTGGCCGTCTTGCTGGTGGCGGCAGCGACGGCGGCGCGCGCGGCCCTGGGGCCCAGGCTGGGCGCCCTCTCGCCGTTCATGCTGTACGTCGCGGCGGTCCTGGTCGCCGGCCTGGTCCGCGGGCCCGTCTGCGGGGCCCTGGTGATGCTGGGCGGCGGCGCGGCGGGGTTCACGCTGTTCCTGGACGGCGCGGCGCGCGACGGATCGGTGGTCGCCCTGATGATCTTCTGGGGCGTGTCGGCCCCCGTCCTCGTCACCGCCAACGAACTGCGGGTACAGCTCGGGCGCGCCATGGCCCGCCTGTCGGAAGCGCTCGATCGAAGAAATCGCATCGCGTCCTAGGCGAATCGTCGGGTTGCGGACTCAACCCCGCGGGGAAGCGTGTATAGTGACGCCTCGTCGGCCAGGGTTCCCGGCGCCGACGACCGAGACACGTGGCCCTTCACGTTGCTCCCGCCTCTTCCGAAGGGAGTTCCGAGATGTCGCTTTTCACGTTCTATCCCTGCCGGCCTGACGGCTCGGCCCCCGCGTTCGAAACCATCGACTGCCACGACGATGAGGACGCCCTGTCCCGCGCGCCCAAGGTGCTCGAGGATCATCAGAGCGCCGTCGAGGTCGTCATCTGGCAGGGCGAACGCCGCGTGGGCGTTCTGGTCCGGGCCACCAGCGCGGCCTGACGCGCGCGCGGCCTTGCCCTGGGCCGTCGCATCGGCCAAAGGCTCGGGCATGCCCAAGGGCCAGGCCCCAGACACCGTTTCCGATCCGGCCGCCCCCGCCGCCGTGGTCCGCGCGCCGCGCGACCGCGCTGTGGCCGCCGTCCGCCTGATGGCCCTCGTCAGCGTCGCCCTGGCGGCGATGTGCGTCTGCCTCGCCTTCGCCTGGCGCGCCGAGCGCGACGCCGCCGCCTGCTGGCGCACCGCCGCCGAATTCCAGTACCAGCCCGAGGACGAGTGCCGGGGCTAGCGGCGCGGCGACAGTGAAAACGGGGGTGAGCGCGTGCTGAAGACGATCCTGGCCGCGGCCGGCGCGGTGGCGCTCGCGGGACCCGCGGCGGCCCAGGCGGTGCTCTACCGCAACGCCACCCTCATCGACGGGACCGGCGCGCCCGCCCGGCCCGGAATGTCCGTCCTGGTGGAGGGCGAGCGGATCGCCGACGTTCAGCCGGCCGACCGCCTCGTCGCCCCCGCAGGCGCCCGCGTGGTCGACCTCAGCGGCAAGTACCTGCTCCCCGGGCTCATCGACAGTCACGAGCACCTGGCCACGCCGCCCAACCGCCGCCAGGCCGAGGCCAGCCTGCGCCGCGACCTCTACGGCGGCGTCACCGCCGTCCGCGACATGGCCGACGACCTGCGCGCCGTGGCCGAGCTCGCCCGCGCCTCCCTGCGCGCCGAGATCCCGGCGCCCGACATCTACTACGCCGCCCTTATGGCTGGCCCCTCGTTCTTCGCCGACCCTCGCACCGTCGCCGTCAGCTACGGCTACACGCCCGGCAAGACGCCCTGGATGCAGGCCATCGACGAGACCACCGACCTGCGCGAAGCCGTCACCCTGGCCCGCGGCACCTCGGCCGTGGCGATCAAGATCTATGCGAACCTGCCCGCCGACCTGGTGGCCAAGATCGCCGCCGAGGCGCGCCGTCAGGGGATGCAGGTCTGGGCCCACACCGCCGTCTATCCCGCCACCCCCGCCGAGGTGATCGCCGCCCGGCCCGACGTCATGTCCCACGCCTGCTCCCTGGCCCACCAGGCGCTGGGCACGCCCGAGACGTACCAGTCCCGCACGCCCATGGACCCCAGGCCCTTCATCGGCGCGGACAACCCGGTCACCGCCCTGCTGGTCGGCCAGATGAAGGACCGCGGCATCGTCCTCGACGCCACCACCAGCCTCTACGCGCACCTGGAGGCCGAGGCCGCCAAGACCCCCGGCGCGCGCAAACCCCTCTGCACCGGCGCCATGTCCGACGGCCTGGTGCGCCAGGCCTGGAAGGCGGGGGTCGAGATCGCCGCCGGCACCGACTGGGTCGCGCCCTACGACGACCCCTGGCCCACACTGCACCACGAGCTCGCCGCCCTGGCGAAGCTGGGGATGCCGCCGGCCGAGGTGATCCGCGCCGCCACCCTGAACGGCGCCCGGGCCGCGGGCCAGGCGCGCGACCTGGGCACGGTCCAGGCCGGCAAGCTCGCCAACCTGATCGTCACGGCCAGGGACCCCACGGCCGACATCGCCAACCTCAAGACCCTGGACTTCACCGTCAAACGCGGCCGCGAATACCGCCGCGCCGACTTCCGGCCGCTCACCCGCGACGAGATGGAAGACCGATGAACCGCCGCACCCTGCTCGCCCTCTCGGCCGCGACCCTCGCGACCCCCGCCCTGGCCGCCGAGCGCGATCCGCTGGCCGGCCTGACGGTGATCAACGCCCTGGGCGGGCTGCACGACCCCAACTTCCCCGAGCCGCCCAAGCCGGTGCTGACCCCGCGCATCCTCAAGGACGCCCGCGCCTCGGGCCTGACCGCCGTGAACGTGACGCTCGGCTACGTGGCCGGGCCGGACGAGCCGTTCCAGAAATCGGTCGCCGAGGTGGCCCAGTACGACGCCCTCATCCGCGCCCACGCCGGCGACGTCCTGAAGGTGCTGACCGCCGCCGACATCGCCCGCGCCAGGGCCGAGCGGAAGGTCGGCGTGATCTACGGCTTCCAGAACGCGGCCATGATGGGCGACGACCCGGCGCGCGCGGACATCTTCGCCGACCTGGGCGTCCGAATCGTCCAGCTCACCTACAACCTGCGCAATCAGCTCGGCGACGGCGCCATCGCGCCCGAGGGCCGCGGCCTCACGCCCTTCGGCCATCAGGTGGTCGAGCGCCTCAATGCGAACCGGCTGATGGTCGACCTCAGCCACTCCGGCCGCCAGATCTGCCTCGACGCCGCCCGCGCCTCGAAACAGCCCATCTCTATCAACCACACCGGCTGCCGCGCCCTCACCGACCTGCCGCGCAACAAGACCGACGAGGAGCTGCGCCTGGTGGCCGAGCGCGGGGGCTTCGTGGGCATCTACTTCATGCCCTTCCTGAACCTCTCCGGCCACGCCCGCGCCGCGGACGTGGTGGCCCACATCGAGCACGCCGTGAACGTCTGCGGCGAGGACCACGTGGGCATCGGCACCGACGGCGGCACGACGCCCATCGACGACCTGGAGGCCTACAAGGTCGCCCTGCGCAAGGAGCACGAGGACCGCAAGGCCAAGGGCATCGCCGCGCCCGGCGAGCGGGCCGACACCCATCCCTTCGTGGACGACCTGCGCGGCCCCGACCAGTTCCGCAAGCTCCACCGCCTGCTGGCCGAGCGCGGGCACAGGCCGGCCCGCATCGAGAAGATCCTCGGCGGCAACTTCGTCCGCTATGCGAAGGACGTATGGGGCGCCTGAACCGCCCCGGCCTCTCCCTCGCCCTGGCGCTCGCCGCGGGCCTGATCGCCTACGTCTGGCTCCAAGGGCTGCCGTCCCAGGGGCCGAAGCTCACCCTCACGCCGGTGGTGGCCAGCGTGCTGAACGATCCCGGTACGCCCGCCTCCGGCGCGGCCCGGCCCGACGTCGTGGTGGTGATCTTCACCGACTACCAGTGCGCCATCTGCAAGCGCACCGACCCGGCCCTCGGCCGCCTCCTGGCCCGCGACCTCGGGGTGCGGGTGATCTGGAAGGACTGGCCGATCCGCGGCCCGGCCTCCGACTTCGCCGCCCGCGTCGCCCTGGCCGCGCATCGCCAGGGCCGCTACGTCCAGGTCCACGACGCCCTGATGGCGGCCCGCGGCCAGCTGACGCCCGAGCGCATCGTCGACATCGCCCACCGGGCCGGCGCCGACCCCACCCGCCTCGCCGCCGACCTGCAGCAGGACGCCCGCGCCATCGACGAACAGCTCGGCCGCCACCGGCTCCAGGCCTTCTCTCTCGGCCTCCAGGGCACGCCCGCCTATCTCGTAGGTCCCTACCTGATCCAGGGCGGCCTCGACGACCGCGCCCTGGCCGCCGCCGTCCGCAAAGCCCGCCGCGCCGGCCCGCCGAAATGAAACCGCCGGCGCCCTTCGCGCGCTACTGCGGGATCAGCCAGGGACGTCACACCATGCGCAGCACTGCCCTCATCGCCCTCGCGGCCGCCGCCGGCCTCGGCCTTTCCGCCTGCAACACCGGCTCCGGCGACGGCGGCGCGTCCCAGCGGGCCGAGGACGCCGCCGGGCCGGGCGCCCGCCCCGCCGCCGACGCCACCACGGGCGCTGGCGGGGCCGCAACCGGCTCCAACGACCAGAACCCCGCCGGGGCCGGCGCCATGACCGAGGCGACGCCGGGCGATCCCTCAGGCGCCATGGGCTCCACCAGCCCCACGCCCGATCCGGCTGCGACCGACGCGCCGCCGACCGCCCCGCTCAAATAACCGGCCTCAGCGCACCTCCCAGCCGCGCGCCGCTAGCCAGCGCCGCGCCGCCTGCGCCGCGTCCGGCCCCTGGGTTCCGGGGATCGGCTGGATCACCGCCCCTTCGGCGTTGATCAGGATCACGCCGCCCGAGGTCCCGTCCGCGCGCACATAGCCCACCGCGCTCTCGCGCGCCCGCTGGCCGGTCCGCGCCAGGTACAGCGGCCACTGGAACACGACCTGCAGGTCCGCATCCTCCCGTGGCGTCGTCCCCGGCGCGCTCCCGCCGGGGGGATAGGTGCGCACGTCCGCCCGCGGCGGCTCAGGTCTCGGCTCCGGCTGCCGCGTGGTCTTGGCCTCGCATCCGGTCAGCATCAGCGCCACCGCCGCCGCGAGCCCCGCCGCCCCGCGTTGCGCCATCGCCCGTTCCTCGCCCACGCCTTCCCTCCGCGCCTTTGCCGGCTATCTAATCCGGCAAACGGAGGTCCGCCCATGTGCCGCAACATCAAGACGCTGTTCAACTTCGACCCCGCCGCCACGGACGACGAGATCCGCGCTGCGTCCCTTCAGTTCGTCCGCAAGCTCTCGGGGTTCAACACCCCGTCCAAGGCCAACCGGGCCGCCTTCGACGCGGCGGTGGACGAGCTGTTCCAGGCCGGCCACCGCCTGCTCCACGCCCTGGAGACCCAGGCCCCGCCCCGCGACCGCGAGGTGGAGGCCGCCAAGGCCCGCGCCCGCAACGCCGAGCGCTTCGGCCACAAGGCGCCCGCCTGAGGACGCGGCCTTCCCACGCCCTCCGCGCGCCTGTCTAATGGCGGCCCGGAGGATGCCATGCCCGACTCCCGCCTGATCCCCGCCGCCGTGGTCGGCGGCCTGTTGGCCCTGGGCCTCGCCGCCGCCGGCCTGTTCGTGGCCATGGGGCTCAGGGACGTCCGCACCGGCGACCGCAGCGTCACGGTCCGCGGCCTCTCCGAGCGGATCGTCAAGGCCGACCTCGCCGTCCTGCCGCTGAAGTTCGCCGCGGCCGGCGACGACCTCCAGGCGGTGCAGGCCGACGTCGACCGCTCCACAGGCGCCGTCCGCGCGTTCCTGGCCGCCCAGGGCTACAAGCCCGCCGAGATCGACCTCGGCCGCCTCGAGGTCACCGACCAGTTCGCCCGCGAGTACCAGCAGCAGAACGTCGCCGCCCGCTACCGCGTGGCCCAGACCGTCATCGTCCGCACCACCAACGTCGACCGCGTCCAGGCCACCACGCGCCAGCTCGACCGGCTGATCCGCCAGGGCGTGGTGCTGCAGGACTACGCCGGCCCCTCCTACCTCTTCACCAAGCTGAACGAGGTGCGCCCAGCCATGATCGCCGAGGCCACCGCCAGCGCCCGCACCGGCGCCCAGCAGTTCGCCCGCGACTCCGGCGCCGCCCTCGGCGGCATCCGCTCCGCCAGCCAGGGCTCCTTCGAGATCCTCGGCCGCGACGAGGTCGGCTATGACCCGTCCTCCCAGGTGTTCAAGAAGGTCCGCGTCGTCACCACGGTAAGCTACGCCATGCGCTGATCCGTCGGCGCTCCGCCCGGCCTCGCCGAGGCTCTGCCGGCAGGGCCGTTCCGCCACATCCGCGTTCACGAAGGTATTTCCACAACCCACGGAACAGTCCGCCGCGGGCGGTGTTGTGCATGGCCCCCACGAACAGGATGCACAGCATGGCCAAGGCGCCGTCCAAGACCCCCTCGCGCACCAAGGGCAAGGCCGCCGCCCCGCCCGCCAGGCCGCCGGTCGGACCCGCCATCTCCGAGACCTATGCCGAGGCCCAAGGGGCCGGCGGCGAGACGCACCAGACGGCCGGCGACGACACGCCCATCCTCACCACCAGCCAGGGCGCGCCGGTGGCCGACGACCAGAACACCCTGCGGCAGGGCGCCCGCGGCCCGGCCCTGCTCGAGGATTTCCACTTCCGCGAGAAGATCTTCCACTTCGACCACGAGCGCATCCCCGAGCGCGTGGTGCACGCCCGCGGCTACGGCGCCCACGGCTATTTCGAGCTGACGGAATCCCTCGCCGACATCACCCGCGCCGACATCTTCCAGCGGGTGGGCGAGCGCACCGAGGCCTTCGTCCGATTCTCCACCGTGGCCGGCAACAAGGGCTCCTTCGACCTCGCCCGCGACGTCCGCGGCTTCGCCGTCAAGCTCTACACGCGGGAAGGCAACTGGGACCTCGTGGGCAACAACATCCCGGTCTTCTTCATCCAGGACGCCATCAAGTTCCCCGACGTGGTCCACGCCGCCAAGCAGGAGCCGGATCGCGATTTCCCCCAGGCCCAGACCGCCCACGACAACTTCTGGGACTTCATCTCGCTGACGCCCGAGAGCATGCACATGGTCATGTGGATCATGTCGGACCGGACGATCCCCCGCTCGTTCCGGTTCATGGAAGGCTTCGGCGTCCACACCTTCCGCCTGCTCGACGCCGACGGCCGTTCGACCTTCGTCAAGTTCCACTGGAAGCCCAAGCTGGGCCTGCAGTCCGTGGTCTGGAACGAGGCGGTCAAGATCAACGGCGCCGACCCGGACTTCCACCGCCGCGACCTGTGGGACGCCATCAACATGGGCGCCTTCCCCGAATGGGAGCTGGGCCTGCAGCTGTTCGACCAGGACTTTGCGGACAAGTTCGACTTCGACGTGCTCGACCCCACCAAGATCATCCCGGAGGAGATCCTCCCCGTGCGCGTGGTGGGCCGGCTGGTGCTTGACCGCATGGTCGACAACTTCTTCGCCGAGACCGAGCAGGTGGCGTTCTGCACCCAGAACGTCCCGCCCGGCATCGACTTCAGCAACGACCCCCTGCTGCAAGGCCGGAACTTCTCCTACCTCGACACCCAGCTGAAGCGCCTGGGCGGGCCGAACTTCACGCACCTGCCGATCAATGCGCCGAGGTGCCCCTTCGCCAACTTCCAGCAGGACGGCCACATGGCCTTCTTCAACCCCAAGGGCCGGGCGAACTACGAGCCCAACAGCTGGGGGGCGGAAGGCGGCCCGCGCGAGCATCCCCAGCGCGGCTTCCGCAGCTTCGCCGAGGAACCGGAAGGCCCCAAGGTCCGGCTGCGGCCGGAGAGCTTCGCCGACCACTACAGCCAGGCCCGGCAGTTCTTCGTCAGTCAGACCGCGATCGAGCAGAAGCACATCGGCGATGCGCTGACCTTCGAGCTCAGCAAGTGCGAGCGGCCCGACATCCGCGCCCGCGTGGTCTCTCACCTGCGCAACATCGACGATGGCCTCGCCGCCACGGTCGCCGATGGTCTCGGCCTGCTCGAACTGCCCGCGCCGGCCCAGGCCGCGCGCCCCACTCGCGAAGACCTGCCGCCCTCGCCGGCGCTCAGTATCGTCCACCGGGGCCCGCCGGGGCTTCAGGGCCGCAAGCTCGGCGTCCTCCTCACCGACGGCGCGGACGCCGGCCTCTTCGACGCCCTGTCCAAGGCCGCCGTCAAGGCGGGCGCCGTGGTGGAGGTTATCGCGCCCAAGATCGCCGGCGCCGTTCTCTCCGACGGCGCGCTGG
The DNA here is from genome assembly GCF_001557235.1 of Phenylobacterium sp. CCH9-H3. Classification (GTDB taxonomy): domain Bacteria; phylum Pseudomonadota; class Alphaproteobacteria; order Caulobacterales; family Caulobacteraceae; genus Phenylobacterium. The sequence continues at coordinate 9,844 of NZ_LSJI01000092.1, read as the reverse complement.
TCCCCGCCAAGCAGAAGATCGACGGCGGCCCCTCGGTGCTGTTCGACGTCGTGGCCGTGCTGGCCTCGCCCGAGGGCGCGGCGCTTCTCGCCGGAGACGGCGCGGCGCGCGACTTCGTCCACGACGCCTTCGGCCATTGCAAGTTCATCGGCTACAGCGCCGCGGCCGAGTTGCTGCTCGACAAGGCCGGCCTGCTCCCCATGCTGGACGAAGCCTGCGTGCCTCTCGCCGCCGCCAAGGACGCGAAGGCCTTCCTCGATCTCGCCGCCCAGCTCCGCCACTGGCCCCGCGAACTCAAGGTCGACCTCGACGCCAAGGCCTGACGGGCGATGCGTCCGGTCCTCCCCCTATGGGAACGGGGGACCGCGACGCGGGGAGGGCGCGCTGTCCGCCGCTCGCGCATCATCTCCTTCCGGGCGAGAAGGCGATCGATCCGGCGATTTTCGCCAGGCGCGGCGAGCAGGGACCAAGCCAAGGCCGCGAAACTCGTGAAGGTCGTCACCCCGGTGATCGCCACCGCAAATCCGTAGTCCTCGGGTTCATAGGTCTGCCGGCGGTTGAGGATCTCGAATATGAGCGCGACTTCGGGTTCGAAGAGCGGCCGGTGCGCTGTCAGCGCCCAGGTCAGCGCACCAAGTCCCAGGACGACCGCGGCGCCGGCGACGAAGCGCGCTCGCATGTCGATATGTGGCCGCCTACGCCCGAGCATCCTTCAGGATGCCTCCCACCCTTAAGTCCATGGTGGATTGCGAGCCTGCCGGACCAGGCGTGTCAAGGCCGCGCCTCCGGCGCGCCGCTCCGCGGCCGGCCCTGTGGGCCGGGCCTTGAGACGCCTGGTCCGGCAGGCAAACTCTGGCCATGGACTTAAGGACACGAGCGGCTGGCGTGCCCAACGCCATCAACGCGCGCTCAAATCTCCCCGTCCACCAGCACGAGGCGGCTGATCGTGGAGCGATGGCGCCGCGCGAATAGGTCCTGCGCCTCGGGATCGGCCAGGAACGCCTGGGCGTGGCCTCGCGAGGGGAACTCCAGGATCACCAGCCGCTGGGGCGACCAGTCACCCTCCATGACGACGGGATCTGCGCCCTTGGAAAGGTATCGCCCGCCGTGCTTGGCGATGAACGCCGGGATGGCCTCGACGTACGGCAGGAAATCCCGCAGGTCATTCACCTTCAGATCGAGCACCAAGTACGCCGTCATGCCCAGGCTCCCGCTCCGCTTGCTGATGTCAGCTTCGTCGGAACGCGCGGGATGCGCCACAAGCCCTTCGCCGGATCGCCGAACAAACGCGCCTTCCAAATCCCGCCCGACCGCCTTCATAGTTCCACGATGAATGCGATCGGCGACGGTGTTTCGGGGCAGGGGATCTACGATCCTGCGTTCGTAAAAGACGTCTTTGACCGCTGTTCCGATCGATACATCGCCTTCAGTTATCTCTGCTCGTTCGGATTCACCGAGCGCTGGCGCCGCCAATGCGTGGCGGCCCTGCCCGCGCCGGTTGCCGGCGCGGAAGGCTATGACCTGATGGCCGGCACAGGCGAGGCCTGGGGTCACCTGCTTCGCGGCCATTCCGCCATCGGCCGCATCGTCGCCGTCGACATTTCCGAGGGCATGCACCGCCGGGCCATGGAACGGCTCCATCGCGAGCGGGCGGAGCGCATCATGTTCATCCGCGATGACGTCCTGGCCAGCGATCTGCCGTCCGGCGGCGCCGACTTCATCATCTCGACCTTCGGCCTCAAGACCTTCGATCATGGCCAGCTCCGGCGCCTGGCCGCCATGGTCGCCCGCGTCCTGAAGCCCGGCGGCGGCTTCTCGATGATCGAGGCTTCCGATCCGCGTGGCTGGCTTTTACGGCCGTTGTACCGCTTCCACCTGACCCGCGTGCTGCCGCTGATCGAGCGCCTGTTCCTGCGCGGCGCCCAGGATTTCGCTATGATCGGCGCCTATGCCACCAACTTCGGTGACGCCCGCGCCTTCGCCGACATGCTCGCGGCGGAAGGCTTGGAGGTCGAGTTTCGCCGCTATGTCTTCGGCTGCGCGACAGGAGTCTCCGGCCGCAAGCCGGCCTGCACACCTGTCGAGCCTCTCGGCGTCTGCGACGACAGCACCTGATCTGGTCCGGCGGCAAACTCCGGCCGTCGATTTAAGGCGCTCTGAACCACGCCCCTCACGCCAGACCCGGGCGACAGCAGGGCTCGACGAGGCTGAGCACCTGCGGGCGGGGCTCGTCGCGGCGGTGGACGCTGTAGTGGCTGAGGGGGTTGTCCAGCCGGCGCTGACTGACGGGGATCAAACGTCCTAACGCGTCGCCTAGCCGGCGTGCCCTCTTCGCAGCACGATCGGCAGGCGCCGCAGCTGGCACATGGCGTGGTTGTCGATCCACGATCCGTGCGCGTCCGCGAGCTGCACCTCCGCACCCGCCTCCAGCAGCGCTTCGACGAGGCTTTTCGCCAGCAGCGTCGCCGCGAAGCGGCCCGGGCATATGTGAGCGCCGCCGCCGAAGGTGGTGGTCCCCTGCTGCGAGCGGCCCAGGTCGAACGCCTCGGGCTCGGAGAACGCCGCCGGATCGCGGTTCGCGGCGCCCCACATCATCAGGATGGGCGTTCCGCCCGGAATCCGGACGCCGTCGAGCGCGACCTCCGCGCTGGCGCGCCGGGTGAGGTGGATCACGGGAGGCTCCAGCCGCAGCGCCTCCGAGACCGCGGCGGCGACCAGGTCCGCCGCCGCGCGCAGTTGGTCCCAGACCGCCGGCCGCGAAGCCAGCGCATAGAGCGTGTTGGTCGCCGCCAGCGCCGCGGTGTGGAAGCCGTCGAACAGGTTTCCCGCCAGGAAGGCGCCCGCCGACTTCGGGACATAGCCGGCGTAGTCGAGGTCGTCGGCGATCTCGACCGCGGCCAGATCCTTCGCGACGCCTTCGACGAACGGGCACGCGCCGCCTGCCAGGCTCCGCATGACCGGCCCTTCGACCGCCGACCGGTAGGCCTGGGCCGCCCTGTCCGCCGCTTCGATCGACTCGGCCGAAGGCCTGAGAAACAGCATGGGCGTCATGTTGCGCGCCTGGGCCGCCGCCTCCAGCGCCTCGTCGTCGGTCAGGCCGGCCAGCCGCCCCCAGTAGCGGCCGATCAGCGGCTCGGCGATGTCCTGCACGAGGTCCACGGGGCGACCGTCCGGCAGCCCCTCCAGGATGTGCGCCGCGAGCTCCCGGGCCATGCCCGCGTGGGCCGCCGTCTGCTTCGGCCCGATCTGGTTCAGCAACACGCGGCGCAGGGCCGGGTTCAACGGCGGGTTGGACGTGAAGAGCTGGTTCTTGATGAGGTCGGCCAGCGCATAGCCCACCGGCTTCACCTTCGGAACGCTGTCGCGCAGCACACCGGGAAAGAGCTGGTTCGGGGCGAGCGTCGCGACGTCCGGCGCCGCCGCCAACGCCCTCAGGTCCGCCTGGCGGAATACAACGAGCACGCCGCCGTCGTGCTGAAGGAAGCGCGGCGCGTCGGGCGCAAACGCGCGGGCGCAGAACCGCTGGAGGGCCTCGCGGCCACCGTCGTAGCCCAGCGACCGCAGGCTCGGCAGAGCGGCGACGTCCAGAACCTCGCCGCGCGCTTCGACAGCATCCGTCACGGCCACCGCCCCTCCCGTCGTCTCGCCACCGGAGATATGTCGGAACGCCCGGCCGCTACCGTCCGAACAAGGGTAGCGTTGACTATCTTATTGCGCAACATCGTGGTGACGGCTGCCTTGGCCGCGCCCAACGAAAAACCCCGCCGGCCTCTCGACCGACGGGGTTTGCGTCGTCTCGGTCCTGAACCGTCAGCCGCTCAGTAGCCGTTGATCCGGGCGTAGCGGTCGCGGTGGAAGGCTTGGTTGCCGAAGGCGGCTTCCGCGGCCCGGGCGCGCTTCAGGTAGAAGCCGGCGTCGTGGGCGTCGGTCATGCCGATGCCGCCGTGCATCTGGACCATCTCGTTCGAGACGAGGTGGAAGGTGTCGCCCATCTTGGCCTTGGACAGCGACACCAGTTCCGGCACGTCCGGGGCGTCGTTGTCGATGGCGGTGAGGGCGGCTTCCACCGCCGAGCGGGCCAGTTCCAGCTCGGTGAACATCTTGGCCGCGCGGTGCTGCAGGGCCTGGAAGCTGCCGATCACCTGGCCGAACTGCACGCGGGTCTTCAGGTAGTCCAGCGTGATCTCGAACGCCTGGGTCGCCGCGCCCAGCATCTCGGCGGCCAGCCCCGCGCGGGCGCGGTCCAGCACCTTTTCCAGCAGGTCCGCGCCGCCGGTCAGCTTCTCGGCCGCCGCGCCGTTGAACTCGACGTTCGCCGCGCCGCGGCTGTCGGCCAGGCTGAGCTTGCTGCGCTTCACCCCGGCGTCGTCGGCCTTGACCAGATAGAGCTCGATCTGGCCGCCTTCCTTGGCCGAGACGACGAAGACGTTGGCCGCCATGCCTTCGATGACGAAGGTCTTCTTGCCGGTCAGCTTGCCGCCCGAGACCGTGGCCTCGACCTTGTCCGGCCGGTGGTGCGGGCCCTCGTCGACCGCCAGGGCGGCCACGGCCGAGCCGTCGGCGATCTTCGGCAGCCACTCGCTCTTCTGGGCGTCCGACCCGCCCAGGATCAGGGCCGAGGCGCCGGCCAGGCCCGAGGCGATCAGCGGCGAGGCGGTCAGGGTCCGGCCCAGCTCTTCCAGGACCAGGCCCAGCGACAGGTAGCCGAAGTTCGAGCCGCCGTACTCCTCGGGGATGATCACCCCCGCCCAGCCCATTTCCGCCATCTCGTTCCAGGCGGCGACGTCATAGCCCAGCTCGGCCCCGCTATCGCGCATCTTGCGGAAGGCGGTGACGGGGCTCTTCTCCTGCACCCAGCTCTTGGCCGCGTCACGCAGCATGCTCTGTTCTTCGGTCAGAACGGCCATCTTGGTTCCTCGTGAAATTCGTTCGCGTGTTTCAAATGATCGGATCGCGCGGGCTATCGGCCCGCACTCTCACTTCGATTGCGTAAGGTCAGGCAAGCCCAGGATGCGCTTGGAGACGATGTTCGACTGAACCTCCTGGCTGCCGCCGAAGATCGTGAAGGCCTTGCCGAACAGCCAGGCGCGCACGGCGGCCAGCTCGTCGGGCTTGAAGGCCTCGCCCTCCCAGCCCAGGCCCTGGTGCCCCATGATCTCCAGCGCCATCTCGTGGCGTTCCTGGATCAGCTGGGTGCCGGCGTTCTTCATGATCGAGGTGGCGGCCGAGGGGCTGGCGTTGCCCTTGGCTTCCACCATCGCCCGCACCGCGGTCTGCTGGAAGGCCCGCATGTTCATGGCGTTGGTGACCAGGCGGGTGCGCAGGTCGTGGTCGGCCAGGCGACCGTCCTCGTCCAGGCCCACATACTCCTTGGCCAGGGCCTCGATCGGCTTGCCGCCCGAGCCCAGGCCGCCGCCCGCGCCCGTCAGGCCGTTGCGCTCGTGCTGCAGCAGGCGCTTGGCGATGGTCCAGCCGCCGTTCAGCGGCCCCACCAGGTCCTTCTTCTCGGCCCGCGCGTCGGTGAAGAACGTCTCGCAGAACGGCGACGAGCCGGCGATCAGCGGGATCGGACGCACTTCCACGCCCGGCTGGTGCATCGTGAACAGGACGAACGAGATGCCCTCGTGCTTCTTGGACGTATCCGTCCGCACGAGGCAGAAGCACCAGTCCGCCCATTGCGCGCCGCTGGTCCAGATCTTCTGGCCGTTGATGATGAAGTGGTCGCCCTTGTCCTCGGCCTTGGTCTGAAGACTGGCCAGGTCCGAGCCGGCGCCCGGTTCGGAAAAGCCCTGGCACCAGGCGATCTCGCCGCGGCAGATCGGCGGGATGTGCTCCTGCTTCTGCGCCTCGGTGCCGTATTCCAGCAGCGTGGGGCCGAACATCATCACGCCCATGCCGCCGATGGGGTTATAGGCGCCGGCCCGGGCGAACTCGCCCTGCACGATCCGCGCCTGGGCGCCGGAAAGCCCGCCGCCGCCGTATTCCTTGGGCCAGGTGGGCGTGCCCCACCCCTTGGCGCCCACCGCCTTGCGCCAGGCTTCCTGGTCCGGCGTCGGGTCCGATCCGCGCTCCTCGCGCGCCATCGGGTTGGGCTTGCCCTTGAGCGAGGCGGGGAAATTCGCCTCCACCCATTCCCGGACTTCCTTGCGGAAGGCCTCCAGGTCGGTTCCGCCAAAATCGGCCATTCTCAATGATCCTTGTTCAAAATCTAAACCGTCATCCCACGGTCGACCCGGGGTCGATCCGGGGGACCCGACCGGCCTGGCCGAAATTGCCGACGCCGATTGGGTGCGACTGTTGTTCTACCCCGCCTGCGTCGTATCCGGCAGCCCGAGAATCCGCTTCGAGACGATGTTCGACTGCACCTCCTGGCTGCCGCCGAAGATGGTCCAGGCCTTGCCCGACAGCCACGACCGCACGGCCTCCAGCTCGTCCTTGGCGAAGGCGTCGCCCTCCCAGCCCAGCCCCTGGTGACCCATGATCTCCAGCAGCAGCTCGGCCCGCTCCTGCCCGATCCAGGTGCCGGAGTTCTTCATGATCGAGGTGGCGGCTGAGGGGTTCACATTGCCGTTCGATTCCAGCCGCGCCCGCTCGAGGGTCAGGGCGTGGGCCCGCGCGTCCATCCGGTTCTTCACCACCCGGGTGCGCAGGTCGGAATCGGCGATCCGGCCCTTCTCGTCCACGCCGACATAGCGCTTGGCCAGCTCGGCGATGTCGGCCCCGCCGGTCATCCGCCCGCCGCCCTGGCCCGACCGCTCGTGCTGCAACAGGCGCTTGCCCACCGTCCAGCCGCCGTTCAGCGGCCCCAGCATGTCGTTCTTCTCCACCCGCGCGTCGGTAAAGAACGTCTCGCAGAAAGGTGAAGACCCGGCGATCAGCCGGATCGGCCGGACTTCGACGCCCGGCTGGTGCATGTCGATGAGAACAAAACTTATGCCCTCATGCTTCTTCGTGGTATCCGTTCTGACAAGGCAAAAGCACCAGTCGGCATATTGCGCCCCGCTGGTCCAGATCTTCTGGCCGTTCACTTTCCAATGGTCGCCGGCGTCTTCGCACTTGGTGGTCAGGCTGGCCAGGTCGCTGCCCGCCCCCGGCTCGGAATAGCCCTGGCACCAGCGGATCTCCCCCCGCACGATCGGCGGCACGTGCCGGCGCTTCTGGTCCTCGGTGCCGTATTCCAGCAGCGTCGGGCCGAACATCGACGTGCCCATCCCCGCCATGGGGTTATAGGCGCCGATCCGGTCCATTTCCTGGTTCAGCACCCGCGCCTGCGCCGCCGTCAGCCCGCCGGCGCCATATTCCTTGGGCCAGGTGGGCGCGCCCCAGCCCTTGTCGGCCATGCGCTGTTTCCAGACCAGGTGATCGCCCGTCGGCTTCACCCCGCCCGCGATCATCCGCGGCCCCGCCTCCGGGTCCGCCCGCAGCGACGGCGGATAGTTCGCCTCCAGCCAGTCCCGCGCCTCCAGCCGGAACGCGTCGAGCTCCGCGCCACCGAAATCCGCCATCCCATCCTCCCTCAATCCGCCGGTTTCGATACCGTTTTTTCTATCCTAGCATCGGGATGTGGAGGCGGGGAGGGGGTGTGAGGCGATGGTGCTTGCCCTCAGTGGCGAAGTGACGCTGGCGCTGGCCGTTACTTGCGAGCGACGTGGGCAGGGAATGATCGGCGGCGGGTTGGAGGTGCAAGACGCTCCGTTCCCCACGCCGCCCCACCGGTCGCGGCGGCTGCGGTCAATGGACGGTCGGCACGGCCATTGGGGCGTCGTCGTCCTGTTCGTCGGCTTCGGTTTCGACCACCTCGAAGGCGAGATTCCTGATCTCGTCCTTCGCGAAGTGCATTTGCGGGATCGGTGTCTCCTTCTCGGCGTAGAGGCGCTCGAGCTTGTCTGGGCCGAGCCTCACGTAGAAGGGGGAGACCTCACTAAGGACAACCGAGATGACCTCCTTGTCTGGGCCGAGGGTCACGTCGTCGAGCAGGCCCTGGTAGCCGACGTAGTGTTCATCTTTCTCCAAAGCCGTGAGGACGTAGGCGACAGCGTAGCGATTGTCCGGCGCGGAGCTTCGGATAAGTTCCGACATCCAGCCGTATAGAAGCCGGTCGAAGGACCCGCGGCCGACCACCCATCGTGTGGCGAGATTGGCAGCTAAGGTCAGTAATCCCAGGGCGACGAGCGTCCAGCCGATCTCCAGGCTGTTGACGTTGGGTGTTTCCGCCCCGGCCTCAAGGATCACTAGATATGGATTGGGCTCGGCATCGATCCAGCAGACGTCACCGCGATCACAAGCCGCGCGGAGGAGCTCGCCCGCGGCGCCGAACGCCGTTGCGCCGGCGATGTGGGCGAGCAACGCTCCGATCGCCACGACGGCAAGCGTGATCGTCGAGGTCGTCGGCGGGGCTGCGGGTCGGAACGTCTTGTGCGGAGACGCCGCCCAGAGACCCATCGCAACGCCGAAGCCCGGCGCTAGGATGAACAGCGCCAGAACGACGTTGAAACCGATGGTCACCTATTTCTTGGTGGCTGCGCGGGGTCCCGCGTCCGGCTCGCGCTTGCGGGGCACGACGGTGATGCCGTCATCCCGCCGGTGGCTGGCCTTGTTCACCGCCGCCCACGAGCCGTGCTCCCGCAACACCTTGCGACCCAGCGCCAGCGATTGGGGCGAATTGACCTTCATGCTTGAGGTATATGCCGCTTCCGTCCCAAAGTTCAATGACGTCGCCTAGCCCGAAATTGCCGCTTCGAAGGCGGGACATCCGCGCGCCTGGGTCCAACTTGTCCGCCAATTGCCCGGCCGCTCCTGCGAACGGCTATGCAGGCGCGCCGACGAACGTAGAACGCCAGGCGGCCGCAAGGGCAGGCACGTCGTCGGGGTTTTCGTCGAACGCCTGAATGTCGGGCGCGACCGCCCAGGGTAGGGCCAGGCTCGTCCACATCTGCGCGATGGGCCTGGCGATCCGCGGGTCGTCCAGGGTGCCCACCCTCACGTTGATGATGTCGGGGTGCGCCAGCATCTCGGTGTGGGTCCGCGTCAGGCACTCCGGGCAGAAGTGCTGCCGATGCAGGGCGCCGCTTCCGCCCGGCAGTTCCCGCGAGGTCGTCTCGCCCGCGGTCACCCGGAAGTCCTTCCGGAGCGTGAGCATCGAGACATTGAAGGCGCTGCCGGTCCGCCGCTGGCAGTTCCGGCAGTGGCACATCAGGACGATCTGCGGCTCCAGCACCTCGTAGCGCAGCTTTCCACAGATGCAGCCGCCTTCAAGCGTCGGCAGCGCGCTCGCAGCTGTCATGTCGGTCTCCGTCCCGGCGGGGACCAGAGCATGTGCAGCGCTGGCCCCTGTCGGCAATCCGGATCGATCCGAGCGGCCTCAGAAGAACAGCTTCCTGAACCCGATGCTCACCACCCGCCCCGTCGGGTCCAGCTCGTCCGCCAGATAGCCGGCCGGCGTGCGCCCGCTCATGTCCCGCACACTCTGCCGCGCATCGAAGATGTTGGTCACCGAGAAGGTGACGCGGGAGCCGCGCATCCAGGGGTGCTTGGCCACCAGCTCGCGGTTGGCGCCCAGGTTGGCGAACAGGCGCAGGTCCACGCGGGCGATGTCGCCGAAGCGCAGGTCGCCGGTGGGGGAGGAGGCGGGCGCTTCCACCGTGGTGGCGCTCTGCCAGGTGGCGCTGAGCCGCGCGCCTAGGCCGTTGCGGGTGATCCCAGCCTGGGTTTCCACCTCGTGCCGCGGCTGGCCGCCGCCGTTGCCGGCCGCCGAGCCGTTCAAGAGGTCGAAGACCGGCCCGCCCTCGCGGACCAGGATCTGATCCTTGAAATGCACCGTGTGATAGACGGCGAACTGGATCCG